>NC_017167.1:1874428-2186833 GCF_000219875.1 Alicyclobacillus acidocaldarius subsp. acidocaldarius Tc-4-1
AAACACCGCCGCGCCATCGCCGACTTCCACCAGGCAAAAGTTTGCCTCGCTCGGCACCACGCGGATCCCATGTTCGGCAAGCCGCCTGTATTGAAACCTCGCTTGAGAAGCAAGCGCCTGCGATCGCCGGACGTGATCGACATCCTCAAGCGCGGCGATAGCGCCGATTTGGGCCACGCGATTCACGTTGAAAGGCTCTCGCACGCGGTGAATGAACTGAATCACATTCGCGTTCGCCACCAGATACCCTACGCGCAATCCAGCCAACCCATACAGCTTTGAAAACGTGAACAGAAACCCCACGTTCCCGCGTTCGAGCTCCTCCGGGCGAAGCTGCAGGCGTTCTTCATCCAAGGCGTAATTGTCGTACGCCATGTCGACCACGACAAACACGTCGTCGGGGATGCGCGCCATGAGAGCCTCAAACTCACCGCGCTTCAGCACGGTCCCGGTTGGATTGTTGGGTGTGCACAAATACACGATCTTCGTCCGCGGCGTGACGGCCTCCGCCATGGCATCGACGTCATATGTAAAGTCCGGCTTCAGCGGCACGGGCCGCACACGGGCGTCCATCACCTGTGCGCCGAATCCGTACTGAGAGAACGACGGATGCGGCACGACGATCTCGTCGCCTGGCTCGAGAAACGTCTCAGAGATGAGCTTGATGATGTCATCGGATCCGTTGCCCACCAGCACTTGATCCGGAGAAATTCCGTGATGACGAGCGACGGCCTCGCGCACCAGATCACTCGCGCCATCCGGATACAAGTGAAGCCGCGGCAGCTCCTTGCGAATGGCCTCGATGGCGAGCGGCGAAGGGCCAAGTGCGTTTTCGTTTGAATTGAGCTTGATGATTCGCCGGTTCCCCAGTTCTCGGCGCAGTTTCTCGTCGCTCAGACCGGGTTTGTAAGGCTCAATGGCGGCCAGGTTTCCCCGCACCCTGCTCGTGACGTCGGACATCCCGCGCACCTCCCACGTGTCATGCTCTTCATTGTACAGGATATCGGCCTAGGCCGTCACTGCTCACGCGCCAACGGGCGGCGGAGGGGGCTTGGGCCCCTCCGAACGGTCAGGGCCTTCCGCATCCACACGCGCTTGCGCCGCAGGCATCTTTCCCTTTCCGTCGGTTTCCACCCCTCGCGTCTCGCCGAGTCCTGCGGACAACGCGAACCGCCAAGCAGATTCCACGCTCAGATCGACCGGCTTGACGCGATCCCGCGGGACAAGGACCGTCACGCCTGCAAATTGAAACGCATTCGGCAGGTACACAGCCACCATTCGCCCCTGCGGATCGAGTGCCTCGGGAAGCGTTTCGGACGTGATGAAGCCAAGCACCTGGGCGCGTTCGTCCGGCCACATCACGAGCACAGGAGTTTGGAACGCTGTTCGCCGCCGGAACAAGTTCTCGATGAGCTCCTTGACCGTGGTGTACACGGTGCGCACGACCGGGATGTGCGTAAAGAGGCGATCCGCCCATTGCAACACGATCCGGCTGACGTATGCGCGCGACAACAGGCCGATGACGAACAGCGCCGCGAGAACAATCAAAAAACCGAGACCCGGGATGTGAAGATAGACCCAGGGGATGTACCAGCTGACGAGTCCATCGACCTGGTTGACGACGAACACCACCACCCAGATGGCCAGCGCAAACGGCAAGATGGTGGCAAGGCCGATACCTAGGTACTGGGCCAGTTTCCGAAGGATCTCCTTTACCCAATTCATCTCCTGTCACCCCGGCAGGCTATAGAACCCAGCCGCCAGTACCACGTAGGCGCCAAAAGCCATAGCGCCTTCCAGCCAATTGGACTCTCCATCCATGACGAGCACAACAACGAGCAAAACGGCGGCCATCATGCTGACCACTTCCGGCCACGTGAACGCGAACGTGAACGGGACGCCCATCAGCGCGCCGATGAAAAACAGGACCGGCGCGATGAACATGGCCACCTGAAGCGTGCTTCCCACGGCGATTTCGAGCGACAAATCCATGCGGTTTTTCCAAGCCATCCAGACCGCCGAGGCGTGCTCCGCGGCATTTCCGATGATGGCGACAACCACGACGCCGATGAACACTTCGCTCCACCCGAGGTGTGTTGCGATGGAACGCACCGAGCCGACGAGCCAGTCGCTCTCCAGACTCACGAGGACGGTGGAAGCCGCCAACAGCGCCACATGGACGAGAAGCGGCTTGGTCGACGCGGAAGCGTCGTCCTCTTCATGTTGAATCGCTTGGAACAGTTCGCGATGGGTGAACAAGCTGAAGTAGAGTCCCAGTAGATACACCACGAGGGAGACGGCCGCCGCCCCGTACGACAGGACCGGGGATAGGTGAGCAGCGCCATAGGCGAAGGCGGTGGGTACCACAAACGCAACGCCAATCCCCAGCATCAACATGGAACCGTGACTGCGCGCTACGCGGACATTAAACTTTTGAATCGGATGGCGCAAGCCCCCTACGAAGAACGAGAGGCCCAAGACGAACAGCAGATTGCTGATGATGGAGCCCGTGATGGACGACTTGACCAAAGGAATGAGCCCGTCCTTCAGGGAAAACACGCCGATGATAAGTTCCACCGCATTGCCAAATGTCGCCGATAAAAGACCTCCCAGTCGCTCGCCGGACCTCGCCGCGATGGCCTCCGTGGCCCGCCCCATGATGGCCGCGAGCGGGATCACGGCCGCTGAGGAAACAAAGAACTGCATCACAGGGCTGTGCACCCACAGATGAACGCCGACGCTCCATGCGGTCAGAACCACCGCAGCGATCGAGATCAAGACATTCAATCGCGTCTCTCCTCCTCGTGATACCGTCTGCACCATTCCTCAAAAATTTATCAAAACCATACCAAATGCCCGCGCTCCATTGCATGCGTCTCCCGGGGTTCTACATGACAAGTGTGCTACAATGAGGCGAGAAAGGAGACCGCGCGATGTATGCATTTCCCAAGGTCAAACGGCTGCGAGGGGAACTCAAGCGGAGCGAAGTGCGCAACCAGGTGAAGTATCAGTTGACAACGCGCGAGTTCGTCCAACAGCGAGGTCGAACGACGTATCGAATCGCGCTCGAACACATCCTCGGCATGGTAGAGTGCTCGGACGCCGAGTACGTGCGCCACGCAAAGCCGCTGTTTGGGAGCGCCCCTGATGCGTTCGGAAAACCCTACAAAATTGTGACCGTTTTGATGCACCTCGTCACGGAAATGGGTGTGATTGAGCAACATGGCGTGTCATTCTACACGCGCCTTTCCCCAGCGTTTGCGGCACACATGGAGAGCCTCCTCGCCGAACACGGCTGAGGCCGAGTCAGCGATCGTTGGGTCCCCGGCGCCTCTTCCAACTGGACCAAAAGGTTCTCAGATACCGAACACCCAGAATGGCGGCACAGGCCGCCACCACGCCGTATCCCACCCACCGGATGCCTGAGGCGCCGGTCCAACGCGCCAAGAAACCTGAAAACTCGTACGCAGCGATGGCGACGCCAGCAAACATCCAGTTTGGATACCGTTCGTTCATGACAGGCCTCCATCGTTCTCGTCACCCCACAGGCGGATCTGATCTCCGCGCTCGAGCCGAGGCCTTGGGCGCCTCGCGAGATGGAGAAGATCCAGCCAATCGAACGCGTTCCATACAGCATCGTTGTTCGAGTTGTTGTTCATCAGGATGTGAACCTCTCGAACCCGCTCGGCGAGTGCGCGCACGTCCGGAACGATTTCGCGGAGCTCGTCCTGGCTGTATCGATAACAGAATCGCTCCTTGGACGAAGTGAGACCCTTTTGGTTCCACGTCTCGCGATTTCGGCCGTGCATGCGGAAAATAGCGAGATCTGGAGTCGTCACGCGGGGCACGTACGGAACTGACGTACGCCCCGCGTCGGGTTCGTCACAGATGACGTGAACGGCGCCCATGGCCTGGAGCCATTCGAGCGTCCGATGGGTACGTTCGTCGGTAGCGTACCAACTGCGCTCGCGAAATTCCACCGCCACGCGATGGGGATGCAGGAAATCCACCAGGCGTTCGACGGTCACGCGATGCTGGCGCGTGGCGTCAAACCACGGGGGAAACTGCAATAAGATGACGCCCAGTTGGCCCCGCTCCTCGACGGGTTTGAGACTCGCCAAAAACGCCTTGCCTACGTCACGGCGCGCCTCTCTGGACATCACCCGAACGTGAAACGTCAGCGCGCCGGGCGCCTTGACGTGAAAGAGGAAGGAAGGACTCACTTGCTCGAGCCACCGCTCCCACACGCGGGCCTCCACGACGCGGTAAAAGGTGCTGTCGATCTCGACGAGATCGAAATACGACGCGTAGTAGGCGAGTCGAAACTCCCGGGGCCAGGTGCGAGGGTAGAAGTCGTCGTGATCGTGAAAAGCGCACGTTCCGACGCGTATCATCCTGGACCTCCCCGCGGTGCGGACTTTGACCCCGTTCTTCGCTCATCGATATAATGGTGGACGTGAACGCGATATCTAGGTCTTGGATGGGAGATGAACGACATGGCGAGCGCTCAACACGCCATCCGCTGTCCGCACTGCGATCATACCTGGTTCCGGGAAGAACGCCAAGTCGAGCTCGACTCTAGCGTTGTCATCAAGCCAGGGATGCCCGTTGAAGGCCGCGTCGTGCGCGAGCAGTACGTGTACATCTGTGCGAATTGCAATCAGGTCTTATACCACGAATGACGCGTTTCACAGCTTGGTCCCGGTATAAAGATCCCCATCTCCTCACAGGATAACGAGGAGATGGGAGGGATCGCCTTGAAGCGACACGGTCGGCGTTTGGGGTGGGTCGCTGTGGCTGTCGCGGCGTTCGGAGCGTGGCATGCCTGGCCTCGGCTGGAAAGGCCGCATGCGCATGATCATCCTTCGCGCTCGGCCGAACCGTCCTCCGCCGGTTGGACGGCCGCAGACACAGGCACCACGCGACTTGGGGGGCGCGAAACGATTCTCGTCTTAGGCAGCGACAAGCGCCCCGAAGACCCGCGCGGGAATGCCGACGTGCTCCTCGTCGCGAGCCTCGATGACAGCCACCGCCGCATCGAACTCCTCTCTATCCCGCGCGACACCCAGGTGGCCTTCCCAGACGGACGGTATCACAAGATCAACGAAGCCCTCGCGAGTGGTGGGCCAGAAGAAACCTGCATGCTGGTGGAGCGCTTGATTGGGCTCCCCATCGACCATTACGCCGTCATTCGATTTGATGCACTCGTGCGCATGGTCGACCGCATCGGCGGCCTCGACATCGACGTGCCGCGCAATATGGACTACCGCACGGGTGACAAGGTGTACGGCGTCATTCACCTGCGGAAAGGCCGGCATCACCTGAGCGGCGAACAGGCGCTTCAGTTTGTCCGTTACCGGCACGACGCGCTCGGCGACATCGGGCGCACGGAGCGACAACAGGCGTTTCTCATGGCGCTCAAGGACCAGCTCTTTCGCCCACAGACACTGCCCCGGCTGCCCGAAGTGGCGCTGGACGCGTGGAAGATGATCGACACCGACATGTCCCTTGGTGACATGACGCGGCTTGCGGCCCGCGCGCCGCAGTACAGGACGTACCGGGCCGTGCACACCACGCTGCCGGGCTCCTTTCACGATCCCGACCCGTCCATTCCAGGGGACTTGAGCTACTGGGTCGTCAATCCGGCCGAAGCCCGGTATGTCGCCAAACGGTTTTTCGCAGACGGCGAAGTTCCGTCGCGGATCATTCAGGACCCTCGTGAGACGCGCACCTGGCTCCCTCCAGAGGCACGCGCGGCGCAAACGGCGACCGAACGTGCGAGATCTGGCTGACGCTTGGTCACGCGCCTGTTTTGGCACG
Organism: Alicyclobacillus acidocaldarius subsp. acidocaldarius Tc-4-1; assembly: GCF_000219875.1. Classification (NCBI taxonomy): domain Bacteria; kingdom Bacillati; phylum Bacillota; class Bacilli; order Caryophanales; family Alicyclobacillaceae; genus Alicyclobacillus; species Alicyclobacillus acidocaldarius. Next base: position 1,880,249 of record NC_017167.1, read on the forward strand.
CATCAGCGAATCCCGCACCGACTCCCGTGTGACCACAATCGCATCCCCACGGGCCTCACGCTCGATGTTTCGCCACGTCACGCGACTGTTCATCCAATACGACCAGACGGTGGACACTAGGATTCCAATGGCCTGCCCGACCGGAACGGGTACGCCCAATTCCTCGCATCCTCGCATCACGAGCGTCGTGATGGCGATCCCGACGAGCGAAATGCCGACAAACACAGGCAGCTTCCATCCCCATCCTCGCCCGGAGGATTCGGATTTCCAGGTGACGCGATCGTTCCAGAAATAGTTATTCAACATGGCCACCAGCGAGGCAGCAACGGATGCCACGGTGTCCCGCAGGTGAAAGCCGTACCACAGGAGGCTCAGAACCGCCTCGTTCACCACCACGCCCGACAGGCCGATGAAACAGAACAGGAAGAACCGCCGATCCGGCGGGCTCTGGCTCACCAAGCGCACCAGGTGGCGAAAGTAGTTCCACTGCTCCTTGAGACTCATCTTGGATTCGCCGAAATCGCGGGCCACGAACTCGTACGCGATCTCGTGCACGCTGCGGTAGCGGCCTTTTACCAGCACCTCAATTAAGATCTTCCATCCAATAGGATTCAGCTCGACACCTTCAATCACGTCGCGCCGCAGGCCGAAGAAGCCGCTCGTGCAGTCCGAGATCTTGCGCAGGCGATGGAGAGCGAGCTGCCCAATGACCCTCGCCGTCCACGAGATCAACTTCCGCAGTGGGCCCAGCCCGCCGTCTGAGCCCCCTTCCACGAAACGGCTTGGAATCACCACATCGATCCCGGATTCTAAACGCTCGTAGATGGCCGGCAACAGCTCCGGCGGATGTTGCAGATCCGCGTCCATCACAATCAGATACCTGCCCTGCGCACGTTCGAATCCACGCACGACCGCGCTCGCGAGGCCCCGCTCGTGATCGCGGTGGAACACGTGAACGGCGGGATCCTGGGACTCCAGATCTCGAAGGACCGCAACCGTATCATCGCTGCTATCGTCGACAAACCAAATTTCGTAGGAAATCCCTAGAGGGGATAAAGCTCGATGAATGCGTTCCACCAGGGGATGGATGTTGTCTCGCTCGTTGTACGTCGGGATCACCAAACTGACGTCCACGCCTCAAGCCTCCTCGCGCCAAGGCCTACCGTGCCGAGGCTTGGCCCTGTCCATCATCTCGGAACCACGCACACAACGCAGCCATGTCGAGATCGGCGAGCGGGCCCGAGGATGCGCGTCGCAGGAGATCCCGAGCGAGCCCCGCAATGGGCGTGCGAGCCTGCCAACGCTCGCTGGCTTCCATGAATAGACGCATGTCCTTCGCCAGATGTTTCACTGGAAATTGCGGCGTGAAATCGCCTGACTCAATCATTCCGCGCTTCCCGCTGTACACGGCAGGCCATACCGAACTCGTGGCCAGCACGTCTAGCGCTGTTCGAACGTCGAACCCCGCCCGTTCCGCAAAGGCGAGCGCTTCTCCCAGCGACAGCATGGACATCGCAAGCAAGTAGTTGACCATGAGCTTCATGGCGGAGGCGTTGCCGACGTTGCCCAGGCGGTGAATGACATGCGCCATCGTCCGTAGATACGGCAGAGCTGCGTCCACGTTCGCCTCCGTTCCTGCCACCAAGGCTACGAGCTTCCCCTCTTCGGCCGGCTTGGTGGTCCCGAGGACAGGCGACTCCACGTACCCCACGCCGCGCCGTTCCACTTGGTCCGCCAAACGAATTGAGTCTTCGACCCCGACCGTGCTCATGTTGACGACGATGGCCCCTGGCTCCATCGCATCGATGGCCCCTGACGCGAATAACGCCTCTTCCACTGCCGCGGCATCGGAGAGCATGAGAAAGGTTAGCCGGCATCCCTGTGTGGCTTCTCGCGGATCCGACGTGAGCCGCACGTTGGAAGGCAAATGCTGAATTGATTTTGGCGAACGGTTGTACGCGAGGACCTCTTCGCCCAACGACGCGACCCGCTTGACCATTCGCTCGCCCATTAGCCCAAGGCCCATCCAGCCAACGGTCATGGTTCACCCTCCTGTCTACCACGTGGACTCGCTGTACATGGATGTTCATCCATGATGGCGACCAATCGCTCGAGAAGTTCGAGAAACTTCCTCGCGTCCTGCTCTCCCAGCTTGTCCAGGAGTTGCGCGATCTTCACAGCGCGACTTCTCGTCAGCTCTCGGAGATGGGAACGGCCGCGATCCGTTAGAATCACGTACACGACTCGCCGATCCTCACTTGAACGCACGCGCTCGACGTAGCCCAACCGAACGAGTTCGTCACACACCTGGGTGATGGCACCGGGGCTCAGACCTGCGATGCGGGCCAAGTCAGACGACTTGGCCTGCGGCACGAGGCTCAAGTGCCGGAGCACAAACGCCTGCGTGTGCGTCAAACCGAATTTATCCTCGGTGAAGTGCGAGCGCATCCCGCGGAAGAACCGCTCCATAATCGTGTCGAGCCGCTGTGCGATATCCAGGCGATCCCCGTTCACCCACATTCACTCCACGTATGTAGTCTTGCGCAATGGTCCGCCGTTTTCGCATTCTGCTTCACTTCGCGTGGCCGTTGCGCCCGACGCGGCGGCGCAACAGAGCCGCAAACACGGCGAGCGCCGCGAGCGGAATACATCCCAGAAGGATGTAGATCCAGTTGCCAAACACACCTGCGTAGACCAACGCAACCCCGAGATAATACGGGACCATGGCCACGACGGCCGTCCACGTGTACGACCAAAGCGACGTGGCTGGGATCATGCCGGCAACATAGTTGACGAGAAACGCGGGCACCGGAAGCAAGCGGGCTAGCAACAAGCCCAAACTCCCCCATTCTCGCACCCAATGGTTGACCTGTTCAAACCGCTCGTGGTGCTGGACGCGTTGGAGCATGATGCGCGTAAAATAGCGGGCGATGAAAATAAGAATGGAACTGATGGTGGATCCAATCCACGCATAGGTCGTTCCCGCGACAACCCCAAACACGCGCAGGAAGATGATCAAAAGCCCTTCGGACGGGATGGGCGTCAGGCACCAGATGACCATGATTGCGATGGCCCAGATCACGCCCCAGAATCCCCACGACTGAATCCAGTCGGTTAGCCGGTGATTCCGGTCCAAGTACAGAACCACCACCGCCACCAGGGCGCCCGACAGGATCATCGCAATGGTGCGCCAATCTGTGAGCAGTTGCTTAACAAACCCCGCCACATCCACGACTCCCCGCTATCATTCCACTCTCTTTCACAGTATCAGACTGTCGGCAAAGGTTCAAACGCATTCAAAGGGCGACGAGCTGTCTTCGACGCCCGCCGCCGACAGCTCCGTTCACCGAGGTTTGATGGGCGAGGTGCGCTTTTGGCCAATGCGCCTTCCATCTTCCGGCGTCGGAGTCAGCGTATGCTCCTCGAGAGTATCGCGAATCGCCCACTGCTCCAGCGCTTGACGGTCCCCCTCGGCGAGCAGCTTTTCGCCGATGTTGCGCATCGGGGGTCCAGGCTTGCGGTGTGTCTCCCCTTGCATGGGCCATCCCTCCCGTGCCCTTACCGTGCCCTGCGCAACGGTTTGTATGCGCTTCGCCCGCGCTCAAATCCCTGGCTTCCTGCGCCACACCACACCTTCGTCCGTGCCAATGGCCACCTCGTTCGCCATGTCGATGAACAGCCCCGACTCCACGACTCCGGTGGTCAACTTGAGACGCCGCGCCAAATCCGCCGGATTAGCCACTTCATCGAACACCGTGTCCAGGATGTAATTGTGATTGTCCGTGACGAACACTTCCCCGTTTCGCTCGCGCAACGTCCAGCGTCCGCCGAGTTGTTCAATCCGCCGCGCGGTCGTCTCCCACGCGAAAGGCACGACTTCAATGGGGATGGCGAGCCCTGACAGCGTATCGTACAGCTTGCTGTCATCCACGACGATGATGAGCTCATCCGAGATCGACGCGACCAACTTTTCGCGCAACAGCGCGCCTCCGCCGCCCTTAATGAGTTGAAGGTCCGGTGTGACCGCGTCGGCGCCGTCGATGGTGAGATCCAGGCGAGGACAGTTGCGGAAATCGGTCAAAGGGATTCCCAGCTCTCGGGCTAGCCGCTCCGTCTCACGCGACGTGGGGATGGCCACGACGTCGAGCCCTTCCTTGACCCGTCTGCCCACCTCGACAATGGTGTAATACGCGGTCGAACCCGTTCCGAGGCCGACCTTCATCCCAGGTTGAATTCGCTTTGCGGCTTCTTCACCCGCCATCCTCTTCTTCTCCATGCTCGACTTCCTTTCACAGAATCGGAGACAAAAGCCTTGCGCAGCTCTCCATGATGCGTTCGGCTCTCGGCCGTGATCGATATTGTTCCAGCGTCAATCTATCACATTTCTCAAGATCGCGCTCGAACAGATCGGCGAGATGCCCACTCTTGTCTCGGTCGAAGATGAGCGCATTGACTTCGAAGTTGAGTTTGAAACTGCGAATATCGATGTTCGCTGTGCCGACGGAAGCCAATTCCCGATCCGTCACCACCATTTTGGCGTGTAGAAAGCCGTCTCGGTATAGGTAACACTGCACGCCCGCCTGAAGCAGATCGCCGAGATAAAATCTCGAGGCCCAAAAAACCCACAGGTGATCCGGCTTGCCCGGCAACATGACCTTCACGTCGACGCCGGAAAGACTCGCAATTTTCAGCGCCGTCAACAGGCTGTCGTCCGGGACAAAGTACGGCGTCTGGATATAGATGCTCTCTTTGGCCGCGTAAATCATTTTGATGTACGCATTCCGGATCTGCTCCCAATCCGTGTCCGGTCCGCTCGCCACCACCTGCATGCCGGTCGCGCCGGGGCGCCCGCAAACGCGAGGAAAATAGCGCTCCTCGAATTCCACGGGACGCTTAGATGAGGAATTCCAATCCAACAGGAAGATAGACTGCAACTCCAAGATGGCGCTACCTTCGATGCGCAGATGCGTGTCGCGCCAAAAGCCGAACCGCTCGTCCTTGCCCAGGTATTCATCTCCGACGTTGAAACCGCCAACGTATGCGACGGACCCATCCACCACCGCGATTTTCCGATGGTTGCGATTGTTCATGCGCAGATTCACGTACGGGATGCGGGAAGGAAAGAAAGCGGCGACTTCTCCGCCTTCACGCACCAGCGGTTCGAAAAACGACTTGGGAGTCCATGCGCAGCCGACGGCGTCGTAAAGGAGGCGAACCTGCACACCCTCGCGCGCCTTCTCGGCCAGGAGGCAAACGAGGCGCTTGCCGAGGTCGTCCGGCCGGAAGATATAGTATTCGAGGTGGATGTGATCCTTCGCCTTTCGAATGTCTTCGAACAGGGCTTCGAACTTGTCCACCCCGCGCACGAAGACATCGACGCGATTATCTTCCGTATAGACCGCGTAAGCCGTCTTGAGATTCAGCGCGATGAGATCCGCATGGCGCTGTGCGGCCGGTTCCTTGTACAACACATGGCCCGACTCAACCTGCCGGTGCTGGCGCTCCGCGGCGCGCGCCACCCAGGGCGCATTGCGCAGGCGAAACCGGGCCAACCGGTAGCGGCTGATATGTTGTCCAAACAGCACGTACAAGATGAATCCGCCAACTGGAACAAACAACAAAACCATGAGCCACGCCCACGTGACGGCGGCGTTATGCCGCTCTACGAAAATGATCACGCAGGCCGTGACGAGATCGAGTGCAAAAACGAGCAAGTAGGCGATGTGCAACCACGGCATGTTGGGTCTCCATTCCGGCATGGCGCCAGGCGCGGGCGCGTCACGGCCGCGCCCGCAGCACCGGCCAGACGAGCGGCGCAAACGCGATACAAAACGCCGCAATGGCCATCCATTTGAGATATGCTTGATCCGCGGGATACGTCATATCGGGCACCTCCAACCGCGTCTGTGCTATAGCGTATGCGCGATCGCCCGTCTCCGACGTTCCCAGAGAGGAGTGAACACCTGTGAACGGTTGGTTCTTGGCGGCTGCCATAGCGTCCGAGGTGTTGGCGACTTCGATGCTCAAATTGACACACGGATTCTCACGCCTCTGGCCTTCGCTGGCCGTGGTCCTGGGCTACGCGCTCTCCTTCTACGCGCTCTCGCAGGCGCTTCGAACCATTCCCATTGGCGTGGCGTACGCCATCTGGTCCGGCGTCGGCACCGCGGCCATCGCGGCGATTGGCGCCGTTGCCTACAGGCAACCTATCACGCCGCTGATGGGTTTAGGCATCGGGCTCATTGTGGCGGGCGTGGTGATCTTGAACCTTCATCGCCCACTCCATTGACCTCGCCGTGGCGCATCTCCTGGTGCGCCTGAGCGCAGAACACGCTCGGCTCGTGAGGATGATCCTCGTCTTCCACCTGAACGGTGACGTGCCCGATATTGAGGTGGCGCAGCCGGTGTTCAATTTCCCGGATCACGCCCTGCGTTTCGGATACCGTCGTGACACCGTCCATCTCCACATGGCACGAGAGCGCATTGCGCCCGTTCGCGATGGACCAGATGTGAAGGTCGTGCACGCCCCGCACGCCTTCCACCGTCAGGATGGCGTTCACGACGTCTCGGGCATTCACGTCGGCCGGCGCCCCCTCCATCAGAATGCGCGTGGCGCGTCCCGCGAGCCGGATGGCGCCATAGGCGATGGCCAGCGCGATGGCCACGCTCAGAATGGGATCGATGGGCTCCCAGTGCGTCCAGGCGATCACGGCGCCCGCCGCGATGACCCCAAGCGAAGCCGCCATATCGCCCAGCATGTGCAGCACGGCGCTCTGCACGTTGAGATTGTCCTCGCCGCGCATCGCGACGGCCATACCGAGATTCACGATAACGCCGACCAAAGCGCTAAGCGACATCCACAGCGGTTCAATCGGCCGAGGGTGCTGTAGCCGGTTCCAGGCTTCCACCATCACCCAAACAGTGACGCCGAGCAGGAGCAGCGCGTTCAACAGCGCGGCCAGAATGCCAGCGCGATGATAGCCAAACGTCATGCGCGCATCGGACGGCCGCTCTGCCTGTCGAAGCGCGTACCACGAAAGTCCGAGCGCGGCCATGTCCGTGAGCACGTGGCCTGCGTCCGACAGAAGGGCCAAACTGCCGGACACCACTCCACCGAGAACTTCCGCGAGAAACACCAGCGCCGTCAACCAGAACGCCAGGCGCATCTTGTCGGCCGGCGCGTGCACGTGCAGCCATTCGCCTTCGTGCACGTGCCCGCCACCATGCGCGTGATGATGACCGTGCGGATGTTCGTCATACGAATGGGACATCGTTCTTTCTCCTCGTGCGTGGTCCCGCGGCCCGATCCCGCGATCACCTTCACGATATTCGTTCCTCGCCGCCCGCGCAATACCGCAGGCCGGGATCGCCTCTCGCACGCAGTGGGGCGGCCCGAAGGCTCGAGCCGCCCGTCCCATCAACATTTGCTGTAACCGCACGCCTCACACTCGTAGCATCCGCCTTGGCGAATCAGCGTGTGCTGATGGCACTCCGGACACCAATCCTTCGCGATGGAATACGCCCTCAGTTCCGACGGCTTCGCGTCGTCGAGCTCGTCCGGCGCAGACGTCGCCGCCTGGCGCGCGGCCATCTGGCGAAGCGGGAACGTCTCGGCGTGCTCGATTAAGGCCTTTGCGATGGCGTCCGGCACCGACGTGATGCGCTGCGCGCCAAAGCCCACGGCATTTTGGCCTCCAATGCCGGAGAAGTGTTTCACCAACTCCGCCTCGCGGTTGGGGTTGTTCGACTCGCGCAGGTACAGCGTGATGGCCCGGCCGAGCGCCTCGTTGGCCGCGTACACGTCCGATCCGGCCTTGCCGACGTTGACAAACACCTCGGTGGCCATGTGCGTGTCCGGATCGTCGTTGATCGTGATAAACGCCTTGCCGAGCGGGGTCTCCTTGCGGTACGTCGCACCATAGAGCACGTCGGGGCGCCGGCGCTTCACGTACCCACCCGGAGCAGGAGCAGCCTGGACTGGTTGTGCCGCCTTTTCGGGTGTCTCCGAAGTTGCCGCGCCCTTCGCTTCCTGGCCATCGCCCGTTTCGTCGTCCTTCTTCAGCGACAGTACCTGCTCGCTGCGCGATCCGTCCCGGTAGATGGTGATGCCCTTGCAGCCGAGCTCGTAGGCGAGATCGTACAATTTCACCGTGTCTTCCACCGTGTACGAGTTCGGCGCGTTGCACGTCTTGGAGATGGAACTGTCGATCCATCGCTGCAGCGCGGCCTGCACGCGCACGTGCTCCTCTGGCGTGAGCTCCATCGCGGTGACGAAGTAGGGCGGCAGGCTCTCCTCGTTCGGATGTGCGCGCCGGTATTCCTCGACGATCGACGCGTGTTCCTCGAACAAACCGAGGCGAGAGTTGCGGAAGTACGACCACGCGTAGTATGGCTCGCACCCCGTCGAACAGCCGACCATCGTGCCCGTCGTGCCGGTCGGCGCAATGGTCATGGTCGTGACATTACGCACGCCATGTTTGCGGATGGCGTCGACCACGTGCGGGCGCTCCGCCGCCATGTGGCGCATGAAGCCGGATTGCAGGAACTTGTCCGCGTCGAACTTCGGAAACGGCCCGTACTCCTTCGCCAGCTCGACGGACTCGAGATACGCCCACTCCGCCATGAGCCCCATCAGCACGTCAATCAGCTTGACACTTTCCTCCGAGCCGTAGCGAATGCCGCAGTAGAGCATCAGATCGTGCAGTCCCATGATGCCAAGCCCCACGCGGCGTTCGGACATCTGGTTCTGCCGGTTTTCTTCGAACGGATAGTAGGTCGCATCGATCACGGCGTCCTGAAACCGAATCCCCCAGCGCGTCGTGCGCTCGAGCTCCTCCCAGCGGATGTGATGCAGGAGAAACTCGGCCTCGTCCGCCGGGAACTTCTCGAGAAGGCGGGATCGCACATAAGCCTCGCGCTCGGGATCGGAGAATTCGGTCCGAACGCCGCTGTCGCGAAAACCATTGGCAAATCGAGCTAGAACAACCGCTCCGAGGTTGCAGATCCCATAGGGCGGAAGCGGCTGCTCCCCACACGGATTGGTGGCGACGAGCGGGTTGAAATACCACGAGTTGCTCATCGCGTTGGCTCGACCCAAAAAGACGACGCCCGGCTCGGCGGATTTCCATGCCGACTCACAGATGTCGCGCCACAGCTTCGCGGCGGAGACCGTTTCTGTCACCTCAAAAGGCTTGCCTTCTTCGATCCAGCGCCCGAAGTCTCCATCGAACGCCTCGCGGTACGACGCCGGGACAAATCCGAGCTGCCACGACTCGCCACGGCGTTTCGCCTCCATGAACTCCTCGGACACGCCCACGCTGATGTTGGCTCCCGTGATGACGCCGTCCACCTGCTTCGCGCGAATGAACTTGGGCAGATCAGCGTGGCGGTCGTTCAAGATGAGCATCAAGGCGCCGCGGCGGGAACCGCCCTGAAGCGTGAGCTGACAGCCCACGCTCATAATCTCTCCGACGCCCACGGGGCCAAAGCCTTCGCCGAACACCTGGTTCCCCTTGTCGTACAGAAGCCCCCACGAGTACGCGCCGGACGACCGCCCGTTCACACCGCGGACATAGCTATAGCGCGGGCGAAGCGACGACAGGACGAGCGACACGCGCTTGCCGTCCCGCATCGCCTCCCACATGTCCCCGAGGGTTCTCGCGATGGTGCTGCGGCTGTCCCCAGGGCTTAGGCAGAATCCGACGGCCTGCGGCACCAGGTGCGCGTCGGAAGCCAGGATCTTCTCCATGAGCTCGCGCGCACGGATGCGCCCGTGCTCTTCGACGGGAAGACCTTGGCGCAACCACGCGTCGAGATCGCCCGTCCATTTGTCGTCATACCCCTCCACCGACGTGTCCGGAAACCGAAACACCCACTCGTCGTCCTCTTCCACGGCGCGCCAAAACGCGGCGTCGGCGCGGACGAGCTTCGTGGAATGAGGGTACTCAGTCTCCAGAAAGTCGGCGAGATCGGGATGCCAGGCGTCTAGGACCAGCATGAGTTCTGTCTTCCGGGACGCCCTGCTGACGGGAATCAGGGTGCCCTGAGGTGGGATGCGAGACAGGTTCATGCCCACGCCGCCGCTCCGCGCCTGGATTTCGAGCGTCTGGCCAAACGATTCCGCGTAGTCGCGAAGGTCGGGGCCCACGTTTGGAATCACAAAGCAGTTGTAGCTCGTCACCTGCATGCCCGTTCCCAGCGACGCGTTGATACGCCCGCCTGGGACGTAGCGCCAACCCTTCTGAAGCTCGTAAAACGCCTCTTCCCACACCTCCGGCTGGCGCGTGACCGCAGCAGCGCCCCGAGCGACACGCCGCCACATCTGCCGAGGTGAGGTTTCGAGCAGCACGTCCACTTGGCTTGCCGGCAAGTCCACGAGCGAACCATCCCGGAGCTCCACCGTGACCTGGTCCGCATCGCGATCCACCGCCTTCACGCGCGCAAGCTCGTGGTAGGCGCGCTTCTTGTCCAACACGGCGACGACGAGCGCTCCTGGCGCCAAAGCTTCCTTGCGGATGTCTTTCAGCAAATACCGGTCGGCGACGATCTTTTCACCAGTCGGTCCCAGGTAATCGTCGTCGTTCAGGTCCAGCATAGGCCTCTCCCGTTGTTCGATGGCCATTCGAATCCTCCTCTATCCTCGCGCGAACGACGTTCCGTCGCCGGAGGGCTTGTCCGCCTGCGCCGGCCGTTCCGCCGCGCGCGCCCGATCACCGATGAGCGCAAGCACTTCCTTCAGCAGCGTCTCGACATCGCGAAACTCCCGATACACGCTCGCGAATCGGACGTACGCCACGCCGTCGAGCTCCCGCAGCGCATCCATCACGCGCTCCCCGATGACCGAAGACGGCACTTCGCGTTCGTACTCGAGCCGCAGCTTTCGCTCGATCTCGTCGCACACCGCCTCCAGCGTCTCCGCAGGGATAGGGCGCTTTTCACACGCCTTCATGATGCCGCGGTAAAGCTTGTCGCGGGAAAACTCCTCCCGCTTCTGATCCTTTTTCACGACCATGAGCGGCCGCTGCTCCACCCGCTCATAGGTGGTAAAACGCCGCCCGCAGGCCTCATGAATGCACTCGCGCCGCCTGCGGATGGTCGTCCCGTCCTCGCCAGGCCTCGACTCGATGACGCGCGTGTTGTCCGCTCCGCAATACGGACATTTCATGCTGCTCACCCCCGTGCGCACCGGGCACTTCGCGGAATCCGCCGCAGATGACAAGCCTTCCGTCCTATATGTAGTGTCAGAAACTCGAGTCACCGCGATTATAAACACTATATCTGCGAGAAACAAGGGTCCAAGCGTTGAACTTCGGCGAGGATCCTTGGCGGTTTCAATGGTGCGGAAGAAGCGACGCCACGGAGTCGACCGTCCACTCAGGGGAATGCGCCGAATCCAGCTCGCCTTCCAAGCCGGACCTGACCCACACCGTCGCAAGGCCTGCCGCCCTCCCCGCCGCCACGTCCGTCTCCACGTTGTCGCCGACGATGACGACTTCCTCTCGACGAAGATGGAACCGGTGGAGCGCATAGTCGACAAACGACGGATCCGGCTTCCCTGTCACGAATACCTCGGCCGATGAAGCGGTCTGCACAAACGCGCCGAGCGCTCCATTGCCAGGCATGAAACCGTCCTCGACGGGTAGCCGTCGGTCCGGATTCGTCAGAACCATCCAGCCAACGCGATGCGCGACGCGGGCGAGAAGTGCAAGGTCGCCGTAGCAGGCGTCCGGTGCGAGCCCCACAGCGACGGCAACGGCACGATTCACCCACGCTGCCCGCAGTTCGTCCGCCCGAGCCCTTCGCGGCTCCAACCCTTCATCCCGGAGAGCCTCTTCCAAACCGGGGCCGCCGACAAATGCGACCATGGGCGGTTCGCCTTGACATTCGGCGGACGTCCGTTGACGAATCAGGAAGGCAGCCGCCTGGGCGGAGGTAGCCACTTCCTCAGGATGGGCGCCGATGCCGAGATCGCGCAAAAACGCGGCGACCTGAACAGGCGTTCTCGACGAGTTGTTGGTAAAAAAGATGGGTTGAATGCCCCGCGAGCGAAGGGTGCGAACAAACTCGGGAGCCCCCTCGATCACGGCTCGCCCGCGAAACAAGGTGCCGTCGAGGTCCAGGAGCGCGCCTTTGAACCCCGAATTCCAGAATGCTTCAGGAGACATCTCCCCTGGCAATGACGCACGAGACATCCCAGTCCCTCCTCGTATGAATTGATTTAGACCAAGCTCTTACGTCAACTACAAACACGCAGGGTTCAAGGGTTGAGTCGCTGGGGTATCCCCAGAGACAATGACCTTAAGCGTAGGGTCCGGGGCAGTTCTGGTTCCTCCTGTCGTCACCGCCTGGGTGAACTTCTCGCAAAGACTGTCTTTGCCAGCCGAACAGCAGATCGAGTGTACCACACGATGGGGTGACAAATTGACCCGCCTCGAACAAACTTTTAACATGAAACTGATTGTCGCAGAGACGGAGGGGTCGACTTGGCGAATGCAGGGCCATGGGAGCGCGTACTCCCCGGCGTGTGGTGTATGCGCGTTGCGTATCCGAACGTACTGCCGTACGGAACCGTCAATTTGTATGTGATCGAGGACGGCGGCGAGGCCGTGATCGTCGACGGAGGCGTCACCGATGGAAATCTCGACCTCGTGATGGCGCACCTTCTGCAACTCGGCATCCAGCGCGTTGCCGCGATCATCGCGACACACTACCACGTCGACCACACGGCTGGCATTCCGGCGCTCAAGGCGCGTCTGGCTGCCCCCGCATTCATGCACCCTTTGGACATTTCTGCGTTCGACGTCAAGTTTCCGCATGGAGCTGGCACTTTTGAACCGTGCCCAGAGCGCCTGCGCGCAGGACATCGCGAGCTCTACATCATCCACCAGCCGGGGCACACCCACGGTCACCTTCACCTGTGGCTCCCCGACGCCAAGGCGCTCTTTGTCGGCGATCACTTGGTGGAAGAGGGATCCGTTTGGGTGGGGCCGCCGGACGGGCACATGGCGGATTACTACCGCGCACTGCAAGCCGTGATGGCGTCAGACGCGGAAGTGGCGCTCCCGGGACACGGGCCCGCCATCTGGCACCCGCAGCTCGCGGCGGAGCGGTTGTACAAGCGGCGCCAGATGCGAGAGGAGCAACTGTTGGCGATTCTGGCCGGCGGCCCAAAGACGCTGGCCGAACTCACGGCCGCCCTGTACCAAGGCGCCGATTCGCGCGCCTGGCCGTTCGCGCGTCACACGGTGATGGCGCACCTGGAGCACCTCGAAGAGCGCGGCGCTGTGCGCAAGGCGATGTCCTCCACGGACTGGATCATGCGATATGCACGCACTGAGGAGTGAACCCACCCGTGAAGCGCTTGTCGTTTGCGAAGGATCGGACGTGGCTCGGGCTGTTGACGGCCATCGCGCTCGTCTATCACGTGTATTTCATCGTCAAGGCATGGCGCCAACCCGTCCTGTTGTACGGGGACGCCTATTATTATGATCATTCCGCGCACGTGCTGAACGCGCTGCATCTGTACGCGTACTGGAGTTGGGGCCCTGCCGCCCAGGTGACCCCGGGCTACCCGCTGTTCCTCGCACTCGTGTATCGGGTGTCCGCCCTCTTCACGACCAGCCATGAGACGGCGATGCACGTAGCGCAGGCGTTTCAGCACCTGCTTGCCGTGGCAGCGAGCGTACTCTTGTATGTGATTGCCCGCTTTCGGCTGCCGCGTTATGCGAGTTTCCTCGCCGCGCTCCTGTGGACCGTGTACCCGCCTGTAATTTACGCAAATGATCAACTGCTCACAGAAAACCTCTACATCCCGTTTCTTCTCGCATTCGTTTGGTCGTTCCTCGTCCTGGTCAGAGACCGCACATGGCCGAGTTTCATCGTCGCGGGCCTGTTACTCGCGGTGACCACGCTCATTCGCCCGAGCGTCGCACCGCTCTTGGCGGCGCCGGCCTGCCTCTTCTTGCAGCGCGAGACGAGGCGCGCCTGGAGGCCCATGCTGAGAAATTATGCGCTGTACGTCGCCACCTTCTGCATCGCCATGGTACCATGGTGGGTGCGCAATCTCGTGGCGATGCACCAATGGATCACGACGGATCTCGACGCGGCAAATCCGCTCCTGTTCGGCTCGGATCCGACATTCTATAAGGACACGAGCTTGTCGAACGGGTTGACGTACGCGCAGCAAAAGGCCCTCGCCATTCACCGCATTGTGGAGGGCTTTCACACCCACCCGCTGGCCTATCTCAAATGGTACACCTTAGACAAACTCGGCTGGCTGTTCGGCACACCCTGGTACAACAGCGTACTGCCGCAACACGCGGGCCTGTTGACCCGGATCACCTTTGCCTATGCCCACCTGCACCTGATGTGGGTCATCATCGGGGCCATCGGGCTCGCAGCGGGATTCGGGATGCGGTATATTCGATGGCTGAGCTGGTTGACCGTCTTTCTCATCGTCGTTCAGCTTCCCTTTATCCCAATTAATCGGTACGCGTACCCGACCATGCCCTTTTTGTTTGTCGGTGTCGGAGCGGTGATTTACCTCGTCACAGCCTGGGCGCGCATGCGCAAGGCGTCGCCGCGCCGAGTCACCGCGCCGTAAGCGCGGACGATTTTCACGATGGAGGCATGCCCAGACCATGCGAATCGCAGTCCTCATTCCGTGTTACAACGAAGAACTGACCATCGGAAAAGTGGTTCGGGACTTCAAACGCGAACTGCCCGATGCGGAGATTTACGTCTATGACAACAACTCGCGCGATCGCACGGCGGAAGTGGCGAGGGAAGCGGGCGCCATCGTGCGAAGGGAGACGCGCCAAGGCAAGGGAAACGTCGTGCGCTCCATGTTTCGCGACATCGACGCGGACGTGTACGTCATGACGGATGGCGACGATACGTACCCCGCAGAATTCGTGCACGATCTCATTCGGCCGATTATCGAAGGAGAGGCTGACATGTGTATCGGCGACCGCCACTCCGACGGCTCCTACTCGAAGGAAAACAAGCGCCCTTTCCACAACTTCGGCAACCAGTTGGTGCGGAAGCTGATTAACACCCTGTTTCACGCCGATCTCCGGGACATCATGACCGGGTACCGGGCGTTCAGCCGCCGCTTCGCGAAGACCATGCCCATTCAGAGCGAAGGCTTTGAAATCGAGACGGAGATGACGCTTCACGCGCTGGACAAGCGGTTTCGCATTCTGGAGATCCCGATTCAGTATCGGGATCGGCCGCCAGGCAGCCACTCCAAGTTGAACACGCTCAGCGACGGCATCCGAGTGCTGAAGACCGTCTTCTGGATTTTTAAAGACTACAAGCCGCTCGCTTTCTTCACGGCAGTCGCGCTGATTCTCTTTTTGGCCGGGCTCGGCGTCGGCATCCCCGTGTTGTACGAGTACTTCTCGTTTGGCCGCATCGCGAAGATCCCGTCCGCCATCCTCGCCGTCGGGTTCATGGTGCTGGCCACCAACAGCCTAACGTGTGGCTTCATCTTAGATACCATCGTGCGCCATCACCGCGACTACTACGAGCTCTTGCAGAACGAGTTCAAGGACTAAAGACAAAGGAGCGCCAAACCCTCCCATGCGACTTGGCTACGCCATCCTCATTCTCCTCAACGTCTGCCTGCTCGTCGGCGGGCAGACGCTTTGGAAGTACGGACTGCAACATCGAGATCTCAACAGCCTGCGATCCGTCATCGCGGCCATGTTTTCTCCATGGGTGATCTCGGGCATCGTGCTGTATGTCATCGCGACGGTGATCTGGATTTTCCTCTTGAACAAGCTGTCCCTGAGTCTGCTCTATCCCCTGCAGAGCCTCGCGTACGTGCTCGCGATTCTCGTGTCCATCTTTGTGTTTCACGAGCACGTGCCCTGGATCCGCTGGGCCGGCGTGCTCGTGATCCTCGCAGGCGTGGCTTTGGTCGCCGTATAGGCGCCGCCCGCCCGCTGGATTCCTATGGATTCCTACGCGTAGTACGTCCCTTCGCACACCCAGTGCGCTTCCCCCGTCATCCACACGTGACCGTCCGCGCGAATCTCGATGTCGAGATCGCCCCCCAAGAGGTGCACGGTCACCCGGTTCCGTACAAATCCCTTTTTGGCGAGCGCCGCCACGCTCGCACATGCCCCTGTGCCGCACGCGAATGTCACGCCCGATCCGCGCTCGTACACGCGGAAGTCGATCTCGTCCGGGGCGAGCACCGAGACAAACTCCACATTCACGCGTTCGGGAAAGTCGGGATGGGACTCGATGGCGCGCCCGACGCGCTCGACGTCCACCTCATCGACGCAATCGACCAGCGTGACAAAGTGGGGGTTTCCCATGCTGACGAGCGTGCCCATATAGCTTGCGCCGCCTGCCTGCACGCGCACGTCGTCGCCGCGATCCGTCCCTCGGTACGGTACGGCTTCCGTGCCGAAACGAGCCTCGCCCATATCGATGGTCACAAGCCGCACGCGTCCCTTGACGTCCAGATGCACCTGCGCCGCCACAACGCCTGCCTTCGTTTCGATGGAGAAGTGCGTGGCGTCGACCAACCCGCGCTCGTAGGCGTACCTGGCCACACAGCGCAGGCCATTGCCGCAGGACTCCGCCTCCGATCCATCCGCATTCCAGATCCGCATGCCGACATCCGCGCTGTCGGAGGGCGTGACGAGGATGAGGCCGTCAGAGCCAATCCCTCTGCGCACGTCGCTCACCCGGCGCGCGAGCGACGGGAGATCGTCCGTGGGCAGAGTTGTCCGGGCCGTATCGACAAACACATAGTTGTTGCCGAGCGCGTGCATCTTAAAGAACTGCATACGAACGCCTCCTTGAGCACGGTTGAAAAAATCGGGCCACCGATGAAATGATTCGTTGCAAACCTCCGTGATTCCTTGTATAATGTAATCGTTCGCTGCGGTGCTGATGCGGAAACGGGCAGCGGACGAAGCAAGCTCAGACATGCGGTCGTGGCGGAATTGGCAGACGCGCTAGATTCAGGTTCTAGTGGGGGCAACTCCGTGGAGGTTCAAGTCCTCTCGACCGCACCAGTGTAGCAAAAACCCCAGCCCTTTGCTTCCGGGCTGGGGTTTTTGCTTGTCCTCATGGTCATCATGAGTCCTACTCGCGCCCCACCGGACATGGGCCGCATCTCGCGGATTGGAGGATGGCAGGTCGCCAGCACAAGCTCGCTCCGAGCCCCGATTCAACAATCTTCGACGGTATGGACGGCGCCCTCCATTCTCATACTCTGAAATAAGCCTGCCGCACGGCCTCGCCCCGAAGACGCCTACACCAAGGAGCTGAGGCGAATCATGTGGTAGTCATATGTTTCTCGGCCGCGTTTGTCGCCGTGGTCCTCGCGACGCGCACGCATCTGTACCTTACCCAGTACTGTAGGACCGTGCTCTGGATCGCCGTGATCGCCCTCATGTACAACCTGGTCTGCCGGGGATACATGATGTGGTATCACCCAAGGTGGTGGTTCATCACCGACAAGCTGTCGCAGCTCATTCAGATCTTCGTGTTGTTCCCTTGTACCACGCTCTTGTTCCTCCGCTACATGCCCAGTTCGCTCGGCCGGCGTCTCCTGCATTTCGCGCTGTTTCTGGGCATCTACAGCGCATTCGAGCTCGTACTCGTGCTGTCGCATGAGATTGAGTACTACCACGGCTGGGCGTTTGGCTGGTCCATCCTGCTCGATTCGTGCATGCTGTTCGTAATGTGGTTGCACGACCAAAATTGGCGCCTCTCGCTTGGATTCTGCGGACTCGTCACATCCCTGTTTCTCGCCTGGTTTCACGTCCCATTCGACACCTGAACGAAACAGGCCAGCGCACGCTGGCCTGCATCACATGGAAGAAACGTCAACGCGTCTCCGCGGGTTCCATCGGCACCAGTCCGCCCTCGCGGATCACGCTTTGATACCAAAAATAACTATCCTTCGGGATGCGAGCGAGCGTATCGTAGTCCACATAGACGAGACCAAATCGCTTCGTGTATCCGAACGCCCATTCAAAGTTGTCCATCAGCGACCAGACGTAATAGCCGCGCAGGTTGCCGCCCTCCTCAAGGAAGCGGTGTGCTGCGGCGAAGTGCGACGCGAGATATGCCACTCGATCCGCGTCGTGGACGCCCCCATCCTGGACGTGATCGTCGTAGGCGGCTCCGTTCTCGGTGATGTAGATAGGGATATCGCCGTAGTCCCGACGCAGGCGGCAGAGCAGGTCGTACAAACCGTCGGGATAGACCTCCCAGTCCATCTCAGTGCGGGGGCCTTCGCCCGGCAGGTGCCGAACGCCGAGCAGCGAATCGGACGGATCGTCCGCCACCACGGCGCGCGTGTAGTAGTTCACGCCCAAAAAGTCGACGGGTGTAGCCATCACTTCCAGGTCCCCAGGCTTGACGGCGTCAAACCCACCGACCACTCGATCCACACGTTGCAAGAGCTCCTCTGGATACTCCCCTCTGAGGACGGGATCGAGGAACCACCGATTTTGGAACATGTCCTGCCTGTCGGCTGCCGCCAAGTCTTCTGGACTTGGCGTGGCCGCATAGACCGGGGTGAGGTTCAAAGTGATGCCGATCTCGCCGCGCAAGCCGAGCTCGCGGTACAGGCGGACCGCATGGCCGTGCGACAAGAGCAGATGGTGCGCGGCGCGGTATGCGCGGCGCCAGTCCTTCAGGCCCGGCGCGTGTACGCCGATCCCGTATCCCAGGATGGAAGCGCACCACGGCTCGTTGTGCGTGATCCACATGGGGACGAGATCGCCAAGTTCGCGAAACAGGATTTCGCTGTACTCCAAGAAGCGGGACACGGTATCTCGGCTGTTCCAGCCACCCTCGTCTTCTATCCACTGTGGGAGATCCCAGTGATACATGGTGACGGCCGGGCGAATGCCGTTCTCAAGCAGCTTGGTAGAGAGCCGCTTGTAGAAGTCGAGTCCTTTCACCCAGACGCGCCCCTTCTCTGGCATCACGCGCGGCCAGGCGATAGAGAATCGGTATGACGAGATCCCGAGTTCTTTCATGAGCTGCACATCGTCTTCGTAGCGGTGGTAGTGATCGCAAGCGACATCCCCGGTATGTCCCTCGGCGACCTTGCCGGGCGTGTGGGAAAACGTGTCCCAAATCGACCGACCACGGCCGCCCTCG
The DNA here is from genome assembly GCF_000219875.1 of Alicyclobacillus acidocaldarius subsp. acidocaldarius Tc-4-1. Taxonomy (NCBI): domain Bacteria; kingdom Bacillati; phylum Bacillota; class Bacilli; order Caryophanales; family Alicyclobacillaceae; genus Alicyclobacillus; species Alicyclobacillus acidocaldarius. The sequence continues at coordinate 1,899,386 of NC_017167.1, forward strand.
CGCGCGGCCCCTTCCACTTGATACGATGCCGTCGCGGTCCCCCAGACGAATGCATCTGGAAACTTGCGCATCTTGTCATCTCCCTTGCTGCATCGTTGCCTCACGTACTCGTGGCGCCACATCACCCCGGATGGTGACAGGCGGCATAGTGGCCGGGCGCCACCTCGACGAGCGGCGGTTCCTGTGACCGGCAAAGCTCGGAGACGAACGGACACCGGTCGGCGAACGGGCATCCGACGCGATCTTCGAGCAGGTTCGGCGGGCGGTTCGACGTCTCCGGCAGTGGCCCTTGGTGGCGCGTGCCCGGGGTCGCCGCAAACAACAGCCGCGTGTAGGGATGCACCGGATGCCGAATCAGTTCGGCAGATGGTGCCGTTTCCATGACTTTGCCGCCGTAAAGCACCATGATGCGGTTGCCAATGTAGCGCGCTGAGGCGAGATCGTGTGTGATGTACAGGAATGCGATGTTCATTTCCTCGCGCAGTTCGTTCATCAGCTTGAGAATCCCGGCGCGTATCGATACGTCGAGCATGGAGATGGGCTCGTCGGCGACGATAAATTTGGGAGTCACGGCCAGCGCGCGGGCGATGGCGACGCGCTGCCGCTGGCCCCCCGACAGCTCGTGCGGATACTTGCGCCGCGTCTCGCGGACCGGCGTCAACCCGACCTTGGCGAGCAGCTCATCGATGAGATCGGTCACGCGGCCCTGGCCCTCGCGGCGGTACTTTCGCACCGGAAACGCCAGGTGTTGCTCGATGGTACGCGTTGGATTGAGGGAGCCGAACGGATCCTGAAACACCATCTGCGCGTCCTTTCGATACGCCTTCAGTTCTCGCCCCCGGATGTGCGCCACATCGCGGCCAGCCACCCAGATCTGGCCTTCCGACGGCTCGATCATCCGCACCAACGCCTTGCCAATGGTGGACTTGCCCGATCCCGACTCGCCCACGAGCGACAACACCTCGCCAGGCTGGAGCGAGAAACTGACGTGATCGACCGGGCGAATGAACCGGCCACGCCCGATGGGAAAGCGGACCACGAGATCGCGCACGTCGACGAGGGCTGTTGCCTGGGCGGTCGCGAGTGCTTCAGACATGAGCCTTCACCTCCGCCTCGTTGAACAGGTGGCACTCCAACACCTTCTCACCCGCTCGCACCTGCGCCGGGCGCACGCGCTTGCAGATGTCCATGGCGTACGGGCAGCGCGGATGAAACGCGCACCCGGGCGGCAGATCCTGCAAGTCCGGTGGGTAGCCGCCGATACCCTGAATCGTCACGTCGTCCGCGGTCAACTGCGGGATAGCCTTCAGCAGCCCTTCCGTATACGGGTGATGCCGCTCGGAGAGGTTCAATAAGTGGCTCGGCGTCAATTCGACAATGCGGCCCGCATACATAATGGCGACGCGGGACGCGAGTTCCGCCACCAGGCTGAAGTCGTGGCTGACAAACAGAATGGCGAAGCCCACCTGCTCCTGAATGCGCCGGATCTCGTCCAGGATAGACCGCTGCACCACCACGTCGAGCGCGGTCGTCGGCTCATCCATGATGACGAGCGCCGGGTTGAGCGCAATCGCGATGGCAATGACGACTCGCTGCCGCATGCCGCCCGAAAGCTCGTGTGGGTAGCTCTGCAGGTGTTTCCGGTCGATGCGGACGAGATCGAGCAACTCCTGCGCCCGCTCGCGCGCTGCCTGGCGCGACAGGTCCGGACGATGCGCCAGGATGGTGTCGATAATCTGCGTCTCCACGGTCATCACCGGGTTCAAAGCGCTCATCGCGCTCTGGAACACCATGGACATCTTGCTCCAGCGAAACGCCCTGAGTTCCTTTTCAGACAGCGCGTACACATCCTGTCCCAACACGCGCACGCGGCCCTTCGTGACGACCGCGTCGCCCCGCAACAGCCGCATGATGGTGTACGCCATTGTCGACTTGCCCGATCCCGACTCCCCAACCAATCCCACAATCTCTCCCCGATGGACAGTCAAGTTCACATCGCTCACCGCATGCACGAGCCCCGTGTTCGTCACGTAGGCGACAGACAGGTCCTCAATCTGAAGCACCGGTTCTCGCGTCTCTGCCATCCACATGCACCTCGCTTTGCTGCGCCCAAAGCTCGCGCAAGAGTTTCTCGACCTGCCGGCGCCTGCGCGACGTTCGCAGACGCGGATTCGTCACCTGATCGATGCCGAAGTTCATGAGGGCAAAGCTCGTGCCTAGTAGCGCGATGCCGAGCCCCGGCGGCACGAACCACCACCACGCCCCGCTCATCAGCGCGCTGTTCTGCGTCGCCCAGTACAGCATCGTGCCCCAACTCGTGGAAGCCACGTTTTCGAAGCCGAGGTACGCGAGTCCCGACTCCGCCAGCACCGCCGCCAGGCAGGCGTACATCACGTTGGACGCGACCACGCTTGTCATGTTCGGCACGATCTCGAACACGATGATGCGAAGTGTGGACATGCCCGACAGACGGGCCGCCGCGATGTAATCCCGGCTTGCGATGGTCATGGCCATCGACCGCATCACGCGCGCGCCCCACGCCCAGCCCGTCAGCGCGATAATGAGACCGTTCATGTACGGCGTCGTGTTGTGCACGTACGATTCGATGATAATGAGCAGCGCCAAGCCTGGCATGACAAGGAAGATATTGCAGAGTGCATTCAGGATGGAGTCCACTACGCCTCCCACGTAGCCAGCCGTGACCCCAATCAGGATGGCGATAACGGTGCTCAACAGTCCGGCGCCAACGCCTACGATGAGCGTGGTCCGCGTGCCCCAAATAAATTGGGAAAACACGTCTTGGCCCAGGCTCGTCGTACCAAACCAGTGCGCGTGCGACGGAGGTTGAAGCATACCAAACGCCGTCGACGTCGGATTGTACGGCGCGATGGCAGGTGCGAACACGGCGACCACCAGAAACACGCCAAAGAGCACCACGCCCGCAAGAGCCTTCGGATTTCGAAAGAACTGGCGCAACGCCGAGTTCCTGCGCCGACTCGCGCGTTTCGCGCGCGACTCCGCCACATCGATGGCTGCGATGGTCATTCACGCCGCCCCCCTTCTGCGCACGCGCGGATCGAGCCGTCCATACAGCATATCGACGATGAAATTGATGACAAGGGCCGTCACGGCGATGATGAGAAACATCCCTTGAATGAGCGGATAGTCTTCACTCGCCACCGCGTTCGTCAGTCCGTAGCCGATACCTGGATAAGAAAATACTTGTTCGATGAGAATCTGCCCGCCGATGATGGACGAGAGGGCGATGGCCACGGAGGTCAACTGCGGCAAAAGCGCATTTCGAGCGGCATACGAAAAAATCAGTCTACGTTTCGATACCCCTTTGGCTTCGGCGAACACCACGTAGTCCTCGCCGAGCGTCGTGATCATGTTGTTACGCATGCCGACAATCCAACCGCTGATGCTCCCGACAAACACCACCACCGCCGGCAGGAGGCTGTGATAGACCGCGCTTGCCAGAAATGGGCCATTGAGCCCTGGAGTCACATCATCGCCGTACCCGTGCGCGAGCGGAAACCAGTGATGGACGAATCCGAAAAAGTAGATGAGAATGAGCCCGAGCCAGAAAGTTGGAATGGCCTGGCCGAACATCGTAGCCACTGGGATTACGTTGTCCGCGGTTCCGCCGCGGCGCCAGGCAATCAGAATGCCAATGAGGGTTCCGACGACCACCGCAATGATGGTCACCACACCAAGCAGCACGATGGTCCACGGCAGGCTCGTCTCAATGATGTTGACCACCGGCGTCGGAAAGTACTGAAACGAAGCGCCCCAGTGTCCCGTCAACAGGTTGCCGAGATATTGAAAATACTGCTGCCAAAGCGGTCCGTTCGACAGCCCGAGCTGCTCCTCAATCGCCTTGAGCGCGGCAGGATTGATGTTCCCCGCTTGCTTTGCAATCATCGCCTGCGCCGGATTCCCGGGCATGAGGCGCGGCAAGATAAAGTTGAGCGTGATGGCTGCCCAAAGCGACAAGATGAGAAAACCAAATCGATCTAGAAAATACCGCATGCAAACTACCCTCCTTCTGGGACGGGCACACCGGCGGCGGCTGCGCCCATGTATCCGCTTACTCCTATCCTAGCTGCCGCCGCCTCGTTCATAAAGCGACTGCCCGCTCACTTCACCGGCTTCAGGTGATCCATGATGATGGCCGCCGCCTGATAGGTGTACGGCGCGGGATTGATCCAGAGGTTGTTGGCCGTCGGGAAGCCCGTGAAGTGACGGTCGTTGTACTCGTACCAGAGCGCGCCATCCAACAGCGGGATGACCGGCAGTTGGCTCGCCACCAGTCGCTCAATCCTGTACATCACCTGGTGCTGAACCCGGCTATCGGTGGTCGACGAAAACTCGTTGAACCACTGATCCACCTGCGCATTGCGATAGCCTTCTAAATTAAAGGACCCGTGCGAATCCAACATGTCGTAATACGTCGTGTACGGCGTAGGCCCCACGTTGGTCCACGAAATGGCGAGGTCGTAGTGCGGCGTCTGACCCGGGCCCGGATCGATGGCGCTGTAGTAGGCCGAGAACTGCTCCTCCTGCACGTTCACGGCGATCCCGACCTTCGCCAACTGCTGCTTGATGAGCAGCGCGTCTTCGTCCCAGTCGCTCCAACCGCTGACCGTGAGTAAGTTGAAAGACAACTCCTTGCCGTGCAACGCGAAGATTCCGTTTTGGTCCTTGCGGAAGCCTGCCTTCTGCAAAATCTGCACCGCTTTCGCATCGTTGAGCGTAAATGCACGATAGCTCGCAGGGAGGCTGGGGTCCAACCACGACGACTGGGGCGGCAATACAAGGCTGGTAGGGACAGCCGGCTTCTCGTAGCCTGTCTCCCCGATTTTCGACAGCGCATTTCGGTCAATGGCCAGGCTGATAGCCTCGCGCACAGGTAGCATGGCGAGGAGCGGGTTGTGCAGGTTCGGATAAAGTTCCACCGGTTCGTTAGGCGGGAACAGATAGTGATTGTGCGCCGGATCGGCCGCTACAAAGGTCTTTTCGACATTGGGGATATTGATGCCGGCGTATTGAATCTGACCGCTCGCGAGTGCCAGATCGGCACTGGAGTTGCTGGCAAACGCCGGATAATTGAGAGTCTTGACCTCGGGTGCCCCTCCGTAATAACGCGGATTGGCCGTGAATTGATAGTCCTGGGTTGTGAAGGACGACAGCTTAAATGGGCCCGTGCCAATGGCATTCAAGTGCGTGATCTTGGCTTTGGCCGGATCACCAAGCGACTTCCACTGATGAGCCGGCACAATGTACGTGCCTCCGAGGACGTACTGCTCGGCAAACGGGATGTTGGGCTGCTCGAACTGGAACACAACCGTGTACTTTCCTTCAGCTTGGACACTTTTCAGCTGCTGCCACACGCCGTTGGTATCCGCATCAGGATACTTCTTGAGATCCTCGAATGTAAAGACGACATCCTGCGCCGTAAACGGAACTCCGTCCGTCCAGACTGCGTTTTTGCGCAGAGAAACCGTGAGGGTCTTCCCGCCGTTCGAAAAACGGAACGAGGTCCCCAGCAGGTTGAACTGTTTCCCGGTCGTATTGTCGAAGTAGAACAGCGTCTCGTAGATATTACCTAAGGTACCGGGCATGCTGTTCGTACTGAACGGATTGAAATTGTCCGAAAAGGTGCCCGTGACATTTGGCGCGACGGTCAGGACCGAACTCGACGACGCACTGGCCGCTCCTGGCGACGGCGTGGAAGAATGGCTGGTGCTGTTGACCGAGGTGTTTGCTGCGCCACACCCGGCGACACCCACCACAGCGAGACCTACCGCAGCAGCGACCCATCCTCGACTTCTCTTCGACCGCTTCATGCTTCGTTCCCCCTTCTCGACGTCATAGCCGAAATCGATTTCGACCGAGTGCGCAGAGCAACCAGCACAAAGATGCAGACGATATCAGGCATCCCAGCCGAAATCGATTGCGCCATCAAGGCGCTGCAAGCGCTCTCGTCGCTATTTTGCCACGGCGATGAAAGCGAATGCAAGAGGAAATTCGCAATCGTTTTGGTGCAAGTGGCGAAGTGGACGACTCCGGTGGTCTCGAAATCGATTACGGCAAGAGCACGCGATCCCAGAGAAAAGCGCTCACGAACGCGGCAACTTGGACCGGTATCGGTCCAGGGCCTGCTTCAGCGTCCGAAGCGAGTCCTGCAGTTCGTTGTACACCTTGGCCGGGGCCCCTTCTCCGGTGTACGCGTCGCAGAGCGCCACTACTTGCTGTGCGTCCGCAAACAATTCTCCGTTCGGCGAAAGGGGCGGAGCGCTGCTGCCTATCGCCTGAACAGATTGAAGTTCGGTGTCGAAGCTCTCATTCCGGTTCTCTTTCAGGGCCTGTTCCACGCCGCGATAAATGGCGCTGCATACCGCGTATAGCTTCGGATCGACCTGTGTCTCGCTCGCCACCTGCACACCCGCCTGGCGCCCGCTTGGGCCAGAAGACGAGTTCGTTCCACGAAGAGGCGTGCCACACCCCGCAATTAACGTACAAACCATCGCGATGCTCGCGATAGCCCATTGCCGATTCACACCGCTCCCTCCTCTCGGCACAACCCTCTCAAGTCAAAACCGCCGGTCCGCGCAAGCGGAACCGACGGCTCCAGGGCGTCACACCCCATCTCAGCGGTTGCGGAAGAAATTCCGGTTCTTCTCGATGAACTCCTTCTCGTCCTCTGGAACAAACTCCTCTTGATAGATGGCGTTGACCGGGCAAACCGGCTCGCACGCAGCGCAATCAATGCACAGATCGGGGTCAATATAGTACTGATCCGGACCCTCGTGGATGGCGTCCACTGGGCACGTCTCCACGCAGTCCGCGGCCTTTTCCCCAATGCAAGGCGACGTGATGACAAACGGCATTCGCGTGAGCCTCCCTCGAATCCTTATCGTAGATGATGTCCTCGTTACAGATATACACCAAATCTATAGGAAAACTCAAACGAAAGTTTTGCATGTCACGGTTCTGTCGAATTCGATCTTTTGTCCTACCTGGAGAGGTTGTCCCGCCAGTTCCGTATTCCGCACACGGCCCGCCAGATTCCCAAAAAAAGCCGCCCCATTTTGGGGCGGCAAGCGCGGATTGGGGTTCATGCACGAACCGCTTAAGCACAGGTCCAGCGCACTCTCACTGTAGCATCGAAACGTAAAGGCCGATTGACAGCTTTGTGAAGAGGATATTGAAAGATTTTGAAGTTCTCTGACACGAGTGCGGCACGCAGTCAAACGGTTGTCACAAGATGGACACATGTTCACCCACAAGAACCGACGCGACCTGAGAGTATTTGAAGTACACTAGAGTGCGTCATCATCGACTTCTCCACACAGGAGCCACGCCGCGGTCACGACGCCGTGGCTTTTGTGTTGTTCCTCACAAAATCTACACAAACCTCACACGTCCTTAACATTCACCCGGTATTGTGTTCTGCGGAATCATGCGTGTCTTGAGGATAGAGAGACTGGAAACGGCATAGGATTGGGAGGAGACAAGTCATGGGCAAGTCCATGACGGTTCGCCGCTTAAACGCATGGTACGGCGCACACCAGGTGTTGCACAATATCGACATGGACATCGAGGAGAATCGCGTGACCGCCATCATCGGCCCGTCGGGCTGTGGAAAATCGACGTTCATTCGGTGCCTGAATCGCATGCACGAAACACATCCCCAGGCCCGCGTGGAAGGGGACATCCGACTGGCCGGTGAATCGCTTTTTGACCTGGACCCGGTCGATGTCCGCCGCATGGTGGGCATGGTCTTTCAAAAACCAAATCCATTCCCCACCATGTCGATCTTCGACAACATCGCCATTGGGTTGAAATTGGCGGGCATCCGCCGCCCTAGCGAACTGCGGGATCGCGTCGAACGGGCGCTGCGAATGGCGGCCCTTTGGGACGAGGTGAAGGATCGTTTGGCCAAGCCTGCAACGGCGTTGTCAGGCGGCCAACAGCAGCGCCTCTGCATCGCACGAGCCATCGCCGTGGAACCCGAAGTGTTGCTCATGGACGAGCCTGCTTCCGCCTTGGATCCTATTTCGACTATGCGCATCGAAGAGCTGATCGAAGAGATCAAGCAGACGTACACCATCGTGATTGTGACGCACAACATGCAGCAGGCGGCCCGCATCGCGGACAAGACGGCATTCTTCTACCAGGGCCATCTCATCGAGATGGACGACACGTCGCAAATGTTCACGAAACCGAAAGACAAGCGCACGGAAGATTATATCACCGGCCGATTTGGATGAGATCCAATCTCGCGCGAACGAAGGGACGAGCCGTATGCACCAACGCCAAGCCTTTGACATCGCCCTCAAGGAACTCAAGTTGAAGCTTTTGCACATGGGTGGAGACGTGCAGGAGTCCATCCGCCACGCTGTCGCCGCTGTGCTCAAACACGACCAAGCGCTCGCAGAACGCGTCATTGAACGGGATCGGGAGATCAATCGCCAGGACCACGAAGTCGAGGATCTGTGCATCCGCCTCATCGCCACCCAGCAGCCCGTAGCCGGCGATCTTCGCAGAATCGTCGCAGGCATGCGGCTCGCCGTCGACCTCGAAAGGATGGGAGATCTCGCCGTCGATCTCGCCAAAACGGCCCTGCGCCTGTCCACGCCCCCCATGCAGGAACCAGCACGTCGGCTGCACGAAATGGCGGAAGCGGTCGACCGCATGGTGTCTGAGGGCTTGAACGCCTATGTGAACAGTGACGCGGACGCGGCGCGCCGATTGGCGGAAATGGACGACGCGGTCGATCGCGACTATCGGCTTCTCGTGGAAGAACTCTTCACCGACCACCCCGATGCCTCCGGGACGCCGCAACAGCGGATGCTCGTTGCGTTCTGCGGCCGCTATCTCGAACGCATCGGCGATCACGTCACCAACATCGGCGAGAGCGTCCTGTACATCTTGACCGGCGAACGGTCGGATCTGAACTGACGTCGACAAAACTCGACGATCCGCGAGAAACTTGTGACACAACCGTCAAAGACGGTCGCCTACGCTCCGTCTGTGTCGCTGCCCCTCGTGGTAGACTGGAAGCAGATGATCGTGGCTAGGAGGGGTTGTGGTGGAAAAGAAGAAAGCTGCGCAAGATCCCGTCCAGCGCCTGTTCGCGTTCCTCCAATACCTTGAAAAAGCCGCGTTTGCCGCGTCCGTCGCCATTCTCGCTGGCACCGCGGGTTACGTGACGATACACGCCGTCTCCTGACGCTGATTGGCGCGTGAAGTCGCCGAGATCGAGAAAAGGGAGGGAGTGCGGTGAAGCCGCGCTCCCTCCCTTTGATCTCCTTACCCGTTCTGTCCGATGACCCGACGCGCGCCGATGTAGTGGTCGGCCCAATAGGGATCCGACAAGCTGTCGATCTCGACGGACGTGCTTGCCGCGTTGATGAACTGGCCATTGCCGAGGTAAATCCCGTCGTGAGATGGGCCGCTTCCGTATGTATCAAAGAACACGATATCCCCCGGCTGCAGATTGCCCTCCGAAATCGGAACCCCCACCCCGTACTGCGCGTAACTCGTCCTAGGCAGCTGAATGTAAAAGTGGGCATACACATACTGAATGAAGCCCGAACAATCAAAAGCCGATGGGCCGTTCGCCCCCCACTCGTACGGATCCCCGAGGAACGTGCGCGCATAGTCAGCCACTGCAAACCCAAGCGCGCTCTGAGTGAGCGACGCGTTCGACGACCCGGGTGAACTTCCGCGGCTGGACAGGGACGCTTGTTGGACGGCCGAGTTCGCTGAGGAAGAAAGAGACTGGGGTTTCGAGACCCGGAGCGATTGGCCAGGGTGGATGGCGCTGGACGAGGTCAGGCCGTTCCACGCTTCCAGCTGCGACATGCTGATGTGAAACTTCTCGCTGATAGACCACAGCGAGTCACCAGGCTGAACCACGTACGTGGATGCTCCTGAACGGGCCGAGGAAGGTGCAGAGGATGACGCCGACGTGGAACCGCCAGGGGAGATCACGAGGACCTGCCCCGGGTGAATGACGTCGGACGAAAGATGGTTCCATAACTCCAATTGGTGCACCGTCACGTGGAACTTCGCTGCGATTTTGTAGAGGCTGTCGCCAGCGCGCACGGTGTACGTCGCGGACGAAGCCAACGCCGTGGCCGGTACGAGAGAAGCCCCCAGGCACGCGGCCAACCAACCTACGCTTGCTGCGATTCGAGAGCGCACTCGCCAAAGCCCCTTTGCTCCACAGAGATGCTTGCTTCGGGGCTTATTATACCGGGCGCTTTCGAGTTCGACAATCGTATTTTCATAGATTTGCGAACAACTTCGAACATCAGGACGATTTTTGTCCCATGATGTCCAATCTCCCTGAACGCGCGTCGGCCTGACAAGTTTCCGGAGGGCCTCGAGTCCGATACAATGAAAGAGGGTTGAAACTTGAAAGGAGTCACATCATGGCGATTGACGAATACGCTTTTCGCAAGGCCCTGGCCCGATTCGCTAGCGGCGTGACCGTGATCACAGCAGCGACGGAGGGCGAGATGGGCGGGATCACGGTCTCAGCCTTCTGTTCGCTGTCACTGCTCCCACCGCTCGTCCTCGCGTGCATCGACGAGCGAGCCAGCATTCTTCCACTTCTTCGCCGATCCGGCGCGTTCGCAGTCAACATTCTGTCCGATGATCAATCCGGGCTGTCGAACCAGTTTGCGAGTAAGATGTCCGATAAGTTTCAGGGCGTCTCGTACGATGTGGGTCCGCTGGGCCAGCCGCTCCTCGCGGGCGCACAGGCTTACCTCGTTTGCACGCTCGTTCACGAATGGAAAGGTGGAGATCACCGCGTCGTCGTCGGACAAGTCGAGGCGGCGTCCGCCGACGAATCGCGAACGCCGCTGCTCTACTACGCGAGCCAGTACGGCTCGTTTCAGCCCCTCTCCTGAACCACAACCGGGGCCGCAGCCGGCGCTATGCGCCCAAAAGCTTGATGACGTTCGCAAGCACGAGCGAGGCACAGCGACACGTACGACGCGGCTCCCGGCTTCCCCAACTCGATAGCCCGCATCCGCATTGCGCGTTGCGTCTCCTCGGACCAATGCGCAAACAGGTCGTCGAGCTCAGCGAGGGTGCTTGCAATCCGTCCGGCGCCGAGGCGCTCGATGCACCTCGCGTTTTCCCGTTCCTGCCCCGGCAACGGCTTGTAAAACACCATGGGCGTACCCGACGCGAGGCACTCGGCGATGGTCACACCGCCGGCCTTGGCGATGACGAAGTCCGCTTGCTGAAGATGGCTCGCCACATCGTCGGTAAAGCCAATGGGGTGAATCCTGGCGTGGCCCATTCGCTCCGCAAAGGCCTGCACTCGCTCCAGCATTCGCGCGTTTCGGCCGCACATGACCTCGATGACGTGATCGGGAAAGTGGCGAATGAGTCGCTGAAGCACCCCTTCATACTGAGGAAACACGCCCCGTCCGCCGGTCAACAGCACGATGCGACGCGCACCGTCGAGGCGAGAAAGCGCGCAGCGGCGAAACTGATCCCGCACCGGGATTCCGCCCACCTCCACCCGGACATCTGAGCGAAAGCGCCGCACGTGCGCCGCCGCTTCCTGTGTCGGCACCACCATGAGATCCGCGTTCGCATGCACCCAGCGGCTGTGCACGGCGAAATCCGTGAGCACAACGGCCACCACCGGCCGCGGCCCCGGCGGCAGCTCCGCCAGCGCATGGTCGGGGAACAGCTGCACGATCACGTCGGGTTGAAACTCGCGGATGGCTCGCCATGCCGCTCCGCGCGAAAAACGCGCCAAAAACGCCCACAGGGGATGACGAATGGACAAATTCTTCGTCCAATCGTAACTCCAGCCGTAGAGCGCAGGCGCGTAACGTGTGCTCCATTCGAATATGCGCTCGTTCATCCTCGCAAGCGATGCGCTGGTCTGCCGAAACGTATCCACCGCCTGGACTTCGGCACCGAGATCCCGCGTGAGCGCTTCCGAAAGCGCTCGCGCCACCTGCACATGCCCGTCGCCAAACGAAGCATAGAGCAACAGACACCTCATGAGTCCAGAGACACGACCTCACCGCGACCTTGGTCGTCCGTCATGACGCCCTCGCGCGCGGAGAGCGCGCCCTCGCCAAACATCTCGATGATCTTCTGCTTGGAAGCGACGACGAGCTTCGGCTGTAACACATCTCGATGCGTCTGCAGGATGTGATCTGCATCCGGATTGACCATTTTCAGGATATTCGTCAGGTGCCAACTGGTCACGGCGCGCACGAACGGATTGCGAAGCGGGTACGTGTGAAAACCGAAGTGCTCGATTCCACGGTGAATCATGGTGATCCCGTACAACACCTGAGCGTCCTCAAATTTCTCGTGCTGAACGGCCTTCGCTAGCGCCGGCAACGAGACACGCGCTTGCCTCAAGAGCCGCACAATCGCCCGCACGATGTTGGCATCCTCGCGAAGCGCCCGTTCGATGAGCGCGTTGTTCATGTGCATCTCCACGACGGGATCGCCCGGGCGAACCACAATCCCATCGACCTCGAAGGTCCGACCGAGATACCGGCGGCGGGCAACGAAAAACAGGTGCTCTGTGCCGGGCTCCAGTTCCTCCAGGTGCAGAGCGCGATGAAATAAGGCTTCCCATGCATCAAAGACCGCCCGCGCTGCCCGATTTGGCATGGTCTCCCCTCCCTATTCGCAGTCCGACGCGAGCACGAATGTGTAGCCGCGTCTTCGCACTTCCTCGACCACAGCCGGGATGGCCGCAATCACACTCTCCGGCGCACCGCGCTCTGCGCCCGCGGACTCATCGCTGTCGTGGAGCACGATCACCGAGCGCGCATCGAGCTTGGCGAGAATGCGGCGAACCAGTTCCTCTGGAGGTGTCCTTCGCCAGTCGCCCACCATGACGCTCCACAACAGCATCGACATGCGCGATCGCCTGAGCAAAACGAGCGTCGCCAGGTTGCACGCGCCCCAGGTTGGCCGGTAGACCCGAGGTTGAATGCCAAACCGCTGCGCCAAGATGTCCCGGGCTCCCACGCATTGACGCGCCGTAAGTCCGGGGGGCAACAGCGGCACGAACCAATGGCGATACCCATGCACCTGCACTTCGTGCCCCTCCGCCAGCATCCGTTCGACAATCTCGGGATGACGGAGGGCGTGCTCGGCGATCACGAAGAACGTGGCTCTTGCTCCCGCTTCCCTGAGCGCGTCCAGAAGCCGGGGCGTGTATACGGGATGGGGGCCATCGTCAAAGGTGAGTGCCACGCATCCTGGCTTCGGCGTTCGGCGAATGCAGGAACGCCCCAAGCCCCGCGTCCAGACGAAAGGCAACCCTGCGTACACCACCAGGATGGCGAAGACAACCGCCACCAACCACCCGATCACGGCGCTCCCTCTCACGTCGGAAGAAGCTCGGGCGGCCACTCCGGCGACACGGAGCGGCACGGAAGCTTCTTCGTGGCATACAGCATGATCTTCTGCGCGATGCGCTCCGCCGCGCCACAGCTCGGCATCGCGCTGCAAGCCTCGCGCATGCGGCTCAGGATGGACGGGTCTTCACGCACCGAGAGCAAGAACGCCTGGGCTTCCGCTGGGGATTTCACGCACACCGCCACACCTGCCTGCTCGGCAAACCGCGCATTCGCCTCCTCTTGCCCCGGAATCGGCCGGTAGATGAGGAGCGGCAGCCGCATCGCGATGGACTCCGTCAGCGTCAGCCCACCCGGCTTCGTGACGATGAGGTCCGCCATCGCCATGAACTTCTCAATCTCGTTCGTGTACCCGAAGACGCGGACCCGCTCGCTCTGGATCGCGGAAAAGCGGCGCTCCAAGCGACGATTGTGGCCACAGATGATGAGGTACTGCATGCCCGACTCGGGAATGAACGACTCCCATACGCCGGGATCAGCCAGAATCCCGCTGCCGCCCCCCATGAGCAAGATAATCGGGATTTCTTCTTGAAAACCGATTGAACGAATCAGTTCAGACCGATGTGCCAAAAGGCGCTCGACGTTTTCCTCTCGGAACTTCCGGCGCAGCGGGATTCCCACGACGTCCACCGCGTGTTCGGGAATGCCGTACGAGACGAGATCGCGCTTGACCTCATCGGTCGCGACAAAGTAATGATCCGCGAAGTCGTGATACCATTGGCGATGAGCCGTGTAATCCGTCACGATGGCCAAGTTCGGGATGTCGATTTTCCCTGCGCGGCGCAGTTCGCCGACGACCCCCATTGGCGTCGGAAACGTGCTCGCGATGCAGTCAGGCCGGTAATACGCGATGTACTCTTGGATGCGCTCAATGCCGATGTGGTTGACATATCGCTGAAGGGCGGAATCCGGGTCGATCCGCGACATGGACTTATAAAAAAGGCCGTACAACCCCGGCGCCCGCTTCACGCCCTGAATCAGGCTGAACTTCGCAAACGAGCGCAGCGCTGGATTCAGGAGCCCCACGTAGTCGACCACTTCGACTTCAGCATCTCTTTCCTTGAGCGCCTCCATCACGGCGTACGCCGCCTGGTTATGTCCCGAGCCAAACGACGCGGTCATCAGCAAAACGCGGCGCATTCGTCTCGCCCCCTCAAATCTTCCACAGCTCTATTCTAAACTTGAAGGATTCACCGGACAACTGAACAAGACCATCCATGGCCAAAAGAACAAAGCGGAGAAGGCCCCACGCACCTTCTCCGCTTATGGTATTCGTTGTCCTGGCCGAATAGCCGCACGAACAAGGGTTACGCCGTAGATCGCCCGCCCCGCGCCGAGGAGCGCCACACGACAAGGCGCACGACGAGCTGGATGATGAGGATCAGCATGAGTAGGACGAATCCCGCTGCATACGCGAGTTGGCGAGCCTGAGCGTAAGGCTCGTCCAGGTACGTGTACGCGACATACGTCAGATACCCTACCTGCGAATGGGTCAGCGCGAGCGACGGATTGTTCGAGTTCCACCCCGCGGTGTAAAGGAGCGGGGCTGTCTCGCCGAGGCCGATAGCGATGGCGAGCAAAAGACCCGTGGCCATCCCGGAAGCAGCAGGTCTCCAAACCGTCTTCAAGATGGCTTGCGTCCGCGTCATCCCGAGAGCCCAGGCCGCCTCGCGCTGCAACAGCGGTACCTGTTGCAGGCTGGTGTCCGTCGTGCGAAGAATGTAGGGCAACATGATAAGCGTCAGCGCCACACCGCCCGCGAGCGCAGAAAAGCCCCAATGGAAACGCAGCACCAGCAGCAAATAGCCGAAGTAGCCAATCACGATGGAAGGCACGCCGGACAGCACCTCGGCCACAAACCGGATGGCGGCGGCGAGCCGCGGCGGGGCAAACTCGGACGTGAAAATTCCACCCAAGATACCAAGGGGTGCAGCGAACACGACGCCTATCAAGACGAGCTCAAAGGTGCCCAAGATGGCGTTTTCCAACCCGCCCGCGATTCCTTGCGTGGGCTCAAACAGCATGAAGAGACGAAACGAGCGAATGCCCTGCCACAGAACGGAGCCGACGAGATCCACGAGGCCAAAGAGAACAAGCGCAAACGCCAGCCAGGCGAATCCCCAACCCAGCGCGCTTTTCCATTTCCGCCGACGTCTCCTCATGACGCAACCACCCCTTCTCGACGCCGCGGGCGCACCAACCAACGGGCCACCAGGTTCGTGGCGAGCGTGATGGCGAGGAGGAGCAACGCGAGTTCGGAAAGTGCGTGGACCGCCATGCCCGAGGCGTCCGTCTCCGCGCTGTCCAACTGGTTCGCAATGAACGCGGCCATCGTGGAAATCGGACTATAGAGGTTCTGCGGCAAAATGTTCGTCGCGTTGCCGGACACCATCAAGACCGCCATCGTCTCGCCCATCGCGCGGCCCCAACCGAGCGCAACAGCGCCGATGAATCCTTCGCGGATGTAGGGCAGAGCGATGTAGCGCACCACTTCCCATGACGTCATCCCAATGCCAAGCCCGCCCTCGCGCGCGAGGACCGGCACCTGCTCGAGCAGATCGCGCGTCGTCGCCGTGATGATGGGCACAATCATCATGGCCAGCACGATGCCGCTCGCCAGCAGGCTGTAGCCCGTCCCCGTTTGCCCGCCGAAGAATGGAATAAAGCCTAGAATAGACTTCAGAAACGGCGCAAAGGTATTGGCGATCCATGGCACCAGCACAAGGATGCCCCACAGGCCGATCACGACGCTCGGAATCCCTGCCAACAACTCCACCAGGATGTTGAGAAGAAAGCCGAGCAGCCCGCGAACGCGGTAGGCGAGAATCAGCGCGGTCCCGACCGAGACCGGCACGGCGATGATGAGCGCGATGACGGAGGACAACAGCGTGCCCACGACGAACACAAGCGCGCCGTAGGACGCACCGGCGGGCGCCGTGATGCCGTTTCTGTGCGTCAGGGCCCCGTATAGGTTCCCCATGTCCCAGCGCGTTTCGGTGAGAAAGTGAATCCCCATAAAGCGAATGGTCGGGATCGATTCAACCAAGACGATGGCGGCAATGGAGACCAAGAACACGGCAGGGCTGGCGGCCCCAATGGCCGCCAGCACCCGAAACCCGCGATCCCAGGCCTTGGCCGCTTTTGAAACCTTGCGCACGGCATGCCCTCCTGGTATCTATCGGTGTCAGCCTTTGATCTTCTGGATCTGCGCCTCGCTCTTGGAGTGCACACTCGTCGGCAGCGGCAGGAAGTGTACCGGCGTCAAGAACTTCGCGCTGTTGCCTTCAGACGGGTTGATGGCCCACTCCAAGAACGCCTTCAGTGCGTCGGCTTTCGCCGCATTCGGCTGATCGTCCTTCACGATGAGGTATTCGAAGTTGATGATGGGATACGAGTTAGCACCCGGCTCGTCGATGAGCGAGATCCGCTCGTCGGCCGGCACGCTCTTCACGCCCTCCTGGGCAGCGGCCTGAATGGTCGCGCTGGTGGGTAGGACGTACTTGCCAGCCTTATTTTCGAGCGCCGCGTAGCCGAGGCCCTGTTGGACGGCCTTGTCCAGCCAGCTGATGCCCACATAGCCGACGGAGTACGGTGTCTTCGAGAGGGCGGCCACGACGCCCTGATTGCCTTTCGCGCCAATCTCCGTCTGCAAACCAGGCCACGAGATGGTGGTGCCATAGCCGTAGTTCTGATTCCACTCAGCACTCGACTTGCTCAGGTACTGCGTGAAGAGGAACGTGTCGCCGGAGCCGTCCGAACGAACGACAGGCTTGATCACCTGGTGAGGAAGCTTGACGCCTGGATTCAGGGCCTTGATCTTCGCGTCGTCCCAGTACTGGATCTTGCCCTCATAAATCTCGGCGAGCACCTGGCCATTCAGTTGGAGATGCCCTTTCACGCCAGGCAGGTTGTACATGATCTGCTGCGCCGAGATCGCCACG
Source organism: Alicyclobacillus acidocaldarius subsp. acidocaldarius Tc-4-1 (assembly GCF_000219875.1). Classification (NCBI taxonomy): domain Bacteria; kingdom Bacillati; phylum Bacillota; class Bacilli; order Caryophanales; family Alicyclobacillaceae; genus Alicyclobacillus; species Alicyclobacillus acidocaldarius. The sequence goes on from NC_017167.1 coordinate 1,916,754, forward strand.
GGTATATTGAGCATGTCCGGGTGCTGCTGAATCTGAGCATCCGCCATGTACGCGTCCGACGCGCCGATATCCACCGTGCCTGCGATGGCATCGGAAATGCCCGTTCCGCTGCCCGTCGACGCGGCTGTCATTTGCACGCCAGGATGAAGCTTATGGTAGGCAGGAATCCACTGCGCGTTAAAGAGCGGATACAAAAGCGACGATCCCGTCTCGGTGAGCGTGACGTTCGCCACACTGGCCGCCTGCTGGGACGAATTGCTCGGCGCCGTGTTTTGGGTCGAGGAAGACGAATTCGACGTCCCGCAACCCGCCACCACACCGACAGCGGCGACAGCCGCCAGACCCGCAAACCACTTCGAACGCAACTTCACGCAAAGGTCCCCCTTATCGTCTTCTGTGCTAGAGAGCTCTGAAAAAGTGGGGAATTTCGCGGGATCAGGGGAGCCAATCAGAAATCCGTGTGGTCGGATACCTGTGGTTGAAGGCTGAATGAGTGGGGCTGGTTCGTATTTCCGTCGATTTGTTCCGTTGACCATCCTTAGCACATTACGAAGCAGGGACGGGTTTCGATGCTCGACCCTGGATCAGGTTGACGATCCGTTTCACGTTCACAACCAAAAACGTGAGATACACTTGGATGGCTACACGCCACTTGCCGCGGTAGCGTGCGCGTCCCAGGCCATGCCATTGTTTCAACTCGCCAAATGTGCGTTCGATGGCCTTCCGGTCGTGCAATGCTCGCCGTAAACTTCGCTGGCTCTGAAGTGACTCCCGAACCCGGTCGCTGAGATACACTCGCTTCCGGGTTTCCTTCTTTCCCAGACACGCGGTTTTCAATGGGCAGTTTTGGCAATCGGTTTGCGAAAAGTAGTACAGAAACCCGCCTTTGAAAGGCGTTTTTCCGCTCGTCTCCTTCCGTCCTGGGCACACAAAGGTGTCTTTCCGAGGCCGATAACGGAATCGTGTCTTCGCCAGGACACCGGCGTTTCGTGAAGGAATCTCCGGCTTTGCGCCATGGCTGCGAATGGCGTTTCGATTCCCGATCGAGTCATAGCCTTTGTCGGCCACCACCGAAGTAAACCGATGCCCTTTGCGGACGTCCTGTTCAAGCAGTTCTGGCAGGTGCTCTCCTTCGTGTTCGTTCCCGCTCAATATTTGAACAGAAGTGACAATCCCAGAGGCATCCATGGACGCGTGGGCTTTGTAACCAAAAAACGGAGTCCGTTTGTTTTTGAATCCCCACCTGCCGTCCGGGTCGATCAAGTTGGTCACACCCCCTTCCCCCGACAGAATCTGTGCCACCGTGTCCCGCAAAGACTGCAATTCCGTATGGCCCGCAGCATCAACCGCGTCGAGCAAGTGTTGGGTCAACTTCTCCTCTTTGGCCAGGTCCGGCTCGGATGCATTCGTGTACTCTTCTTGTAGCTGGTTCGCCGTCTCCGCAGCGGTCTTGGCATCTATGCGCTCCCAAGCACGGAACAGACGCCGCCGTGCAGCACGGAGTAACTCCTTCCGGTTTTGTACGGCTGCATTCGCCGAAATCACCGTGGCATCCACACACTGCCGTTTCCCTTCAAGAAGCCCCTTTTGGCGGGCCTGTTCCACGATGCGGTCCAATAGCCGGGCGCATCGTTCAGGTCCCAGTCGGCGGCGGAACACGACCAGGGTGGAGTCGTCAGGGGTATCGTCATCCAGAGAAAAGTGGGCAAAGGCACGATACAACAGGTTGTACCGCAGCTCCTCTGCAACCCGTACGTCTGACAGGTTGTAGAAGTACGCGAGAAACAGCACACGCAGGAGCTGTTCAGGCGCATAGGCAGGACGGCCATGATGGAGACTATACAGATCGCGGGTTTCTTCTTCCACGAAAGAAAAGTCGATATGTTGGTCAATGGCAAGAAGAATGTGATTCTCCGGCAACAGCTTTCGAATCAACCAGTCATCCCATAGCGAACGTGAATCCGGGAAGCGCGTGAGCATGAGGATCAGTCCTCCAGCATCAGACGGCGATTGTACTCGCCCAGTTTCTGTAGCGCCTCTCGCGCGGCGCGAAAACGCTCAACCCCAGTGCGTACGGCATCCACTTTGTCGGCGGGACGTGGCAGGTACGCGTCCGGCCATTCTCCGACCACGTCAGCAGGTAGTACGGCCCGTGTTTTGCCCGGAATGGCAGATGCAATTGGGTTTGCCACAAGTGCGGTAGGTTTCGACAAGTGAGCCAGCGATCGCTCCATCGAGATGAGCGAGCAAGTGTTGCTGTTGACGATTTCGATGTAGGACGAGGATGCTTCTTTTAGACAAAGGGATCACCACCAATCCGATGTGTTATACACATATAAGAATACCGTGAAATCGCCCAATGAACAATGACTTTTTCAGAGCTCTCTGCTACGTAGTTTGTCACGTTAGCGGCGTAACGAACCGCCGCCTTCAGGAACGAGCGTACCAAGGGGATGTGAAGGCGCATTGGAGAGATGCTGAATTTGATGTGAAGATTTGTCCGATGGGGATTTACAAACTTTACGGTGCATTTACAAACGGGGCGGGCGCCTCGCGCTCAATGCAGGCGCCCCTGCGAAGAGAAGAACTGCGCGAGCCAAGTTGCGAACCGGTCCGGTTGTTCCAAATGCGGCGTATGACCCGCGCTCTCGATGGCAACGTGCACGGCGTTTTGAAGGCGCGATTGCATGCGCTTGGCCATCCCTGTGAACTTCGCGTCCAGCGCTCCTGTAACTAAGGCCACTGGCATCCTCAGCCGCCCTAACGCGCCCCAATACGACGGCTGGCGCCCCGTCCCTAACCCGCGCAGACTCTGGGCATAGCCGCGCGCGCTTCCCGAAAGCCTGATGGCGCGCTGGCGCGCCTTCTCCTCTTCCGGCAGCGCTTCGTGCGTCGCAAAGATGGGGCGGCGCTCCCATTCGGAGACGAACCATTCGAGACCGCGCGCTTCGATCTCGTCCGCCAACGCATCGTCCTCGCGCCGGCGCGCCTCACGCTCGCTCGCATCTTCAATCCCGGGCGACGCAGACTCCAACACGAGCGCGCGCACGCGCTCAGGATGAGCAATGGCAAATGCGAGTGCGACGCGCCCGCCCATCGAATACCCCACCACTTGGCAGGACGGAATCCTGAGCTCTTCGAGGAGCGCGTCGAGATCGCGCACGGTTTCGTCCATGGAATAGCGCCCGGCGTCATCGGGCACGTCGCTTGCGCCGTGCCCCAGAAGGTCCGGCAAGATGGCACACGGCCGGCACCCTAGGCCTGCAAGCCGTTCCAGGACGGGCAAGAACACGTCGCCCGCGCCGGTGAAGCCGTGCAGAAACAGACACGGCTCGCCGCCCGGGACGAGCCGGTACGCGTATCGAACGCCGCGGACCAAGGCCACGCGCTTCATCGGGCACCCACGCCCATCGCGCTCGCGAGCCTCGCGACGAGATCGCGGTAGATCCGCGGGCTCTCCTCGTTTGGAAAGCGAACCTCCACCACCGTGAGCCCCGGACGCTCCATCCCTTCGCGCAGTCCGGCCATCAGGTCACCGGCATCGTCAGCGCGCACGTACGTCCCCCCGTACGCGCGAACCATGGGCGCAAAGTCCAGCTCGTGCGGCGTGGTGAACCAATCGATCTCGCGCGGCCTCTCCGCCTGCGCCAGATGGCGGAAAATCCCGCCGCCGCCGTTGTGCACAAGGACCACGACGAACGGAGACGACAGTTCGCGAGCTGCGGCAAGCCCGTTCAAATCGTGGTAAAACGACACGTCTCCAATCGCGAGGAGCGTCGGTCGCCCGGAAGCGACGGCGTGGCCGAGGGCAGTGGACGTGACCCCGTCGATGCCGCTGGCGCCGCGATTCCCATAAACTTGAACGCCCGCTCTCGTGAGCGCCAAGGCGTCGGCGTCCCGAATCGGTCGGCTATTGCCCAGCACGAGCACCTGCCCCGGGTTCAGAGACTCGACCGCCATGCGCACCGCCGCGCCCTCGAACCAGGGCAGAGACTCCTGGAGCGCGCGCCGCGCAGCGTCGGACGCCTGCCGCCAGACCTCCCGGTACTCGCTCCAATTCCCGAGCGCGCCGTGCACCTCATGGAGCCACGGCGTCGGGTCCCCGATGACCACGTGCGTGGCGTGATGTCCGCTGTCGCGATACAGGGGCGTCTCGTCAAACACCACGAACGCTGCCCGCGCTTCCCGAAGCCACGAGGCGAGCGCCTTGGACGTCGGCTCGCCGCCGAAGCGCAGGACGAGATCCGGAGGTTCTGGAGCAGCCCCCGCGCGGAGGACGAGATCGTAGTGCGGCACGCTCGACTCGCTGTCGCGGCACTGGCTTAAGATGTCCGCCAAAAGGGGAATGCCGGACGCGCCGGCGAATCGAGCCACGCCTTGCGCGAGGGACCCAGGGCGCATGGGGCCGGCAACGATCACAGGCCGCCTAGCGCGGGAAAGCGCCTCCTCCACCTGAGCGAGCGCAGAGGGCGCGCACAGGGCTCCGGCGGCAGGGTGCCCCTGAATGGCGGAAAGTCCCTCGAGCTCACGGGATTCGCTTCTGCGGGGAGGAAGGAGCGGTTCCCGAAACGGCACATTGACGTGCACCGGACCCTCGGGGACGGTCTTGGCCACGAGCCCGGCGCGCAGGGCCAGGCCCCGCAGGTTGAGCGCCAAGTCGATCCTGTCCTCGGGCACGGGTGTTTCACAAGTCCATTTCACGTGCGCGCCAAACAGATTCGGTTGGCGGATGGTCTGATTGGCCCCGACCTCGCGCAGTTCAGCGGGCCGATCCGCGGTCAACACCACGAGGGGCACCCGCGAGAAATAGGCTTCGACGACCGCGGGATACAGATTGGCCACCGCCGTGCCGGACGTGCAGACCACGGCCACGGGCTCTCCTGACTGGCGGGCTAGGCCAAGCGCGAAAAAGCCGGCGGATCGCTCGTCCATATGGGAGACGGGCGCGATGCCGCCGTGCTCGAGGAGCGCAAAGACGAGCGGCGTGTTGCGCGATCCCGGCGAGATGACCGCGCGTCTCACCCCGCTCGCGTACAATCCGTCCACCAGCGCGTGCACTGGCCACAGATCCGGATTCAAGGCCCGACCTCCCCTAGCACGCCCAAGGCCTCCCGCATCGGCCTGAGCTTGAGTTCGCTCTCCTGCCACTCGGCGACCGGATCCGACCCTTCGACAATCCCACAGCCCGCGAAGAGCGCGGCTTCCCCGGCGTCGACAAAGGCTGAACGCAGGCACACGTCGAGTTCGCCCTCTCCCTGGGCATACGTTCCGAACGCACCCGCGTAATACCCACGCGGCCAGCCCTCATGGGCGGTCACATAACTCGTGGCCTCCCGCTGGGGTGTTCCTGCAACCGCGGGGGTCGGGTGAAGCGCCTTCGCCAGGTCGAACAGCCCTACGCCAGGTTTCAACCGCCCCCACACCCGCGTCCGCAGATGCTGCACGTTTGCCAGTTTGAGCACCGCGGGCTCAGACTCGGCCTCCACGCGCTCACAGAGCGGCGCGATGGATTGCAGGACGTGATCGACCACGGCTCGGTGCTCCCGCTGAATCTTCGCGCTCGCGAGGAGCTCGTCCTGGAGTTTGCGGTCTTCCTCGTCGCTCTGGCCTCTGCGCGCCGTACCGGCGAGACAGTCGATCTCGGCCATCTGCGCCCGGACCTTACAGAGTCGCTCGGGGCTCGCGGACAAAAGCCATCTCCCTTGCCAGGAGAGCGCGAAGACATGGCTCTCGGGATACCGTGAAGCAAGCATCTCGAGGGCCTCGTCGAGCGGGCGCGTGACGCGGCCGGTGACGAAGCGGGCGACCACCACCTTGCTGAGCCGCCCTTGACCAATCTCTCGGAGCGCGCGATGGACCTTGTCCGCAAACCGGCGAAAATCCTCAGGCTCTTCGAAGAGCGGGCGCTCCCTTGAGGGGTCTTCACCGTGGACGTCGAGGAGATCCATGACGTCCGCGCGCACGTCCATCTCGTCAGCGCCGCGCGGCGGCATGTAGACCACATTCGCGACGTCCGAAGAAGGCGCCTTCGTGAGGTACAGCCTGGGCGCAAACCAGATGGACTTCGGCCAAGCCGCCCAGATGCCGAGGGGAAGGGCGTGGAAATCGAACGGAACGGCCCCAAACCACGGCAGGTCCGCCGGAAGTTGTTCCTGCGCAAAGCGAGCCTTCAGATCGTCCCAGTCGTCGTCCGCGCTCGCCACCAGCTGGCGGTATACGCCCACCCCGAAACGCTCTTCTCCGCTTGGCGGACGGCTGTAGACAGCGGGTTCCCAGCGATGCCAGTGGGCGAGCGACGCAAGCGAGCGGTCCCACGGAACGCGCAACCGAACGGGCAGGTCTGTCTGCCCGCGCGCCGACGCCTCGGTAAATGCCTCGACGATTCGCGCGAAAAGGCTTTGTCGCAGTGCTTCCTGCGCCGTCACGCTCATTCCTGCATCACCCACTTTCTCATCTCGTAGCGCATCAGCTTGCCGGACGCCGTGCGCGGCAACGCCTCGACTTGCCGGATTTCGGCGGGCACCTTGTAATGTGCGAGCCGACCTCGAAGCTCCTCGCGAAGCGCGCGCGCCATTTCGTCCGTGAGCACCTTGCCCGGCTCCAGGACTACGAACGCCACGGGCACCTGCCCCCACTCGTCGTCCGGTTTTCCCACGACGCCGGCGTCCACCACACCGGGAAGCGCGAGCAGCTGCGACTCGATCTCAGCGGGATACACGTTTTCCCCGCCCGACACGATGAGATCCGCGCGCCGATCCAACACGTACAAAAAGCCCTCTTCGTCGAAGCGCCCGATGTCCCCCGTGTGGAGCCATCCCCCGGCTAGCGCGCGTTCCGTCTCCTCTTTTCTGTTATAATAACCAGCGAATACAGTCGGGCCCTGCACGAGGATCTCACCCTCGACACCAGGCGCTGTCGTGGGCCCAGACGGGCCCTGTACAGCGATGCGCGTGTTGGCAAGCGGGCGCCCGGACGACCCCATCTTGCGCAGCGCGTCAGCTAGGTCGATGGTCGCCACCTGCGTGTTCGTCTCCGTAAGCCCATAGCTCTGCGCGACCGGCAGGCCGAGCTCGAGCGCGCGCTCCAGCACAGGGCGAGGACAGCCCGCGCCGCCCAACAGGATGGCGCGCAGCCGCGCTGGGTACGGCCCACGCCGCAGCTTGAGAAGCCGCGCGAGCATCGTCGGCACAAGCGACACCAGCGTGATCTCGCCGGAATCTAAGGCGTGATCCACCCGTTCCGCGTCAAACCGGTCGTGCACGACGGCCGTCGTGCCGTAGATCAGGCTCCGCATGAGCACACCCATGCCGCCGACGTGAAAAAGCGGCATCGGGACGAGCCAGTGCTCGTCCGGATCGAGGCCGAATTGAAGTACCGACGCCATCGCGCTGTACCAATGGTTTTGATAGGTGATCATGGCGCCTTTGGGCCTGCCCGTCGTGCCGCTCGTGTACACGATGGCGTGCACCGAGGGAAGGGACACGTCGATGGGCGCGACAGATACGGACCCCTCGCGCGACTCGGCCTCCCAAGCGCGTTCCGACAGGATCACGGTCTGCACGGGGCGCGACGCGATGTCCGCCACCCGAGACGCGAGTGGCGCCGCCGATTCGTCGCACAGCACATAGGACGCTCCGCAGTCCTCGACTTGATACGCCAGTTCGTGCGGCTGAAGCCGCCAGTTGAGTGGCACGAGAACGGCGCGAAGCAACATCAGCGCGTGCAGGCAAAGCGCGTGCATGAGTCCCTGATGACACATCACGGCGACGCGATCGCCCGGGCGGACACCGAGCGCGAATGCCCTGGCCGCCACCGACCTCGCCGCGGCGTACAGCTCGGCGTAGGTCACGGCGCGATGTTCCGACCGAAGTGCCACGCGCCCGGGTCTGCGCTCCGCGTGAAGCGACAGCCAATCCGGCAAGAAGGCGACGGGCGCCTGCGCTCGCTCTACATTCATGATGGCCGTTCACCCCCCGCCTTCAAACGCGGTTGTCGACAGGCGTGGACTCGCCGCTTCAGGGCAGCCGCGGGAACTTGCTGAAATCGGGCGGACGCTTTTCGAGGAACGCTCGGGCGCCCTCCTTCGCCTCGTCCGTCATGTAGTACAGCATCGTGGCGTCGCCCGCAAACTGCTGCAGCCCGGCCGCGCCGTCGGTGTCCGCGTTGAACGCCGCTTTCAGGAAGCGGATGGCAATCGGGCTCTTCTCCAGGATTTCCTTCGCCCAGCGGATCGATTCTTCCTCAAGCCGCTCGAGGGGAACCACCGCGTTCACGAGCCCCATTTGCAGGGCTTCCTGAGCGTTGTACTGCCGGCAGAGGAACCAGATTTCCTTCGCCTTCTTCTGGCCCACGAGCCGCGAGAGAAGCGAGACGCCGTAGCCACCGTCAAAGCTGCCGACCTTGGGCCCAACCTGGCCGAACACGGCGTTCTCCGCTGCAATCGTCAGGTCACAGCAGACGTGGAGCACGTGACCCCCACCGATGGCGTAACCCGCTACCACGGCGATAACCGGTTTGGGCAACGTGCGGATGAGCCGCTGCAGATCCAGCACGTTCAGTCTCGGCACGCCATCGCTGCCGACGTAGCCACCGTGGCCGCGCACGCGCTGATCGCCGCCGGAGCAGAACGCCTCGTCCCCTTGGCCGCGCAACAGCACCACACCAGTGGAACTGTCGTCGCGGATGTGTTGAAAGGCGTCGATCATCTCCATCACGGTCTCCGGTCGAAACGCATTTCGGACCTCCGGGCGGTTGATGGTGACCCGCGCAATGCCTTCGGCCCGCTCGTAGATAATGTCGGTGTACTCTTTCACTCGCTCCCAATTGAGCGTCATGAGAAAGCCTCCTCGCGCAAAGTGGTTTAGGCCCTGTTGATGTCCGATCTCGCCGATTGACGCGAACTCATTATAGACCTTGTCCCATGGGCCTGCAAAAGCGATGGACGGTTGCCGGAGAGAAGGGCGAGTGGTAGGATCGCGAGGGACTCATCTCTCGTGAAACCGCGATTCGGTCGGGGCGTTTGAGCGATTCTCTTGAGGCGATTAACGTCCTCTCTTGTGTGAGGTGACTTGTATTGACAGGTGCGAGCCGCCTGCGCGTATGGTGGCGCGTGCTTCGCCCGTTCACCCTGACGGCGAGCATTGTTCCTGTGATTGTCGGCACCGCTGTCGCCGTGCCGTCGTATCCGTTTCACCTGTGGCGCTTTGTCGCGATGCTGTTGGCTTCGATTCTGATTCAGTCGGCGACCAACATGTTCAACGAATACTACGATTATCAGCGCGGCTTGGACGACGAGCGCATGGTGGGCATCGCGGGCACCATCGTGCGAGATGGCGTTCCGCCCAAGGTGGTGCTCCGTCTGGGGTTCGCGTTTCTGGCCGCCGCCCTGCTTTTGGGCGTGTACCTCTGCGCGACGACGAGCTGGTGGCTGGCCCTAGTGGGCGTCTTGTGCATGGCTGTGGGGTACTTCTACTCGGGCGGCCCGGTGCCTCTCGCCTACACCCCGTTCGGCGAGATCGCCGCTGCCACCGCGATGGGACCGACCATCGTGCTGATTGCGTTCTACCTGCAGAGCGGGACGGTCACCCTGCGGGCGCTGTGGGTGTCCATCCCGATTGGTCTATTGATTGGCGCCATCTTGTTTGCCAACAACATGCGCGACATGGCACAGGACGCCGAAGGCGGACGGCGCACGATGGTCATCCTCATCGGCCGGGAGCGGGGGCGTGTGTTGTTCGCAAGCGTGTTTGTGGCCGCGTATCTCGTCGTCGTGGCGATGGTGGCCCTCGGCGTGCTGACGCCGTTCGCGCTCCTCGTGCTATTGACGGTGCCGACGGCGGTCTACGTGGTTCGCCTCTTCTACCAGTACACGGAGCCGGCCAAACTCCACAAGGCCGTGAAGGGCACCTCGAACCTCCTGTTCCGGTTTGGCGTCCTGATGGTGTGCGCGTTCCTCGTCTCCACGCTCCGCTTTTAGAAGGTCAAAGACGAGCGGGCTGCCGAGTGATTCGGCAGCCCGCTTTTTTCACGCCCCTTCGATGGCGCCCCGTACCTTCTTCGCGTCCGCCAAGCGCCACGGATGGCTGTACACGTTGAAGGACCGGCCGCGGACAAAGCCGATGGCGGTGATGTTCAACTCCTCGGCGAGATCGACGGCGAGGAGCGTCGGCGCGCCTCGGGCGATCACGACCCCTACGCCGATCTTGGCGACTTTGAGCAGCACCTCAGACGAGATCCGGCCGCTGAACGCCACGGCTGTGCCCGACAGGCGCTCGCCCGCCCGCAGGCAGTGTCCGTAGATCTTGTCCAGCGCATTGTGGCGACCGATGTCCGCCCTGGCCAAGACGAGCTGCCCATCTCGAACCAGCGCCGCCACGTGCACGCCCCCTGTTTCCTCGAACAACCCGGACGACGCGTCGAGGAGATCCATCGCCCGAAAGACGTCGTCCGCCGAGATCGTCACCGGATCCTCGACCGGCCGCGCGGTCAGAGCGTCGCTCTGAAAATAAAAGCTCTGACGCCCCTTCCCGCAGCAAGACCCGATGTACCGTTTGTTGTAAAGGGCCGGGGAAAGCACAGCGCCGGACTTCGTCTGCACGCGAGCCGTTCCCGTCCACAGGCTCACCTGAATCGACTCGACATCGTCCACGCCGCGAATGACCCCTTCCGACGCGAGAAAGCCATACACTAGATCCTCCACGTAGGTCGGCGTGCACACGAGCGTCGCAAACTCCTCGCCGTTGACGAACAGCGTGAGCGCGAATTCCGTCGCGATCACGTCCTCCTCCTCGCGGTACTGACCGGAACGATACCGGAGCACGAAGCGCCTCTGCGTCTCCGCTCCCCCAAAGCGCGACACGCCATTCACACCTCAGGCCCCCTGTCCTTGTGCGCCGACTCGCCCGGCTCGGCGAGCCCGCTGCCCATGCCCTTCAGAAAGGCGAACAACATGGCGAGCGAGCGGCCGACGTCCGGATCGCGCAGCGCCCTAAGGACATCATACACCCCCATTCTCGCGTTTGCCTCGCCCTCGGCGGCGCGCTCGAGGCCTCTGGCCACCGCGTGAAACACGCGCTCCATGTCTTCGGGCCGGACGACGCTCAAGAACTGCACGATGCCAATCAAGTTCTTGAGCCCGTCCGTCACCCCTTTGCGCGAAATCGCATGAACGACCACGCGCAGCACGTCGTCTCCCTGCTCGACCAAAGCCCGCACGATAGGGATGAGCCCCTTCTCTTCGCACGCTTGGAGCAGCCTGAGCCCGTCCACAATGCCGTCCGCACTTTGAATCATTGCCTCTTCCACGCGCGCCTGCGCCTCGCGCCGCTCGTCCCGCGGCTCGCGCACAATCTCCCGAATCGGTTGCGCCATGGTCTCACCCCCTCGCCTTTTCCTTCGCCGCCTCGGTCACCGGCACGTAACCGCGCCGCAACCACTTCCGCTCGACGCCGACGCCAGGCTGAGGATTCGGCCTGTGCATCCGGAAGTTGAACCTCGTCATGGGACTCTCGCCGCGCGGCCGAATGACTTCCATCCGCACCTGAAGTTCCTTGTACGCTGGCGTGTGCGTGGTCTCATCCGACTCGCTCGACGTGAGGATGTTGATGGCCTCGTCGTCGTTCGAAGTGTTCATCGGCAAGTACATCTGTTTGCCCTTGACGCGATCCGTCACCACGACCGGCACCTTCAACTCCCCATACGGTGAAATGAGGCGCACGAGAGCCCCCGTCTCAATGCCACGCTCCTTGGCGAGCTCGGGCGACACCTCGAGATACGTCGTCGGCACCTTTTCCTTGAGGCCGTGCACGCGATACGTCAGATTCCCCTCGTGGAAGTGCTCAAGCATGCGGCCGTTGTTCAGGTGGAGATCGTACTCCGGTTCAAACGCGGTCGGCTCAATCCACTTGGCGGGCACAAGTCGCGCCTTCCCATTCGGAAACGGAAAACCGTTCGTGTAGAGCAGCGGCGTATCGGTCCCGTCAGGATGGACCGGCCACTGCAAGCTTCGATAGCCCTCCAGCCGGTCCCATCGGACTCCTTGCATCAGCACCGCCAAGCTCGCCATCTCCTCGAGGATTTCGGATGGATGAGTGTACATCCAGTTGGCGCCGAGGCGATTGGCGAGATCGCGCAGGATGATCCAGTCTGGCCGGGAATCCCCGAGCGGTTCGAACACCTGGTACAGGCGCTGGATGCGCCGCTCCGTGTTCGTGAAGGTGCCCTCCTTCTCGAGGCTCGGGCTTGCGGCGAGCACCACGTCCGCATACTCGGCCGTCTTGCTGAAGAACACGTCGATCACGACGAGCAAATCCAGCTTCGCGAACGCCTCGCGGACGTAATGCGAGTTCGAGTCCACGAGTGCCATCTCTTCGCCCTGAATGATGAGCGCCCGCAGTTTGCCCTCGTGGATGGCGTCCACCATCTCGTGGTTGTCAAGCCCCTTGCTCGTCGGGAGCTCCACGCCCCAGGCGGTCTCGTACTTTGCGCGCACGGCCGGATCGTCGACGCGCTCGTAGCCCGGCATGTACACGGGGCTGCAACCCATGTCGCCCGCGCCCTGGACGTTGTTGTGACCTCGGAGCGGATAGGCCCCGGTGCCTGGCCGCCCGACGTTGCCCGTCACGAGCAGGAGATTGCAAATGGCGGTACTGGTCTCGCTGCCCCCCTTGTGCTGTGTCACCCCCATCGCCCAGCAGATGCAGGTCGACTTCGCCTCGTGGATCATCCGGGCGATCTGAATCACAGTGTCGTGCGGAACGCCCGTCATGCGCTCGGCGTACTCGAGCGTATACGGTTCGAGCGAGCGGACGAAATCTTCAAAACCGTCGACGTGATGGCGCACGAAGTCGGCGTCGTGCCATCCCTGATCGATGATGTACTTCGTCACAGCCGAGATGAGCACCAAATCGGTTCCGGGATTCGGCCGTACGAACAGGTCAGCGCGATGCGCGAGATCGTGTTCACGCAGGTCGATCACGATGTGCTTTTGGCCGTACTTCTTCTTGGCTCGCCGCATGCGGGTCGAAAAGACGGGATGGGATTCGGCCGGGTTGGCGCCGACGATGATCAGCAGATCGGCCATGGCGAGATCGTGCAGCGAGCCGGTGTCGCCGCCGTAGCCCATGGTCCGGCGCAGCCCCTCGGTGGCGGGAGACTGGCAGTAGCGCGAGCAGTTGTCGATGTTGTTCGTGTGGAGCACAGCGCGCGCGAGTTTTTGCATCAGATAGTTTTCCTCGTTGGTACACTTCGACGACGAGATTAAGGCCACGGCGTCGTCGCCATACTGCTGGCGAATTTCAGTCACGCGCTTCGCGATGAAGTCCAAGGCCTCGTCCCAGGACACCTCGTGAAACGCGTCGCCCTTGCGGATGAGGGGCTTCGTGAGGCGGTCTGGGCTGTTCACGAAATCCCAACCGAACTTTCCCTTGACGCAGGTGGAGATCTGGTTGGTCGGCGCCTCCATCTGCGGCTCGACCTTCAGAATGTCTCGGTCCTTCGTCCAGATGTCGAACGAGCAGCCCACACCGCAGTACGTGCACACCGTCTTCGTCCGCTTGATCCGGGAGTTGCGCATGTGGCTCTCGACTTCCGAGATGGCGAAAATGGCGCGGTAACCTGGTTCGACCGCCTTCGTCACGTCAATCATCCGCTGCAAAGGCTCCGGTTCAATGCCCGTGAGAAAGCCGGCCTTGCCGAGCATCGACTTTTCCATGAGCGCGTTGCACGGGCAGACGGTCACGCAGTGGCCGCACGAGACGCACGACGACTCGTTGATGGGCACGTCGTTGTCCCAGATGACGCGCGGAATCTCGCGGTCCCAGTCGATGGAGAGCACTTCACTGACCTGCAGGTTCTGACACGCCTCGACGCATCGACCACAAAGGATGCACTGACTTGGATCGTACCTGTAGAACGGGTGGGACATGTCGACTTCGTACGGTTTCTCGCGGAACGGGTACGACTGGTGGTCGATGTCCATTGCCATGGTGGTGTTGTGCACCACGCAGTTGCCATTGTTGTTGTCGCACACCGTGCAGTAGAGGTCGTGATTTTTCAGGATGCGATCCATCGCCTCCTTGCGCGCGTACCGCGCGGCCACGGATTTGGTGCGGACCGACATGCCATCGGCGACCGGGGTCGCGCACGCCCGGACGAGATCGCCATTCACCTCCACCATGCACGTGTCGCAGGTCTCGATGGGGCCAAGCGCAGGATGATAACAGATGTGGGGAAAGTCTAGGCCGGCCGCCAACATCGCCTGCAGGATGGTCTCCCCCTCGGTCGCCGTCAGGGGCGATCCGTCCAGCGTGAAGGTTCGCTTTACATCAACGCTCATCTCGATCCCTCCTGCACTCGGGTGGTCACACGTCGTCCATTAGAATGCCCAATGGGTTGGCAACCGTTCAGTTCCACGCGGGCGGCTGCCGCAGACTTTCCACCACCACCTTCCAGTTCGTTTCCGGGCGATCGCAGCGAAAGCCCCGACAGACGAAGTACTGCGGGGTTCCATCTCCGGCCATGGGGTACATGGACGCGTCGCCGCGCGCGTCACTCGTCAGCCAGACCGCCTCCGGCAGCTCCATAGCCCCGAGTTCCCTGGCCCGCCGCGCCGCTTCCTCCCGTGGCGCCGCGATGACGATTTCCGTGGATCCCACTTCGCTCATCATGGCCGCGGTCACGAGCCACAGGCAGTCCATGGGCGCCGACCTGATGTCCCCGCCAAACGCTCGCAAGAGTGCATCCAGCCGATCCGCGTATTCGGCGTCGCCGGTCAGCGCGTGCAACATCCAGAGGTTGTGTGCCGACTGACTGTTGGCGGACGGCATCGCGCCGTCATACACGGGCTTCGGCACCGCGATGAGCGACTCCGCGTCTCGGCCGTAAAACGTGTACCCGCCCTGAGCCTTGTCCCAAAAGAGGGCATCCTGCACCGCCTGCCAATGCCTTGCGCGATCCAGATACGCGCGGTCGAGCGTCGCGCGATAGAGCTCCAGATACGCGGCGACGAGATAGGCGTGATCGTCCGCATAGGCGAAGATCCCGGCTTCGCCGTCCCGATACCGCGCGAGGAGCCTGCCGTCATCAGGGCGCACCAGGATGCGCTCGATGGCAGCCACCACCTCCGTGGCCCGGTTCACCCACGCCATTTCTCCAAACGCAAGGCCAGCGCGCGCAAGTCCATACGCCATGAGCGCATTCCAGGCGGTCAAGCACTTGTCGTCAATGGCCGGGCGTTCGCGCCCGTCCCGAACCGCGCGCAGCTTCGCGTTGAGGTCGTCGAGCTTCTGCCAGAGTTCTTCTTCGGTCATGCCGCGAGAAGCCGCAAACGCCGCCGGGTCCTGATCGATGTAGTTCGGCACGTTCGCGCCCTCGAAGTTGCCGGCTTCCGTGATGTCGTAGAAGGCGTTGAACAGTTCTCCATCTTCAGGACCGAGTGCCGCGATCACGTCCTCCGGCCGCCAGAGGTAAAAGCGGCCCTCTCCGCCCGCCGAATCCGCGTCTACCGCGCTGTAGTAAAGGCCCTCGGGTGATTGCATCTCGCGATCGAAAAACGCGACGGTCTGCCGGACGAAGCGCAGGAACGCCGGATCTTTGGCGTGGACGTAGGCGTCCGCATACGCGGCGAGTGCGAGCGCGTTATCGTAGAGCATCTTTTCAAAGTGCGGCACGCGCCAGAACGGGTCCGTGCTGTAGCGCGCCATGCCGCCACCGACGTGATCGACAATGCCGCCCCGCTGAATGGCGCGAAGCGTGGACAACGCCATGGCTGCCGCGCGCTCGTTCGGGCGCAGCCGCGCGTAGCGCAGCAAAAATTGCACGCGGTGGAACGTGGGAAATTTCGGTGCCGGGCCGAATCCACCGTACTCGTGGTCAAACGCCGCTTCGAGCGCCTGGTACGCCTGGTCCGCGGCATCCCGGCCGCGCGCCTCACCCGCTTGTCCCTCGAACAGGGGCTGCATGCGCTCCGCCATGGATCGGCTCGCCCGTTCCAGACGCGCGCGATCCGTCTGCCACAGCCTGGCGATCTCCTGCAGGATCTGAATCAGCCCTGGCGGCCCGTATCGCGGCGTCTTGGGAAAGTAAGTTCCTGCAAAAAACGGGTACCCGTCGGGCGTCATGATGATGGTCAGCGGCCATCCGCCCTCGCCCTGTAGCGCTTGGCAATAGGTCATGTAGATGTGATCGATGTCCGGGCGCTCCTCGCGGTCGACTTTGATGGCGACGTAGTGCTCATTGAGGATGGCTGCCACCTTTTCATCCTCGAAGGATTCGTGGGCCATCACGTGACACCAATGGCAGGTCGAAGGGAACTCCTTGGGCCCCCGAAGGGGCTACGAATAGCCGATGGACAAAAACACGGGCTTCGACTCGCGCTTGGCTCGTTGAAAGGCTTCTGGACACCAGGGGTACCAGTCGACGGGCTGATGGGCGTGTTGGAGCAGATAAGGCGACTTTTCGTGGATCAATCGGTTTGTGTGCCTCGCGGGTCCTTCGTGAGCCACGCCGCGCACATCCTTTCTGGATTCGTTTTCCTTCATTCTACCGCAATTCGACCGAGGAAGATACGGAAAACGACGACGATTGGATCCGTGTGAGCAGCGTACGCACGTGGCGGCTTCGTTTGAGCTCTAACTCGCAGACATCATCTCTCGGTTGAACCTTTAGATACATCTCGTTTGACATCGGTACCTTCGTTACCATAAATACTCTAATGTTCTTCCTCATGTAATTCTTTATTATTTCGCATCGTGAGCCCAAAAATTATGTTGAGGAGGTGATCAGGGTGGGTTCTGAGTCAAACAACATCCAGTCTAACCAAGGGGATTCGAAGTCCAAACAAAGTTCTACATCCCCTCGGCCCGCATGGAAGAAAAAGAGATTTCTTTTTCCGGCTGCCGTCATCGCAATCGTGATCATCGCATCCGCAGCATCACATGGTAGCCATCAGACAACAGCCACATCTTCGGCCGGTGGTTCCGCTTCGACCACGACATCGGCTTCTCATACGAGCTCTTCTGATGCGAGCAGCACCTCTGCGACCAACTCCTCATCCTCTTCCACGAAATACAAGCTCGTCCAATAGCGGATCAGACTCCAACGCCTACAAAGTAGGCCAGACGTTCGAGGATGGTTCGCTGCAAATTACTGTGAACAGCGTGAAGATGACAAAAACAGTAGGGGATGTCGCGGACGGACTTGGGGATACGGCCAATGATGTCTTTTACGTGGTGAATGTCACGGTAAAGAACAATGGAACTTCCCCAACGACGATTGACGATTCGATGTTTACCCTTCAAGCGAATGGATCCACCTATGACGCCGACACCAATGCGGACGTGGATGATAACACAGACGCCAACAACGACATGTTCTTAAACCAACTGAACCCAGGCGTCTCCATGTCGGGCAACGTCGTATTCGACGTGCCTCCAAACCTGACCAAGAACGTGGACATGGTGATCCAAGGCGGAATGCTGGGTCTCGCGCAAGCCACGGTTCAGTTGACCTAATTCCTACGGAATGCTCGTATCTTCCTGAAAAACGCCGCTCCTACGCAGAGCGGCGTTCTCTTGTACACGGTCCTCGTACTCGCCACAAACGCTCACTCGGAGACGAGCCCGGGCCGCGCGGGGGCACTCGTCGTCTAGGACTTCGCCCGCGCCAAAAGCGTGACGGTCAAAAGGACACAACCCATGCCAAGTAGCGCTGCCCAGGTCAGGGGCTGATGCAGCACGGTCACAGCGAGCGCAGTCGCCGCCAACGGCTCGCCGCTCGCAACGAGGCTCGCGTCCGCCGGGGTGATGTCGCGAAGGCTCGCCAAATACAAATAGAACGGGACGAGCGTGCCGAACAACACGACAAAGCCGACGAGAAACCACCCGCCAAACGGCAGCGCAGGTATTCCGTTGTGAGGCAGGCCGATGGCCACCATGGCGGAACCGCCAATAAGCATCCCCCAGGCCGTGACTACGAGCGGGCCGAAAGTGGCAAGGAGCGGCACTGGATACAACGTGTAGACGGCTACAGCGACGGCCGACAAAAGCCCCCAGCTCACGCAGGCATCGGAGACCGCGAGCCGCCCAAGATGGCCGTCCGTGACCAAGAGAAAGCAACCTGACATGGCAAGCGCCGCGCAGATGACTTCCAGATACGAAGGAAGTCGACGAGATCGCGCGGCCCCATACGCGACAATGACGAGAGGGGCCATGTATTGGAGAACGGTGGCGGTTGCCGCATTTCCCGTGCGAATGGCGGCAAAGTAGGTGTACTGGACGCCGAGGAGTCCGGCGAGGCCAAAGATCGTCAACCGGAACGCGGACGCCCGGGATCGCCATGGCGCGCAAACCGCGGCCGGACTCGCGGTCCAACAGGCGGCAGCGAGGAGCAGCACTCCGGATACGACCATTCGAACGGCGACGAGCCACGCCGGATCGACGTGATAGGCGTGGAACAAAACCTGTGCCGCTGTTCCGGAGACGCCCCACAATACGGAGCCGAGCAGCGCGAGCGAAATGCCTCGCCAACGGCGGAATCGATCCGTCTGTGCGACGGATCGCACGAGTTGTGCGATAGACAGGGTGTCGAACACGAATCTTCATCCTCTCTCCACTGTTCGGGATGGCCGATGGAGACTCGCGCGCCTCATCCGTGGTGAAACATGCGGGTCGATGACCGAGCATACATCAGCCATCCCCGCCCTCAAACCACGTGTACGCCTGGGGCTGATCCAACCACAAGACTGGGACGGTACAGTGGAGGCTCAAAGCCTCGGCAATGCGCCGCATGCCCGGCGACTCGCTCGCCTGGTGGCCGAGCCACAGCACGGCACGGGAGAGCCCCATCGCCGCCGCGTCCCGCGCGTACTCCATGGCCTCCCACTCCGGCCCCTCGCCGGCCAAGACCACATCGGCACCCGTCTCTTGGAACACGTGGGCGACGAGATCCCCCGTGCCTCGGTAGCCAGGCAAAAGCGCGGCGCGGCGCACCACATCAGCGCGTCCGGAGATGCGCACGCGCGGCAGGCCGAGGCGAGCGCACACCTCTCGCACCACGTCGTCCAGCCGGTGGCCTTCTGGCCATACGATGACGGGCACGTCGCACGGCGCCGCAAGCCGAAGTCGCACGTCCGCCGCCCATCCGAGCGCCTCCGCGAGCCCTTCGGCGATCCAGTCGGGCGCCGTGCGATGCGGCCGATCGTGCAGGCGATACACCGCGACGCCGAGATCGAGCAAGCGCCGCTTCTTCTGCGAAGCGACGGCGTCATTGGCGGGCGCATCGCCTTGGTGGCGAAAGAAGGCGCCCTCGTGGCTGAGCAGAAGATCAATCCCATTCGCCCGCGCCGCCTCCACGGCGGACACGGATGCGACAAACGTCACGCCGACGGCGCGCACAGGCGTCTCCGCATCCCCGCACACAAGGCCGTCGACGGAGATGGCCCGGTCGTCGCAAGGCATCATCGATTCAAGCACCGCGATCACGTCTCGCACGCGCATGGAAACGCCCCCAGCGCAGGCCGCCATGGCCAGCGGTTCTCTCAGATGCTATGATAGATTGCAAACGAGCTTGGATGCCACTAGGGGAGCGAAAGCTGAGACGGGGGACACCCCGAACCCTTTGAACCTGACCTGGGTAATGCCAGCGTAGGAAAGTGGCGCATGGGACCCCTCCCGTGTTCCCCTTATGGCCTCCGGCAGAGGAGGCGTTTTCCATGTCCTTTTCCGCATCGCTCATTGCCATGTCCAATCCCATTCTCGACGCCATTGTGCGCCATCCGTTCGTGCGAGGAATCGCCGAAGGGAACCTCCCAAAAGAAGCGGCCATTCGCTACGTCAGCCAGGACGAGCCGTATCTGGAGACCTATCTGCGCGTCTTCGCGCATGCCGCGGCGCTCGCGCCAAGGCACGAAGACGTGGCCGACTTCCACGGGCGCATGACGCTTCTCCTCGGCGGTGAGACCGAGGCCCATGACAACCTGCTCAGTTACGCGGGGGCGACGGCGCAGGACGTGGAGAGCTGGCCGAAGCTGCCCACCCTGCACCACTACGAGAGCCACCTCCTGGCCTCGGCGGCGCGCGGCGACTTCGCGGAACTCGTGGCGGCCATCCTGCCGTGCCATCACGTGTACGTCGAGATCGGCCAGCGGCTCGAACCCATCCTCGAGGAGCGGCCAGATCACCCCTTCGCGGCCTGGATCCGCTTCTACGCCGATCCCGGCATGCAGGGCGCGACGCACCGCCTGTTCGCGATGATCGATCGCGAGGCCGCCCACTTCTCGCCCGAGCGGGCTCGCCGGGTCGAGGCGGCGTTCGTCGCGAGCTGCCACCTCGAGTACCGGTTCTTCGACATGGCGTACCGCGGCGAGTCGTGGCTTCCCAAGGAGGCGGTGCAGGATGTTTCGACGCCCTGACGGCCACGTGGCGCGCATGCTGACCATCGCCGGATCCGACTCGGGCGGCGGCGCAGGCATCCAGGCGGACCTGAAGACGGCCCACCAGTTCGACGTGTACGGCATGAGCGTGCTCACCGCCGTCACCGCGCAGAACACTGTCGGTGTGCAGGCCGTGCATCCGCTGCCCGTGGACATCGTGCGCGCGCAGCTCGAGTCCGTGCGCGACGATTTGGGCTTTGACGCCATCAAGACTGGCATGCTAGGTACTCGAGCCGCTATTGTCGCCGTCGCGGAAATCCTCGCCGGCGTCGACTGCCCCATCGTCGTGGACCCGGTGATGATCGCGAAAGGCGGCGAGGCGCTGCTCCATCCGGACGATGTCGCTGCCGTGATCGAGCGCATGTTGCCGCTCGCGTTTGTCGCGACGCCCAACGCGCCGGAGGCAGAGCGACTGACCGGCATCCCCATCCGCTCACTCGCGGACGCGGCACGGGCGGCGGAGGCGCTCGGCCGCCTCGGCGCGCAGTATGCCGTGGTCAAAGGCGGACATCTCGAAGGCGCGGGCCATCTCGCCATCGACGTGGTGTTCCACGACGGCACCTGGACGTTTTTCGCCGCCCCCCGCGTCCCAAGCCACAAGACCCACGGCACCGGCTGTACATTTTCGTCCGCCATCGCCGCCAGCTTGGCGCGCGGCGCTCGGCCGCTCGAGGCCATCGCCGCGGCGAAATCGTACATCTCGCGCGCCATCGCGGCGGCCGCGGACTGGGACGTCGGCCGCGGGCATGGGCCGACGGATCACAGCCAATCCCCCGTCTGGCCGGAGCGGATGGAGGCCGGGCGGATGTACGTGTTCGATGGCCACCAGTTTGCCGAGACCGCTCCTCCACTCTGAGATTTGGCTCAGCCGAAGGGAGATTTGCACATGCAGATGGGACAATGGCTCCAGCGCGTGCGCGAGGAGCGCCCGCTCGTCCACAACATCACGAATTTGGTCGTGACGAACGTCGCGGCGAACACGCTACTCGCGCTCGGCGCCTCACCCGTCATGGCGCACGCGCACGAGGAGGTCGCGGACATGGTCGCCGTCGCCCGCGCGCTCGCGCTCAACCTGGGCACGCTCGACCCGTACGTCGTGACGAGCATGGATCTCGCGAGCGAAGCTGCGAACCGCCGCGGCGTGCCGATTGTGCTCGATCCCGTCGGGGCCGGCGCCACGCCGTACCGGACCCACGCGGCGATGCGGCTCCTCGAGGCGCGGAACATCCAGGTTCTGCGCGGAAATCAGGGCGAGATCGGCGTCATCACGGGCGCGGGCGGCGAGGTGGCGGGCGTCGACGCCAAATCTGCCGGGACCGGACTGGTCGACGCCATGATGCGGTTCGCGCGCGATCGCGGCCTCGTCGTCGCGGCGACGGGGGAGCGCGATCTCGTCACCGACGGCGAGGTGGTGTACGAGCTCGAGAACGGCCATCCGTGGGAAGCAGCCATCACCGGATCCGGGTGCTCGCTGACGGCCGTGATCGGCGCGTTTGTGGCCGTCTCGGATGGGACGAAGGGCGGGCTCCTCGAGGCGACCGTCGCCGCCATCACGTGTTTCAACGTGGCGGCCGAGATGGCAGCCGAGGGCGCGAGCGGACCGGGGAGCTTCCAGGTTCGGCTGCTCGATGCGCTGCACGCCATCACCCCAGGCGACGTCGACGCCCGGGCGCGCATTCGGAAAGGATGAGTGGGATGACAAGGCGGGACTGGACGGACAAGCTCCGCGTGTATCTCGTGACGGACGACCGCCCGGACCACGGCGAGGTCGCGACCATCGTAGAGCAGGCGCTCGCGGGCGGCGTGACTTGCGTGCAGTTGCGGCGCAAACAGGAGGACGGCGGGCCCATGCTCAAGCTCGCCCTTCGCCTGCGGGAGCTCGCGTCCGCCCACGGCGCGCTCTTCATCGTGAACGATCGGCTCGACATCGCCCTTTTGTCGGGCGCGGACGGGGTGCACGTGGGACAGACGGACCTCCCTGCCTCCCTCGTGAAATCTCGCTTTCCCGAACTCGTCGTCGGCGTTTCTGCGCGATCCGTCGGGGAAGCGGTGCAGGCCGAACAGGACGGCGCCGATTACCTCGGCGTCGGATCCGTGTATCCCACGGCGACCAAAGGCGACGCCGTCCTCACGGGCCTGGATGTGCTCGCCGCCTGCAAGGGCGCCGTCCGCATTCCCATCGTCGGCATCGGCGGCATCACCGTCGAGCGGGCGCCGGAGGTCATGGCTGCAGGCGCAG
The DNA here is from genome assembly GCF_000219875.1 of Alicyclobacillus acidocaldarius subsp. acidocaldarius Tc-4-1. Lineage (NCBI taxonomy): Bacteria > Bacillati > Bacillota > Bacilli > Caryophanales > Alicyclobacillaceae > Alicyclobacillus > Alicyclobacillus acidocaldarius. The sequence continues at coordinate 1,939,421 of NC_017167.1, forward strand.
ACGGCGTCGCGGTCGTATCGGCCATCATGTCGGCGCCCGACCCGAAAGCTGCGGCTGCGGCGTTCGTGGGACGAACATTCATGAATAGCTGACAAATCTCGTGAACAAGGAACGGCTGAGCCTGGCTGTGTAAACCGCCATGCCCGATTGGGCACAAGACGCAGATGAAAATTGCGAGCCTCCGTTTTCTCATCGAATCATTGCGTCGTCAGCCCCCCTTCCTGGCTCTTCGTTCCAGATGGAAGCGGACGCGCTGCAAAGTCAATCCAAGCAGCGGCACACCTACCACCGTGAACAAGAGGTAGGATGGTCCCACGTGTTCGATGAAATATGTCATCTGAGCGACATTGCGATAAAAATACAATCCGCCCACAAACATCGCCGTTCCGGTAGGTAACACCGCCCAGCGGTAGTCACGCGTCTTACAAAGGTCCTGAATTCCCGTGCACATCGCCAAATGGATGATGGTTATCTTTGAGATGATAGTCATCAAGACGGCAATTCCGTAGATCGTATCTAATCGTTCGATGAAGCGCCCGATGCGTACGACGCGAATCAACTCCAACACGGGATACTGCAGATAACGCACCGTGAATCCGAACACGCCAACGGTCAGGAGGAGCACGATGAGAATCAACACGGTGGATATGGAAGCCGCGATCACGATGTCGATGGGAAGCTTCTCGGGCGATCTCAAATTAGGAACAAATTGGATTGCAAGTGAAAATTCCAACCCATAGACGAACATCGGGACGATCGACGCCTTCCATACAGGCAGCCAGCCACTCGAAAAAACAGGATAAAACTGATGAACATCGCACAAAGTTAAGGGTAAGAGAATAAGGAGCGGGAGCACCACAACGGCGAGAGGAACAACAAATTCGTTTGCGCGTGCGAAGGACTCAATGCCTACATAGGCAATGTAAACGACGCTGGCGCAGCCGATAACTGCCACAGCAGTTTCCGATGTATAGGGCAACGAAGCGACGGTCACAAAAAGTGTAAACTCCCTCGCCACCACTGTCCCGACCAGAAAAACAACCGAAACATACCATATAACGAATGCATTACCTATCACAGGCCCCGCCATGGCGAGGAACGCCCCGGTTGCTCGCAAGCTTGGGAACTTCCGAACGTGAACGTGAGCAATACCCGCCGAGATCAGGCCTCCAACAAACAATGAAGGAACGGCCATCCACGCATCCGTCACGGTGAACTCCGTGATCACGGAAGGAATGACAAGAACTCCGGTCCCCCATGGTCAACCATATGAGAAGCAAGATGAGTTGATATCGAGATATCTGTTCTTTTCTCATGGCTCACAACCCAAATAACCATTTGGTGGCCGTCCCAAACACGAGTTCTAACGGATAGAGGGGTTGAAAGTCTGGCCACCACTGAAACAACAGCGCCAAATATGCGATCACGACAAAGCATACGCTCAAAAACCAAACGAGGATTGGTCCCCAAGCGGGTCTCTTTACCACATAATCTTCCCCTTCACCCCGGCGATCGAGTCGAAAGTCCAGAGTGGACAATGTGAGGATGAATGACATAGGACACGTCGCATGTCTTCCACCAGGACGGATCTTTGCGCTCCAATATGCGAAATAACTGGGGTGCCGTTCGATACAGCGGCATTCGCCACAGATTGACGTCAGCGGAGCGCATACGCATGATGCACTGATGGATGTCACGCTGAATGTCGCGTGCCGCTTGATCTTCAAGGATCTCAAACGTCGTTCGGTCAGGAACATGTCCTGGACTCATCGCCTCAATGTATCCATTCCCCCACCACTTGATAATGACGCACAGCTTGTTTTTATGATACCTAAAACCCAATGATGTATGCGTATGCACCCATCTAATACAAACTTGTCCTGATTCACCGCGCAATGAATCTTGAAATACGACTCTTTGAACCAAATTGCGCGTATCTCCTAGCAACCAAAGTGCTCCATTGTCTCGAGGAGGGCATATGGACCACCACGCGATGCCTCCCTGAGGATCCACAAATGCGAGACCTGCAACCCAATTGGCCGCCTGTGGATCAAGCCACGGTAAATGGGCAACTCCGTATGGAGCATTCCAGGCGCGCAACAGGCGGAATTGTTCCGCCCGAAAAGCGTCCGTGCATGCTCCCCACTTTTGAATCGCCTGCCGGATCGTGATGGCGAGCGGCGTCTCGCTTCGGTTGGAAATGGCCCAAATTTGGTCGGCATCTCCCCGAACTGCGACCATCATTTCATTCAGGCGTAATTCGCGATTTCGTTCTAGTTCGTCCAAAACAGATGCAAATCTATTGGAGATCACCTTGTCGCTCAACACGACCAACGTGTTGTGCGACAGATAAACGCGCTTGTCCATCTTCTTTTGAATATTTTCCAGAGCGGACGCCATGCTCAATCCTTCTCCGGTGACCAACATGTCCTGATTTTGATGCGCAGACGTGTCATCTGATGCGGACTCTCTGGACCCCATAATGTCGCATGTCACACGCAGGTGGTGATTAGGGGTTTCGTCCATCGACATTCCAACGACCACAGCGAGGTCTTCCACTTCGCTGTAATCGCCGCAGCTCGTCACCATGCATGTAACTGCCATCACCAATGTCACCAGCCGGTAACGCTTCACGGCCGAATCTGCCTCCGTCCGCGTGCTCGCTTTGGGTCCACAGGTTCAAATTCCTCAGGTCGACGGCCCATATCCCACCAAGGAGCACGCACCAGGGCATCTTTCCAATCCGTCAAAATGGTTGGCCCAACGGGTGCAAGATAGGGAACGCCAAAGGAACGAATGGACGCGAGGTGAACAATCAACAAAATCCCCAGAATTGCGACACCATAAAGTCCAAATAGGCCTGCACATAAGACAAACAAAAATTGTAACAACCGTGTCGCCTGCACCATCCCCAAGGCTGGCGCGGTAAAGGAGGCGATACCGGTGGCGGCAACAATAATGATCATGCCCGCGGACACGATCCCGGCGCGCACTGCAGCCTCACCGATGACCAGGGTGCCCACAATACTCACAGACTGCCCCACGGCTCTAGGCAATCTCGTTCCCGCCTCCCTCAGTGCCTCGAACGCAAACATCATGAAAAGCGCTTCAAAGACCGTCGGAAAAGGGATCCCGGTGCGCTGAGAACTGATCGTTTGAACGAGCGGCGTGGGGACCAAATCCTGATTATAAGTCAACAACGAGACATACACGGCCGGAAGTAGCACCGATGACCAAAACATGATGTGGCGCAAGAGACGTAGAGGCAAGGCGAGCGTGTAATGCATGTAGTAGTCTTCTGGAGACGTGATGAATTGCGCGAATGTCGCGGGGAGCACCATACACGTGGGGTTGCCGTCCACTACAATCGCGACTCTTCCCTGCAGCAGCCCCGACACCACGCGTTCGGGTCGCTCCGTTTCCTCGATGGTTGGAAATATCGTCCTTGGTGCATCCGTAATCCACTCCCTGACCACATTCATGTCGACCACACCATCAATGCACACCTTAGATAATCGCGAGGACACCTCTTGAACGAGTTGAGGCTTCGTAATACCTTCCACATATAAGAGGGAAACCGTCGTTTTCGTTCGCTCACCGATTGTGAAATCGAGGATCCTGAGGTCCGGTGAGCGTAATCTCTTCCGCAATAAGGCGATATTCAGAACGCGGTTCTCCACGAACGCCTCTTGCGGCCCCTGTAACGTCGGTTCTTTTTCCGCTCGATCAACCTGGCGACCTGGCAAGGACTCGACGTCCCAGATGAAAGCTGTTCCGAGTCCGTCTTGAAAGAGAACCGCTTTCCCTCCCAGCACAGCTGTGACCACGTCATCTCGCTTCTCAGTTGCGTTCATCGACATCCATAGTGCCTGCAGCCCCAAGTGCTTCAAGGATGATATGGACTTCTTTGACACTTCTTCCAAGCGCAAAATCGAGAGTCCCATTTGAATACGCTCTGCAGCCACAAGACCGTCGATCCACACAACGAAGGCGAGGGATCCGTTCCATTCAAACGGCATTCTCTTGAGATCAGGAGCGGAGGCTAAACAAGCCTGGAGCATCAACCAGTTGTCTTCGACCCGCTTCGATAGAAGCCCATCTGCTCTGCCTGTCATCCTGCATCACCAGCGTACCTGGAATGCGATTCTCCCGTAGCGTTCACCAAACTCGATTTCCCTATGCGTCTAGACGAGTGGGCACCCTGTAATCCTCGCAACCTCGGCATCCCACGCAACAAGGTCGCTATGATCCAAGGCGTGAACCGAAGGCTTACCGAGCGCTCGCAAGCCGACGCCTATCTCGTCGGCACACGCCTGAAGAAACTTTGCCAACGACTCTGCCCCGGTGCGGACATCAAACTTCGTCGAAATCTCAGCATTGGCCCACGCGATCTGAGTCGGAGGTTCGAACGGCAGTGTGCGCGCGAGTTGAGTATGCACGACTGCAAATAGTGCAGCTGTCCCCATGTAAACCGCCGAAGCGCCCAAACAGAGCGCTTTCATAATGTCCCCCGGTGTTCGAATCCCGCCCGAGACAATGAGGTCCACCCTATCCTGGTACCCTTGCGCGCGCAGAAATCGAGCAGCACGACAAAGGGCGGAGAGTGTGGGAATCCCAAAATCGTCAACAAGCACCGCAGGAGACGCATGGGTCCCTCCCTGTGCCCCATCGACCACAATCACATCTGCGCCAGCTTTCACCGCCCACTCAATGTCTTGCTCAATGTAGTGACTCGCTGAAATCTTAACCGCAATGGGGACTCCCCCGCTTATCCTCCTTAATTTTCTGATTAGAGACTGAAATGCGCGTATTCGCTCGACTTCGGGATGGCCGGCCGGTATATAGGCCACGTCCGACGCATCGGTCAGCCCCAAGTCTCTGAGGGTAGTTCGATCCAGACCTTTCGCGGAGACAAACGTCCCAGAACCGACATTCGCTCCTTGTCCGAAGCGAATTTCAATCATATGTGCTCGTTGGAAAACCGATTCGCCCCCGCGCCATGGCGCGCGATGGTACTGAACCACCAATTTGTCTGCCCAGTGTGTCCATTCCGCTATGACGGGGCCTTGCCCCGCATTGCATGCCGTTCCGGCTTTGGCCGTACCAAGCGCAATCGCTTGGACAATGGGCTTTCGTAAAGCAACACCATACCCCATGGCACTTACAAGGATGGGCATCGACAATTGCAGCGGCCGCTTACAGTGTCGACCGATAGTGACCTGAAGATCCACTGGATCCGTCAACTCAAGAGGACGACGGCGAAGAGGGCCCGGCGTGAGAAGCAGCCCGTCAAAATGCGGGAAAGGGCGCCCTGTCCCAATCGGCTTTTCCAACGCTCTGCCGCTCTGCGCGCGCAACTCATTTTCCAACGTCCATTGTAGACCGAATTTTTAAGCGCCGTGTAACCCTCTAACAGGTTGCTCGTATAAGGATCTCGAAATACAATTTCTGTGAATCTGCGCACGGCCAGCCTGAAGAAAATCCGTAATAGCCACGGAGATAACAATAGCAGCAGAAGGAAAACGACGCTCAGCTCGACCCCAATGACGATGCATACATTTTGGAGAAACTCTACCTTGCTCCCCATACCTTCCTCCTGAACCAGATGAAACGCACCATCACGTGTGGTCTCTCGCGATATGTCGCCTCCCCCCATAGTCTCGACATCGAAACCTAGTCCTACACGTCATACCTACTCGCCGAACACTCCGTTCGTGAGGACACTGGACCCTACTTCTCGCTGAATGCTCCACAACTCGCTGTAGACGCCGCCTCGATGAACGAGCTCGCGATGCGTACCGCGCTCGACGACGCGTCCTTCGTGTAATACGAAGATCTGATCCATGTATTCCATGCCCGTCAGCCGGTGGGTGACCCAGACTACGGTCTTGTCCCGCAGCGCGGTAAAAAACGCTTCCATGAACGAGCGTTCCGTTTCGACGTCGAGCGAAGACGTCGGTTCGTCACAGAGTACGACCTCGGCCCCAGAGAGCACGGCCCGTGCGAGGGAAAGTCGCTGACGCTCACCGCCCGAGAGCGAGTACCCGCGATCATGCAGCACCGTGTCGAGCCCCTTCGGCAGCCGCGAAACGAGATCCTCGAGCTGCGCGATGGAGAGGGAGGCCATGAGTTCCTCGTCCGTAGCATCAGGCCTCGCGAGCAAGAGATTCTGGCGAAGTGTCGTGTGAAAGATGTATGTATCCTGTGGCACGGCTGTGACGAGACGTCGAAGCTCAGCCTCCGCCCAGCCAACGAGTGGATGGCCGAACCATCGCACCTCGCCCTCATCGGGGGCGACGAGACCTAGCACCACGTGGAGCAACGTCGATTTACCGGCCCCGCTGTCCCCAACGATGGCAACCCGATGACCACGGGGGACCTCGATGTCGACGTCCCTCAGCGCCCACACGCCTCCCCGGCGGCAGGAAAGGCCGCGCGTCGAGAACGCCGTATGGGTGGAAGCGAGAGCGACTGGCAAGGTGGCCGACGCCCCTTCGCTCTCCGCTTGTGGACCGACCTCCCCGCTCGACACCGGCGCGAGATCGGCCATCTTCCCAACCGACCGGCTCACCTCAAAAACATCCGCGAATGCTGGTCCCACAGCGGTCCAAGGTTCCATGGCCGCCATGACCATCAGTGTCACGGCTGCTATCATCGTGCCAGGCAAGTGCGCCATGAGATGCAATTCGATGGCCTCGGCGAGAACGACCGCCACAGTCGCCGTGGCGCCCACATACAACGTTCCATCGAGGATCGCGCGCACGGCGTCGAGGTGAGCAGTCAGCCGCTCCTCCTCCTCTTCCCAACTGTCCAGGCGCGCGAGCATCTCGTCAATCTCGCCATGCGCGAGTAGCTCCTCGATCCCACGGACGAGATCGTCCATCCCGGCTTCGCGCCTCTGGCGAATGGCGAACCTCGAGCTATGCCAGCGATTCGAGATCAACAAGGCCAGTAACGGTGCCCCGATTCCTGCCACGAGAACGCCGAGCGCGAATGTCACCGCGAGGCTCACATCCACCCGTGCGAGCCATGCACCCACCAGCGCGCTCGAAGCAAGGCCGCTCCCGAGTGGCAAAAGAAGCCTCAGAAGCCCGTTCTGCACTTGTTCCATGTCCGTCAGGATGAGATCCAGGGTCGACACGGTGCGACGGCCAATCAAGAAATCCGGATGGCGCTCTAGATGCGAAAATACGAGTGCGCGCAGGCGTGCCGTCAGACGAAGGACGGTGTCGTGCGAAATCAGGCGCTCGAGATAACGAAACGCCGCCCGACTGGTGCCGAAAAACCGCACGCCCACAATGGGCACCCACAGCATCAGAATCGTCGGCGGTTTGAGCGCCGCGGCGGAAATCAGGTAGCCCGCCGTCGCCATCATCGCCGCGGCGGCCACGAACGTGGCGGAGGAAAGCCCAGCGCTACCCGCTACACGGCCGACGACTGGACGCACAAATCCCCACAGCCAGCTCATGCGTCTCATCAGGCAAGCACCTCCTCGCCACGGTAACGGCTCACCATAGCGTGAAAATAGCCATGCGCACGCAGAAGTTCCTCCGGTCTGCCCTCTTCGACGAGCCGACCGCCTTCGAGGACGAGGACGCGATTGGCCGCGAGTGCCACGCTCAGTCGATGCGCGACAACGATGGAAGTCCGCTGCCGTAACCAAGGAATCAGATGCCTCTCAAGCGCGCGCTCGGTGGCGAGATCGAGCGATCTCGTCGGCTCATCGAGCAGCGCCACGGCCGGCCTTCGAAGGACCAAGCGCGCCAGCGCCAGCCGCTGCCTCTCGCCGCCCGAAAGCTGCACCCGCTCGCCGTCGAGCTCCGTATCCATGCCGCCAGGCAACCGCTCGACGACCTCGTCAAGCCCCGACATCCAAAGCGCCTCCCGAATCTCCTCGTCGGTTCGCGGCTCTTTCCACGTGACGTTATCGCGCAGCGTCGCGTGGAACCACGTTGGCTCCTGCGCGACGAGGCCCAGGTGACCGCGAAACACGCCGAGATCGATCTCGTCGAGCGGCACGCCGCCGACCAGCACCTCACCTGACTCCGGCCGGATGAAGCCGAGCAGCACGGCGAGAAGCGTGCTCTTGCCCGCGCCGCTCGGCCCGACGACGGCGACCAGCTCGCGCGGGCCAATCCGGAACGAGACGTCCTGAAGCGCGGGCTTCGCGGCGCCGGGGTAGCGGACCGTGACGTGACGAAACTCGATGGTGACGCCCTGCGGGCTCAAAAGCGGCGTCCGGCCTCCGTCGCGTAGCGGCATGGCAGGTATCGGCGTCTCGAGCACCTCCCGGTGCTGCTCAAGCATCGCCACGCCGTCCCGCGCCGCGTGATATTGGGCACCCGCCGTGCGAATCGGCAGGTAATATTCCGGCGCGAGCAGGAGCAGCACGAGCGCCGCGGCGAAGTCCATGCGGCCGTTCAGCAGGCGGATGCCGAGCGAGACGGCCACGAGGCCGATGCTCACCATGGTGAAAAGCTCCGTCACGAGCGAGGACAGAAAGGCGAGCCGGAGTACCTTCATCGTCGTCCGCCGGTAATCGTCGGCCACGCGCTCGATGATCTCCACCTGCGCCCGGCTGCGCCCAAACACCTTCAGCGTCCAGAGCCCGCGCACCACGTCGAGGAAGTGGCCCCCGAGGCGTTCGAGGGCCTCAAACCGCCTGTCGGTGGCTTTCTGCGCTGCCTGCCCCACGAGGACAAGCAGCAGCACCATGAAGGGCACCGTCGCCGCAAGAATGACGGCCGTCAACCGATCCTCAACCGCAGCAAACGCGAGGATGGCGATTGGCACCGCCGCGGACGCAGCCGCTTGCGGAAGATAGCTCGCGAGATACGCGTCCATTCCGTCGATCCCGTCCGTGAGCCACGTCCGCCACGCTCCGGCCGGATGGCGGCGAACCTCCACCGGCCCAAGCGCAGCCATCTGCTCGACCATCTCGCGCCGAATGCGCCGTTTGACGTGCGAGGCGAAGCGCTGGGACAGCCACTTGGCGGCTGCCATCAGGACCGCCCTCGCCGCAATGACGGCGAAAAAGGCGATGAGCGCGGCGAACCACGCATGTGCCCCCTCCGCACGCGGGAATACGGAACTCACAGCCCGCGACAGGTACCACGCCTGCGGCAGGACCAAGAGCCCGGCGAGCGCGGATGCGGCGGATGCGAGCAGGAACATACGTCGTTCCTGGCGCGTCGCGACAGGCAGGTGACGAGTGACGGAACGCACCGGCTTCACCTTCGTTCCTTAGTATTCGAGCGGGTGATCGCTCGACAGACGCTTCCGGAACACCCAGTAACTCCATCCCTGGTACAGGAGAACGAACGGCACCACCGTCAACGCGACGATGGTCATCACCTTCAGCGAATACGGATTCGATGCCGTGTTGTAAATCGTCAGGCTCCACGCCGGATTCAGCGAGCTGACCATCACCCGTGGGAACAAGTCCATGAAGACCGTGATGGTCGAAAGAACGATGGTCAGCCCCGTCATGAAGAACGCCCAACCGTCCCGCTTCGCGCGAATGAAGAACTGGACCGAGAACAGCGCCAAACCGGCCAGGACAGGCACGACACCCGGGTCAATGCCCCGGCGCGTAAACATATCCGTTTCGAGATAGCTCAGCACGACGAACAGGAAGGTGAGCGCCGTCGCCCAGGCACCAATTGCCGTGGCGGCCGCGCGAGCTCGCTCCTGCAGCACGCCGGACGTTCTGAGCGAGATGAAGAGCGCCCCGTGCAGGATGAAGAGAAGCGTCATGCTCACCCCGCCCACGACGGAGTACAGGCTGATGAGATCCCAGAACGATCCGACGTAATTCTTGTTCTGATCAATCGGCACGCCGTGCATCATGTTGGCAAGGGCAATGCCCCACAGGAGTGGTGGCAACAGGCTGCCGCCGAAGATGACCCAGTCCCAGAACGTCCGCCAAACCGGATGTTCCACCTTGCTCCGAAACTCGAAGGCGACACCTCGCCCGATGAGCGCCACCAGCAGCAGAAAGAGCGCCATGTAAAATCCGCTGAACAGCGTGGCATACCAGCCGGGAAAGGCGGCGAACATCGCCCCGCCCGCCGTGATGAACCACACCTCGTTGGCATCCCAGAACGGCCCGATGGTGTTGATGAGCAGCCTGCGTTCCTTATCCGTCTTGCCGAGAAACGGGACCAGGATGCCCACCCCGTAGTCGAAGCCCTCGAGGAAGAAGAAACCGATGAACAACACGGCGATGATCGCAAACCAGAACGATTCAAGCGTCATCTCGCGCACCTCCTAAGGCTCGTCGCACGCCCATCAAAGCGCCACTGGCGAAAGCGACTCGGGTTCATCGCCGTGATCGTCTTCCACTGGACCCTGTCGCACGACGCGCGCGATGAGGTACAGGTCCACCGCGGCAAGAAGACCGTAGAGCAGCGTGAAGACAATGAGCGTCGTGAGCACCTCTCCCGCGGACACGGTCGGGGACACCCCGTCTCGTGTCAGCTGCAGGCCGTACACCACCCACGGCTGCCGCCCCATTTCGGTCATGATCCAGCCCATGGTGTTCGCAATGAAAGGCAAGGACGTTGCCCAGACCATCCACTTCAGGTAGCGACGGCCAGGAACTAACCGATTGCGAATGATCCGCCACACGCCCCACGCGGAGGCGAGGAACATCAGAGCACCCGCGAAGACCATGATGCGGAAGCTCCAGAAGATCACCGGGACATCAGGAACGTAATTGCCCGCGCCATATCTCGCCTGCATCTGTTGTTGAAGTTCGAGAATCCCTGGCACGCTGCCGTACAGCCGGTTGTAAGAGAGCACGCTGAGGAGATATGGTATCTGAATCATCCACGTGTTCTTGTGTGCGCCAGCGTGGATGATGGCGAACAGCGTCCACGGCGCCGGGCTGCCACTTGTCTTCCAGAGCGCCTCCGAAGCGGCCAGCTTCATCGGCTGGGACACGAGGAGATATTGCGCCTGCTCGTGCCCGACGACCATCACGAGAAAGCTCGCGGCCACGGCCACGATGGATGCTATCGCGAAGCTCGGCTCGAACACTTCGATGTGGCGCTTGCGCAACAGTTGATACGCGCTGATGCCCATCACGACGAACGCGCCGGTCACGAGTGCCCCTAGAAACACGTGTGGAAATTCGTACCACAACTGCGGATTGGTCAGGAGCGCGCCGAAACTCGACATTTCGGCATGACCGTCTTTGAGCGTGTAGCCCACCGGGTGCTGCATGAAGGCATTCGCCGTCAGGATCCAGAACGCCGAAAGCGTGGTCCCGATGGCCACCAGCCAGATGGACGCCACATGCATGCGCTTGGATAGTTTATCCCACCCGAACATCCAAACGCCTAAAAACGTAGATTCGAGGAAAAATGCAAGCAGCGACTCAATCGCGAGCGGCGCGCCAAAGACGTCGCCCACAAAGCGGGAATAGTTCGCCCAGTTCATGCCGAACTGGAACTCCTGCAAAATGCCCGTCACCACGCCCACAGCGAAGTTGATGAGAAAGATCTTCCCCCAGAATTGCGCCATCTGCTTGTAGCGGTCGTCTTTCTTGACGACGTACAAGGTCTCCATAATGGCAATCAGGTACACGAGACCGATGGTCACAGGGACAAAGAAGAAGTGATACACCGTGGTGATGCCAAACTGCCACCGCGCCAACGCGACTTCACTCGGCATGCGCCCTCCCCCTTCCATACTCGTAATCAAAAGTGATACTTGGAGCGCTCCTCACACTTGGATCGTATCACCATATACTTCGAAAAAAATGCACTCTAGGTGTAGGTTTTTGAACAAACCGCGGCACGAGCTTGAACAGTTTGTAACGACCACACAGGCATCCGACAAAAAAGCCGCTCCAGGGCTTCTCGTGAGCCCTGTGAGCGGCCGTATCCGACGCAGCTCAGCCTTCGTGTGCCTCGTTCTCCTCAGCGCGAAAATATTCTTCACCCTTGAGCCTTACCTCGGGCAGGAAGAATGTACCGATGAACGTGAGCGCGGAAAAGATCAAACCCACAAAGAACAGCTTTTGGATTCCGTACGTCAGGGACAACTTCACTGCCTGCATCAGCTGGTGATAGAGCGCCTGCCCCGCAGGGCCAAGTCGGTCAAAGTCTGCTGCGATGGCCTTCTGCGCCTGAGAGGTCAGGAGCGCCTGCGGGTTGAGCGAACCGATCTTTCCCTTCACCGCCGAGAGCGCCGAAGGAAGAGACGCGCTCAGCTTGTTCGAAAAGGCGTGATTCAACACGGTTCCGAACACCGGCGATGCAACGACGCCGCCGAGCGAACTCACGAACTGCTGGCTCGCGTTTACCGTCCCCATCACGCGATACGGAAAAGCGTTTTGCACCGCCATGTTCATGAGCGGCATCAAGGCGCCAATGCCCAGGCCCAGGACCACCATGTCCACCATGATGGTGGGCCACGACGTGTGCACGTCAATCCGGTTCAACAGGATCGAACCCATGACAATTACAGCGCCCGAAAGCCACGCCACATAGCGATACCGCCCCGTCTTGGACATCACCTGTCCAGAAACCATACTCCCAACCATGAACCCGCCCATCATCGGCGTCATGATCCAACCGCTGTTCTGCGCGTTCAGGCCGATCACGCCCTGCACAAAAATGGGCAGGTACATCAGGCTTCCGAACATCGCCATGCCCACGAGCAACTGCAGCACGAGCGACGTGGTGAACACCCGGTTGCGAAACAGCCACGGCGCGATGAGCGGATCCGGCGCACGCATCTCCCAGGAGACGAACGCCACCAGGACGAGCGCACCACCGGCCAACATGCCGACGATTTCAAGCGATCCCACGGATACTTGCTCCCCCGCCCAGGTCAGCGCGAGAAGGATGGGCACGAGTCCGACGGTGAGGAGCGCCGCCCCCTGCCAATCGACCTTGACCTGATCCTTGGTCCGAACCGTGGGCAACGCGAACACCACGCCGACGATGGCGACGACGACAAACGGCAGATTGACGTAAAACACCCATCGCCACGACCAGTTGTCTGTGATAAACCCCCCGATGGCCGGCCCGACAATGCTCGAGAGCCCAAACACAGCCATCATTACGCCCATCCAACGCGCGCGCTCCTTCGGCGAGAAGATGTCGCCGATGGTTGCCCGCGGCATGCTCATCATGGCCCCAGCGCCGACGCCTTGCACCGCACGGGCCCAGACGAGTTCCAACATGCTGTGGGCCTGGCCCGAGATGGCGGATCCGATGCCAAACATCACGAGCCCGAACAAATAAAACGGCTTACGCCCAAACACGTCCGACAGCTTTCCGTAGATGGGCACCGTGATGGACGACGTGATCATGTACGCAGTGAACACCCACGTGTACAGGTTCAGCCCGTGCAAATCACTGATGACCGTCGGCATGGCCGTGGACACGACGGTCTGATCCAGCGACGAGAAGAACATGGTCACAAGCACGGTGGCAAACGCCCACCACTTGCGCGACCCGGTGATCTGATTCGTCCTCTGCACCTCATACGAAGCGCTCAAGTTCATACCTCCTGACGAGGAGTCTCTTCCCCGTACGATTCGCCGTACGATTGGATCCGTAGCTGCTTCGCAGCAGCAACCATGGTCTCAAGCGCCGAGACGCACTGCTCAAACGCCCCAGGTTCAATCCGCGACACCATCTGCCGCATCATCTCGAACCACGCCTGCTCCACCTCGGCGAGCTTGGCGCGCCCGGCCTCCGTCAGTTCAATCACGACCACCCGCCTGTCTTCCTCGTCCCGGACCCGAGAGACGTAGCCGTGATGCTCGAGGCGGTCAATCATCACGGTGATGGCGCTCGGCGTCACCTCCAGCCGCTCCGCGAGCTGCGACACCTTGAGCCGCCCTTCGCGCCGGATCATCTGCATGGTGAAAAACTGACCCGCGGTGAGGCCCGTGTGCAGGCGGTTCAGCAAATGCGGGCCGAACTCCTGCGCCAGCACGCCGAGCGATTGTGCAAACCGCTGGGTCAGCGCATCCATGTCCCCTCTCATCCGCGATCCTCCTGATGTTCAATCGTTCAAATCGCCAAATCTTTATAACGAGCTAATCTTTCTACCGTTTAACATTTACATTGTATAAATGTCTCGCGTTCGCGTCAAGTCGACGCGATTGGACACGCATCGCGCCCCGCCTATGGTACGATAGCCCAAACGGAATTGCGGCCACGCTCGAGCGCGTGGGGATGGGAGGATGGCCGATGGACTACCACATTCACGGCAGCACCATGCAGACGCTCGAGGTTCGGCTCGAACCGGGAGAAAGCGTGTTTTCGGAGGCGGGATGCCTGCTCTCGATGACGCCCGGCACGTACATGGAGACGCGGGCGCCGGGCGGCCTTGCCGGCATGTTTCGGCGAGCGCTGAGCGGCAACAGCGTATTTCTCACCTACTATCGCGCAGCGCGAGGCGAATCCGTGGTGCAGTTCACCACGCGCATGCCTGGGCACATCCTCGCGCTGCCGCTGCACCAATATGGACGCGTGATCGCAGAACGGCACAGCTTTCTCTGCGCGGAGTCGACGGTGGACTACGGCGTGGAGGTCACGCTCAACATCGGCCGCTTTCTCGGCGGCAACGGCCTGGCGCTGACCCACCTGGCAGGCGACGGGATGGCGTTTCTTTCGATTGACGGCGAGATCGTCGAGCGCGATCTCGCCCGGGGCGAGAGCCTGCTCGTTCACCCAGGCCATATCGCGGCGTTCACAGACGGGATCGACTACCGCGTCCAACTCATGCAGGGCGTCGCCAACATGCTGTTTTCGGGAGACGGGCTGTTCCTGGTGGAGCTGACGGGGCCGGGGCGCGTGTGGCTCCACTCGGTCACCGTGCACAATCTGGTCCACGTCATTCAGGCGTACTGGGGATCGCCGCGCTGACGCTGAGGCGCACGGCCCCCGTGTGCGGATCGCGAAACGGGCGCGCATCCACGCGAAAGACGGCGCGCAGAAGCTCAGGCGTGAACACCTCGTCGGGCGATCCGTCGGCGACCAGCCGGCCGCGGTGCAGGCAGACCGTGCGGTGACAGTGAGCGAGAGCGAATTCCAGATGGTGAAGGGCGATGATGATCAGGCGGCCTTCCCCGGCGAGGGCGCGCAGCCTGGCCAGGATGTCGAGCTGATAATGGATGTCGAGGCTCGCGATGGGCTCGTCGAGGAGCAAAATTGGCGCCTCCTGGGCCAGGCAGCGCGCGATGGCCGCCCGCTGTCGCTCGCCCCCAGAAAGATTCGCGAGCAGCGTGTCTTGGTACCCCATGAGCCCCATCACGGCGAGCGCGTCGTCCACCGCGGCCGCGTCCGCCCTGCCAAGCACACCGCGCGGCGCGTGGCTGTATCGCCCCATCTCGACAAACTCGCGCACGGTAAAGGGGATGTCGTCCGCGAGAAACTGCGGCAGATACGCCACGCGGCGAGCGCGCCAGCTGGGTTCGCGCGCATGGACGGGCTCGCCCATGACCTGAACTGCGCCGCCCGTCGGGCGAAGCACGCCTGCCATCGCGCGCAGGAGCGTGGTCTTGCCCGCGCCGTTGGGGCCCACCAGGCCCACCATTTCACCTGGGACAAATTCCGCGCAGATGTCCCGCAGAATGGGATGGCAGTCGAGATGCTGGATCTGGATCATAAGCCCGCGTCCCCTCCACGCCCATGTCGGTACAACAGGTAGACAAAAAAGGGCACGCCGAGGCACGACGTCACAATGCCGACGTTCAATTCCGCCGGCTGAACCGCGGTACGGCCGACGAGATCGGACAGCGTCAGTAGCACTGCGCCGCCCAGGGCGGATGCGGCGAGGAGCGGCCGGTGATTCGGGCCCATAAGGCGCCTCAGGATATGCGGCACGATGAGGCCGATAAACGAGATGACGCCTGTCGTGCTCACGGCCACCGCTACGATGAGCGCCGCCACGGCGAGGGATACGCGCTTGATGCGCTCCACGTCCACGCCGACCGCCTCCGCGTGCTCCTCGCCCGTCGTGAGAATGTCGTACGCAAAGGCGAGGCGCAAAAAGACGGGCATGGCCAGCGCGTTGACGGCCGCAAGCGTCGCGGCCTCCGTCCAGTTCGATCCGTCCAGGCCGCCGAACAGCCAAAACATCATCTGCTGCATCTCCTGGAGTGGGGATAGGTCGAGGATGGCCGTGATGATGGCGCTGCAGAGCGAGCTCAGGGCGACGCCCGCGAGAAGCAGCCGGTACATGTCGGTGCGCCGTGCGTTCGTCGCAAGGCGGTAGATGATGGCGGCCACCGCCAGGCCAAAAGCGAAGGCCAAGGCGGGCGTGGCCACTTGGATGCGCGCGGCGAGCCCCGTCGAGACGGCGATCACGGCCCCGAGCGCGCCGCCGCTCGACACGCCGATGACGCCCGGGTCCGCCATGGGGTTGCGCAGGATGGCCTGGAGCACGGCCCCTGAGAGCGCGAGCGCGCATCCCGCCAACACGGCCACGACGAGACGAGGCCAGCGAATGGCCCCCACGACCACCGCGTCAAGGCCGCGATGGCCTGCGAAGTACGCCCACGTGTCGGCCGGGATCTGCCAAAAGGGGATGATCACAGGCCCGATGCCGATTTCAAGCGCGGCCGAGGCGAGGAGCGCGAAGGCAAGCGCTCCAAAGGCCCAGGCGCGCCGCCTGGTCATGCCATCACCTTCGGCGCCTTCAGGTGTGCTGTGGGATGCAGCACCTTCGCGACGTCGTACACGGCGCGGACGACATACTGCGACACCGAGGAGATATCGGCGCTGTTGATGGCGTACAGGTGATGCTCGCGCACCGCGGTGACCGACTGGAGCGCCGGATCGGAGGCGAGTTTCTTCAGGAAGGCCGCGTCGTCGGACGAGTCGATGATCACGTCCGGGTTCCACTTGACAATCTGCTCGTCCGTGATCTTCTGCCACCCGTTCAAGATGTGCGCCACGTTCACGCCGCCCGCGTCGCGGATGATGTCGTCGACGGTCGTGTCGCGCCCGGCCGTATAGCCGTACGAGCCGTAGTCGAGAACGGTGGGCCGCGGTTGGCCCTGAACCGCGCCTTCGATTTGTGCGATGTCTTGCTTCATGTTGGCGACGACCTCATTGGCCTTGGCGGGCTCGCCGACGAGGCGGCCGACCGTCAGGATGTTCCGCTCGATGTCCGCGATAGAATTGAAGTCATTCAGGCTGAACACATACATGGGTACGCCGGCCTGGTGAAGTTGATTGAGCACGGTCTTCGTGACGTAGCCCGCTTCCAGGACGAGATCGGGATGGACGGCCAGCGCCTGCTCTGGGTCGTCCCCGCTCCAAGCGGGAATCCCCTTGACCTGGGCGACCACATTCGAGTACTCGGGATTGGACGCCATCGTCGTCACGAGCGCAATGCGAGATTTAGGGACGAGGGACACGAGGATCTCGTCTGTGCCCTCCGAACCGGACACGATGTGCATCGGCTGGTGTTTCAGGGTGACGGTGTTCCCCATGTCGTCCTTCACGGTCATGGGATACGAGATGGCAGACGCTGCGCTCGAATTCGTGGTGAGGCTGTTTTGCGTGGTGGCCTGCGGCGTGCCGCAACCTGAGACGGTGGCGCCGAGCGCAAGCGCCACAGCCAGCGCCGTTCCTTGGAACAACGGACGTTTGAACACGTGTGGACCCCCCAATCTGTGCGTGGAGCGGTCCCATTCGAAGAAATGGCGGACGTAAATGCCCGCGCGCGTGCTCGCGCCTTTCCTCGAAGGGCGCCCGCGTGTCGCTGGGCAGGTCTCCTGGCTCACAGGTCTTCGTCCGCGCGCCTTCCCGCGAAGATGGCAGTGGCGTCGCGGCTTGGCTCGACAGAGCCCGCTTTCCTGTTCACAGTGGCGGGACCGCGCCGGACTCTCACCGGCTTCCCTATTCTCTTCGCCGCGTTGCCGCGCGAAGCACCCAGCGACATGGATCGAGTTCCATCGTAGATGGGGGCGGATGGCTTGTCAAACGGCATCGTGTCACACAATGCGGTTGACACACGTCTCCAGAAAAAAAGGAGGTCATGCGCATGTGGGAAAAGGTCGCGTTACTTGCCGCTTGCCTCGCCACGAGTGTCCCTGTCGCGGCTGCGGCTGTCAGCTCTGGAAGCTCGGGCCCCCTCCGAGCGAGCGTGAGCCCATCCTCCTCCCATCCGCCGATTCCTGCGGCGCAGGAGATGCGCAGCGTGTCCATCACCGCAGGCCTGGCGGGAATCGGGTATGAGCCCATCCACCCTGCCCAAGTCGAGGCGGAAATCGCGAAATGGATGAAGCAGGCCCGACCCGTGCAGGTGAACATCCCGAAGCTTCCCGGCCCACCTATCATCGTGAACGCCAATATCGATCCGCCCGAGGTATTCCTCACACTCGCGTCCGGCGCAACCGCCACGCTGGTGCCGACCACCTACTTCTCAGGCCGGGGCGAACCGCTGTCCAAGGACATCCAGCACGTTCCAGACGTCGTGACCTTCACCGAAGGATCGCACACGTGGTACCTGAGGTCCGCGCCGCTTTACGCCTGGCTCATGGACGGCGGCTGGCAGCGCGAGTTCCAGCTGGCGCATTGAATCCGCGGATACGAGACCTCGGGCGGAGGTGACCTGAATCTCAACGCGCGCCGGCGAAGTGACCTCGAGCCGCTTGTCCATCACTTGCCGTCGCGAAAGACGACGGGGCTGTGCTCGTACGCGATCTCGTCCACGCCCGCGCGCGCGTTTGCGGCGCGAGCCATGACAAACAACAGATCCGACAGGCGATTCAGAAAGCGCAGGGCCGCTTCTGGCACGGGTTCCTGCGCGGCGAGGCGCCACGCCTCCCGCTCCGCACGCCGGACGACCGTGCACGCCAAATGGAGCGCCGCCCCCGCAGGGCTTCCCTGTCGCAATACAAACTGAGTCAGCGGCGGCCCCTCTTCCTGATACTTGTCGATGAGGGGTTCGAGGTCGTCCACCCACGACGGATCGACCTTCGGCACGTAATCCTTTGCGGAAGGCGGTGCCGCCAAATCCGCACCCACGTCCCACAAGCGCTGCTGTAACCAGACCGCGAGACGGCGCATGTCCGACATCTGCTCGTCCTGCATCAGACTCGCGGCAAGCCCAAGCGCGGCGCAGGCCTCGTCCACCGCCCCGTACGCTTCGACGCGCCTGTCGCCCTTGTGCCTGCGCTCGCCGCCGATGAGGGCGGTGGTGCCGCCATCGCCCCCGCGCGTGTACAGCCTCATGTGACATCCCTCCCTGACCTTGCTCGTTCCGAAAACATCGCGCTGCCATCGAGCACGTCGAGCCCCGCCCTCAGGATGGGCCACGCCATGAGCGCGCCCGAGCCCTCGCCCACGCGCAGGCCGAGGTCCAGCAGGGGACGCTTGCGGAGCTCGCCGAGCAAGAGCGCGTGCGCCGGTTCCGGCGACAGGTGGCCCGCAATCAGAAAATCGCGGACGCCGGGGCGCGCGCGTTCTGCCCACAGGGCGCAGGCTCCGACGAGCACGCCGTCCAGGAGAACCGGCAGCCCGATGGCGGCGGCCTCGAGAATGGCGCCGCAGATGGACGCCAGCTCCAGGCCGCCCAGGTGCGCGAGCCCGGCCAGCCAGCGCGCGTCACCCGCCGGAAACGAGAGCTCGCGCTCGCCCCATACGGTGAGTGCGGTGCGCACCACGAGGCGCTTCTCGGCGAGCGCCTGCTCGCGAATGCCCGTGCCCGTCCCGACGACGAGATCGACATCGACGCCGAGGAGCCAGGCGGAGAGCGCGCTGGCCGCGGTCGTGTTGCCGATGCCCATCTCGCCGAGGATCACGAGATCCGCGCCGTCCTCGTGCGCGTCGCGCACGGCCTGCATGCCAATCCGAATCGCCTCCGCGCACTCGTCGACGGTCATCGCTGGCCCGCGCGTGAAGTCGCGAGTGCCGGCGGCCACCTTGCTCCGCCGAACATCCGGATGGCTGGGCGTGGACACCATGCCGACGTCGTAGACGCGCCAAGGGACCCCAAACGATCTCGCCAACACCGTGGACACGCTGCGGCCGGAGGCGATGTGGTTCACCATCTCCTCCGTCACGTGCTGGCCGTAGCGCGAGATGGGGCGGTCCTTGGCCACGCCGTGATCGCCCGCGAACAGCAGAAAGAACGGGCGGCGGACGCGCGGATGCTCCGTGGCCTGGATGGCCGCGATGTCGCAAAGCACGGGTTCGAGGGAGCCGAGACTGCCCGTAGGTTTCGCGAGCGCGTCGAGCCGCGCTTGAAGCTTCGCCCGCCACGACGCATGGACGTGGCGCGGCGAGGGCAAATGCAGGTCCCTTTGCGCCAAGATCTCCACTCCTCTGCTGGACGTCTTCCTCCGATGTACCAGAACGGACCGGGATGTGCAACGCCGCTCGCGAAATCGGCAGATGATGTGCGAGTTTCGCTGGAATTGTGGTAGAATAGGTTAGGGAGATGATGGTCATGGGCAACCATGAGCAGATTTGCCCCCGATTCGAATGGGCGTTTGCATTGCTCGGCAAGCGCTGGACCGGGCTCATCATTCGCGTCTTGCTCGAGGGGCCCAAGCGCTTTAAAGATATCTCGGATATGATTCCCAACATGAGCGACCGCATGTTGGCCGAGCGCTTCAAAGAGCTCGAACGGGCTGGGCTGGTCGTTCGGCGGGTGTACGCGGAAACGCCCGTGCGGATTGTGTACGAGTTGACGCCAAAGGGCGAGGCGCTTCGCCCGGTCATGGAAGCCGTGCAAAAGTGGGGCGACGAGTGGGTCACCGACTCGGATTGCGATGAATATCAGCGCCGATACAAGTGTTCGTCGCGGGATCGCGCACTGTAGAGCATACATCACAGAGTTTTTGTGCAGGCTGTCGCCAGGGCATCCGCCCGTGGGGCAGCCTCTGTCGTGTGAGCGAAATCTCGCGGCGGCGAACATGGCAGGAGTTCTGCGAGGAGTGAGACGCGTGAGCGCGTATGGAATTCCGGGCCGCCTGCAGGTGCTCGGCTCCGATATTGACAGATCTCAGTTGAAATATCACGACCGCCGTGTGGCCGTGACAAAGGAGTTCACGTTCGACGCGGCACATCATCTTCACGCCTACGACGGGAAGTGTGCCAATCTTCACGGTCACACGTACAAGCTCGTGATTACCGTGAGCGGGCGCGTGAACGACATCGGCATCGTCGTGGACTTTGGCGATCTCAAGCGCCTTTTCGAAGACGTCATCAAGCGCCGACTGGATCACCAATACCTGAACGAGGTCCTGCCGCCGATGAACACGACGGCGGAAAACATGATCGTCTGGATGTGGGAAGAGCTAGAGCGCGCGCTTGAGGCGTACGGGCGAGATCGCGACGTAAGGCTCGAGCGGCTCGAGCTGTACGAGACGCCGACGAGTCGGGCGTCGCTGGAACGGGCGTGGATGTCGTGAAGGCCGCCGGAGCCTCCTTCCGCGCGCCGTGGGAGGACGCCTACGAAGAGGCCAAGCGCGGCGATCCCGGCCAACTCTCGCTACCCATGGTCGAGATCTTCGAGACCGTGGAAGGCGAGGGAACGCGGGCAGGCTTCCCCACGACCTTCGTGCGGGTGTTCCACTGCAATCTGCGCTGCACGTGGTGCGACACGCCGTACAGCTATGCGCCGGAGCGCCCAGCCTTTCACGCGACGCTTCGAGAGATCGCTAAGCAGGTCGAGGCGTTTGGCTGGCCGAACGTGTGCCTCACGGGCGGCGAGCCCCTCATTCACCGGCATAAGTCGCAGTTGCTCATTGAGGCCATCGCGGATATCGAGTGGGTTCGAGACGTGCACATCGAGACGAACGGCGCCATCGACGTGCGCCCGTACGTCCGGTTTCGCGACGCGTCGGCGCGCCTGCGCGAGGTGGTGCGGTTCATCGTGGACTACAAGCTGCCCGCGAGCGGAGAAGACAGCCGCATGATCGGCGAGCACCTGACGTCCTTGTCTGAGCGAGACGAGGTGAAATTCGTGATCGCCGACGAACGCGACTTCGCGCGCGCCCTGGAGGTTATGGAGTTCTATCCCACGCGAGCCACCATCCTGATGAGCCCGGTGTGGGATACCATGCCGCCTCGGGATCTCGTGGCGCTCATCCTGAAGCATCGCCTGCGCGACGTGAAGCTGAACCTGCAGCTTCACAAGGTCATCTGGGACCCAAACGCGCGCGGGGTCTAGAGAAGGAGGACGGATTGTGCTCGTCCTGTTTGACGCCTATGGAACGCTCTTCGACTGGCACGGTGGCATGGCGCAGGCTCTGATGAAGGAAGGTATTCCAGCGGATGAGGCCGCCCAACTCGCGGCCCACATTCGCAATGTCCAGGTTCAACTGGCGTGGCATGCGGCGCTCACCGAAACGTATCGCGACTTCGACCGCGTGACGCGCGACGCGGTGGCGCACGTCTTGCAGGGGCGCTTCGAGTCTGAGGCCGTGGAGCGACTCGCCCGTGCGCAAGACCACCTTCCTCTGTTCCCCGACGTCGCAGAGGGCCTTCAGGGGCTTCGCGGCGAGCGACTTGCCATCCTGTCGAATGGCACGCTGCGCGCGCTCCAGTCGGCGTTGTCCCGGCACGGCCTTCTCTTTGCGTTCGATCACGTCGTGAGCGTGGATCCCGTTCGTACCTACAAACCTGCGCGCCGAGCCTATCAGCATGCGCTTCAAGTGCTCAAAGCGGAAAAGCGGGACGTCGTGTTCGTGTCGAGCAACGACTGGGACGCCGCCGCCGCGGAACACTTCGGATTTCGCGCCTGTCTCCTCCGCCGAACCGATGGCGGCACACTTCCCTACGGGCGCGCGCCGAGCGCGGCCATTCGGTCGATGGCCGAGCTCCCCCATCTCCTCTCCTCCATCCGGACACCATGAAGCGAGCTGCCAACGGACATCCCGTTGGCAGCTCGTTCTCGTTCGCCGCGTGTTTACGCGCGGCCCGCGAGGCTTTGCTCCGCGTACGCCACCAGGCGCTTCGTGATCTCGCCACCCACCGAACCATTCTGGCGAGAGGTGGTGTCCGGGCCAAGATTCACCCCGAACTCCGTCGCGATCTCGTACTTCATCTGATCCAGCGCCTTCGAAGCCTGCGGAACGAGCGTGCGATTGCTACCCGAGTTGTTTGCCATCTTGCATTCCCTCCTCATGTGGTGGTGATGACACCTGTAGTGTGACCGGGCCATTCGACCGTATGCTCCGCCCGGCGCGCCAAATGTTGACTCGGCTGGCGTTGCGATTGCCTTGCAGAGGCTGTACATTGGATTGAAATGAAGTCAAATCGCGAAACGGTGGATGTGAGAAGAACCGATGTCGAATCGCGTGGCCATCGTCGATCTCGGATCGAACTCGTGCCGAATGTCCATTTTCGAGATCGACGGGGAATCGTATCGCCCCGTGTATGAAGTCAAGCAGAACGTCCGACTGGCCGAAGGCATGACAGGGAACCGCCGCCTGACGGACGCGAGTGTCGAACGCGCCATCGTCTGCCTGCGCCAGTTCGTGCGGCAAGGCGTGTTGCACGACGTCGACGAATGGATGCCGGTTGCGACGGCGGCACTTCGCCAGGCTGAGAACGGTGACGACGTGAAGCAGAAGATCGAAGAGGAGACCGGCCTCCGCTTGCGCATTCTCACGGGCGAAGAGGAAGCGCGGTATGGATTTCTTGGCGTGGTCAACACCATGCCGATTCAAAATGCCGTCATTTTCGATATCGGCGGAGCGTCGAGCGAGATCGCGCTCATGCGGGACCGCGCGCTGATCCGCGCGACGAGCCTGCCTTACGGAGCGCTTAACCTCCGCGAGATGTTCGGCCGATACGGCGAACAGGCTTGCGTCAGAATGGCGAGCGACCAAGCAGCGGAAGCGCTCGCGGAACACGCGTGGGTGCGCCAGGGCGAACTCCTTCCGTTCATTGGACTCGGCGGAACTGCGCGCGCGTTGGCAAAACTGTTTCTGGCAGAAACACACCGGAAGACGCCGCGGCTGCACGGCTTTGAGCTCCCCGCTTCGTACGTCGAGGTGAAGCTCAAGCAGCTTCAGCAGATGAGCGTGAACAAGCGGCGCAAGATGAAAGGCATCGCGAAGCACAGGGCGGAAATCATCACCACGGGGCTAGCCGTGTTGGCGACGCTCGTGCGAATCCTGAAGCCCCCTTCGGTCTTCGTCAGCCGGTGCGGCATCCGAGAAGGGCTTTTGTTCGAACGTCTGCTCGGATCCGCCAATCCTGTGGTGCCCTCGGTGCTGGAGTTCAGTATCCGGAATTTCCAGAGCCACTTTCGGATCGATCGCGCCGCGGCAAGCGCGGTTGCCGACATGGCCATGCGGGTCGGGGCGGAATTGTCAGCGCGTCTCCATCTCGACCAAAGCGACAGGTTGGTGCTTTGGACGGCCGCTCAGCTCGAAGGCGCGGGCGCGTTTGTCCATCCCGAGCGATGGCGCGATCACGCCGCGTATCTGGTACTTCACTCGGACCTGTATGGACTCAGACCCGCCGAATGGCAGCTCGTGGCTCAGGTCGTCCGCTTTGATCACCGAGATCCGCGCGCGAAGAAACTGTCCCTGTTGCTTCGCCTCGCGAGATGGCTCGCACTCGAACTCGGCGTCGAGCCGCACGAGGTGTCGAGGGGCAAAGGCGGCGAGATTCAGATTGAAACCCGCCGCATGATTCAGGACATCGTGGAGGACACGGCGGATGCGAAGGTGGCGGACGACATCCGAAAAGCGCTTCAGATCACGTGCAGCTTTCGCGAGACCGGATCCGCAGCGCTTACGTCCGCGCGCTGAGGGAACGCGCTCAACCCCACATTAAGCCCAAAACAAAGGCGGAGCGCCCGATGATAGGGGCTCCGCCTTTTTCATTTGTCCTCGCCCATGGCGTCGGGGACGCCGAGCGGCGTCTTTCGCTTCTCCTTGAGAAACACCCAAACCAAAAGCCCCAGCCCCACCGCGACCGACACGAGCGCCGTCCACTGTGCGGCATCCCAGCCGAAGACGCCGCGCGGAGAGTCCCCGCGCAACATCTCCAAAAAGAAGCGGCACGCATTGTACGCCACGAGATAGTAGGCAAACGGAAAGCCGAGGGGCCAGCCCTTTTTGCGCTGTAAGATCACGAACAACAGCGCGAACAGGGCGACGTCCACCATGCCCTCCCACGTCACTGCGGGCCACAGCGGCTGGTTTCCATAAGTCTCATACGCGAGCGTGCCCGGCGGATAGACCTCGCCAAATCCCTTGTGCGTGGGCGCGCCGAACGCGCTGCCGTTCATGAAGTCGGCATCCCGCCCGATGCTCTGCCCCAAGAGAATGCCCGGCGTGGCAATATCCGCAAAATGCAAGAAGCTCAGTCGGTGTCGGCGCAGATACCAAATGGCCGCCACCAGCGCGCCCGCGATTCCGCCCTGAATCGACAGGCCGCCGTTCCACACTTGGACAATCTGCCCGGGATGCGCCGAATAGTAGCCCCAGTCGAAAAAGAAAACCTGCCAAAAGCGGGCGCCTACGATGCCGCCCACGAGAAGCCAAGGCGCGAGCCCCCACCAGTGGTCCGCGTCTCCGGGATTGCCGCGGATTTTGGCGAGATACAGCGTTACGCCGAGACCGAGCAAAAACGCGAGCGCAAAGATCGTGCTATACGAGCGAACTGGGAAGGAGCCTATAAAGAACCAGTACGAGTGCACCGACGCTGCACATCCTTTGCCATGAACATCTGCCCAATGGGCTCTGTAGACAGCCTACCGGTTCACGGCCAGCGCGTCAACGAGGCGCCCTACGACCAGCCGGTGGTGTCCATCGCCCGGCCAATCACATGGAAGCGCCTGCGGTGCAAGCGAATGCGCGAACGTTCCGACCTCGGCCCTTCGCCCGATGCGGGCGGCAAGTGGCCTTGCGCCTCACAGTGTACGGGCATCTGCGCTTCGCCGGCAAGCTGGAGGCGCATGAGCGCGACGAGATGAAGGTCCAAAAGCTGGCTGAGTCGAATGACTTCGCTGTCCTGCAGGCTGCAAGCCTCGACGGCCTGATTCATCATTTTCTTGCGCAGATGTTCAATGAGGTCCGTGGTCTGTTCTTTTTCTGACATACGATCCCCCTACCCCAAACGACAGCCAAGCACCAACGCTCACCATTATACGACGTCCGTCGGACGCGATCGCCGAACAATGTAGACAAAATCGTGGCGATTTTGTCGATCTGCGCGAGAATGTGTCGAAACCGTCACACTTGAGGCTGGCGCTTGCGGACGCGGCCGCTCAGATCGTACGGCGTCACCTGATACACGCAGTAGTTCAGCCAGTTCGCGAACAACAGGTTGGCGTGCGCTCGCCAGCGGTTGAGCGGCGTTTGGGTGGGATCATCGCCTGGGAAATAGTTCTTCGGCAACTGGATTTCCATTCCGCGCGCGACGTCCCGCTCGTACTCCTCTGCGAGCGTCGTCGCGTCGTACTCGGGATGACCGGTCACAAAAATCTGGCTTGCGTCCGGCGTCGCCGCGAGATACAAGCCAGCCTCTGGCGACGTGGATAAAATTTGCAGTTCGGGCACGCGCGCGACGTCTTCAATGGCGACGTCCGTGTGGCGGGAGTGCGGCGCGAGGAAGCGATCGTCGAATCCTCGCGTCAGGTCGCAGCGCAGATCAACCGTGTGCTCGAACACCCCGAAACACTTCTCCGCAAGCGGCCGTTTCGGAATGCCATAGTGCCGATACAGGCCCGCTTGCGCCGCCCAACAGATGTGCAAGGTGGACGTCACGGCCGATCGCGTCCAATCCAGGATCTCGCACAATTCGTCCCAGTAGGTCACCTCTTCAAAGGGCAGGTGCTCAACGGGAGCTCCCGTGATGATCATGCCATCAAACGCCTGTTCGGAGACCTCATCAAACGTCTGATAAAACATCTCCAGATGCTCAGCTGATGTATTTTTCGACACGTGGGAACGCATGCGCAAAAGCGTAACCTCCACCTGCAGCGGCGAATTTCCGAGCAGGCGAAGGAGTTGCGTCTCGGTGACCTCTTTTTTCGGCATGAGGTTGAGGATCAAGATTTTGAGAGGACGGATGTCCTGTGTAAACGCCCGCTGGTAGCCCATGACAAAGATCTGCTCGGCCGCGAGAATTTCTTTTGCGGGCAGATCGTCCGGAACTTTGATGGGCATGTTGACCCCCACCTTTCCGCATCTTCGCGCTGTCTTTGGCCTGCGTGGCGACACGCACCCCTGAGCGCAACGCCATCAGTGTAGCACAGGCCTTGACGGCAGCAAAGCGAGGGTCTCAGGCACCATGCGCCATCATACCCTATTCATAAGCCAGGGGGGATGTCCGTGTTGTTTGCGGTGGTGCTGTTGGTCCTCTGGATGGAGGGCTTCGCTGTCTTCCAAAGCGCTCGGCGACTTGGGCGAGGCCCGCTCGCGGGATGGAGCTTCTCGCCCGCTCACCTCATGCGGCTGACCTTTGCCGTGCAGCTCGCCGTGGAACTCGCCTGCCGGAGCAAAGCGATGGGGGGAACTGCGGCTACCGCGGTGGGCTGCCTGGCGGGCCTCATCGCGCTTCGCCCGCGCTCATTTCTCGAAATGTCCGAGCTCATGATGGAGGTGTTTATGGGCATCTCCATGGGCATTTTTCTCATCGGCAACATGCCAGCTCACATCGCATGGCTTTTGCTCCTGCCCATCGCAGTGTCGAGCGCGCTAGCTTTTGTGGGCGGTTTACGCGCGACATCTGTTTCCTAGACGGTGTCGTGGCGATCCGCGGCTCGGCCCTTCCGAAGTGCCTCTGCCATCCAGGACGAAGTTCCCGCACGTGCCGCACAGCGCGCCGGCTGCGGCCGCATGCTCCAATACAGCCACGCGACGATCACGGATCCAGCCGACACGACGAGCGGGGCGTACGAGCCCATCACCACCGCCTCAATGACCAGATAGCTTGCGAGCATCGCGACGAGCGGTGAAACGAGCCACGTCTTGAGAATGGTCCGAACCACCTTCTGGCGCCACACATCGAATCCCATGTGGGATTGACCGACGCCGAAGATGGCGAGTGTCGTCGCCTGGACCTGCGGCACAGGGATGCCTCCGAGGGCGGCAGCCAGGACAAGGCTCGCACTGGTCATGGAGACCACGATGCCCTGCAGGACGGATAGGTCCGTGATCCGCTTGGCGTTGGTTTCAAGCACGCGCCCGCCGAGCGCAAACGCGCCCAGGGCGACAAACAGCGCCCCCCAGTACAGACCTGCGTGTACGCTCAGGACATGCGATGCGACGAGCGGGCCGACGGCGTTCGCGACGTTGTGCATGCCAGCGGAGAATGCCTCATAGCATCCTGAAGCGAGAAGAACCACCTGTAGAGCCACTGCCACCGCGCGCCCGCGCCTCGCGATCCACGGATCGAGCCTGCGCGCGATGAGACCGAGCAGATACGAAAGGACCATCGACAAAACGGGACCACGAGCCACATGGACACGATGAACGCGAGTCGACCCGCGTGCACGTGCCCGACCGCGAGTCCCGCCCCCACCACGGCTCCCACCGTCACCTCGCTCGTCGATAAAGGCACGCCGACGACGTTCGAGATAAACAGCGTGGTGCATGCGGCGGCCAGCACAATCAGCGTGATTTCGACCGTCACGAGCTGCGACGGAACAATCCCGTTCGAGATGGTGGAAACGACCCTGCCGCCTCCCAGGGTCGCGCCGAGGAACGCGAACACGGAGACGAGAAAGAGCGCCATCCACTTTCGTCGGATTGCCCCGGCGCCGTACGCGGCGCCCATGGAGGCCGCCGTACCGCTCGCCCCGATATTGGCTGCGAAAAACATGGCGACGAGCCACGCCGCTAAAACCATCCCGCATCCCTCTTTCTATACTCGCCACTCGCCGGCGCTCAAAACATAGTAATCACTATTCTTAAGTCGGAATTAGTGTATCAGAACGGTTTTTCTTATGCAATGGGCCGCAGACGATCTCGGCGGGTCATCCGCCGAGATGGTCTTGCCAGTCGCCCGCAGGCTCGACGGCCACGATGGAGGTGATGTGGTTGTCATCGTCCACCAGGACCACAGACGCTCTGAAGGTCTCCCACTCTGCGTCATCCACCCAGGCCAGCGACAGCACGATGACGCGATCCCCCGGCTGAAAGTGGCGCGCCGGCGGGCCGTTCAGGCAAACGACGCCGGATCCCTCGTCTCCGGGAAGGGCGTATGTCGACCACAGAACGCCGTTTTCCAGGTTGGTGATCTGCACCATCTCGTAGGGGCGGATGTGCGCCGCTCTCATGAGAACAGGGTCCAGCGTGATGCTGCCCACGTAGTTGAGATCCGCCTGCGTGACGCGAACGCGATGGAGCTTGCCTTTGCACATTTGCCGCAGCACGGGATACCCTCCTCGCATGTGGTCGATTCAGCATACGCGAGTAGGGCACATCCGCATGCCGGCCGACGCGCGCCGCTCCTCAGGCGACCGGCCGAAAAGCGCCTACCCCGCCGTGTTCCCCGCCGTGTTCCCCGTCGTGTTCCCCGGGCTGGGCGATCCCGTCGGCTGCCACGCGATGGGGCCCATGCCGAACGTGGACACGAGTTCGTCGAACAATAGTCGCCCCGCGAGCACGTGCCCGGCCTCATTGGGATGCCAGGCGTCCCCATAGTAGATTTTCCACGTCTGATCATGAGCCTCCATGTACAGCGTCATGTCGCGGTTCAAGTCCAGATAGTAGACATTCGGGTTGTCAAACGAGGCGACGACATCGCTCTCCACCTGCATGTACGCCTCGTCTTCGGCGTGATTGTAGGTCGCCGTCGCCTTCGTCACCGGCGACGTGACCACGAGTACTACCGCGTGCTGGGCAAGCGCTTCCTCAATTTCATCCGCGATGGCTTGACGAAACGATGTCAACGGCGTCTTGTCGTAGATATCGTTGAGAAGCCCCCACGAGAGAACGACCACCTGGGGTCGGTCTTCCTCGAGCCACGCCAGGTACTTGCCGTCCCGGTCAAGGGTCACCGGCGAGCCACCGACCACCGTTCGGTCGTCATATACGTACGTAGTGTCCGTCGAGGCCGACAGCGCGGCGAAGGCCCGGCGGAGGTAGCTATCGTCGTGAGGATCCTTCCACCCGTGCGCCATGGATCCGCCGACGACCATCACCTTCTCCGTCGTCAAGCGCGGAGACAGGGAGGCAGCGCTGTCGGCCGCGAGCACGCTTGTGTCCCGGCTCTGCAGCCAACCCACACACCACCCGCCCACGGCCAACAGCGCGCCCGAAGCGCCCCATCCGAGCCGTCGGCGCCACGCGTGAACGCGCCTCGTATCCAGCCGGATTGCCCGCCTTCGCCTCATGGTCGACCTCATCCTCTCTTTAGCACTTCCCTCGCTCTTCTCCGTGATACCACACGTTCGTTGAAATGCATTCGAAACTTCACATCACGGGGCCGTGATCGTCACAATGAGCCCGGCCGATGATCCGACAGATGTGATCCCGATCCACGATATCGTCGTCAAACGTCACAACGGCGGTCTGATCGGCCAGATCCACGTCGAAGTGGCGCACGCCCTCTACAGCGTGCAGCGCCACGGAGACCTTGTTGGCGCAAAGGGAACACATGGCGTCGCGAAGCGTCAGCGTGGACAACGTCATGTTTCTGCCTCCTTCCTGCTTTGCCCATAGCATGAAGCGGAAGGAGAAGCGTTATGCCTGCATGATAAGGATGAATATGGAAGAGAATAAGATCCCTGAATCCGTGACAGGGCCGATGGAAAGAGGCTGATGTGTGTTCTCGCAAGCCCCTTCACTGCGATTTCACGGATGTACATTCAATTTTCTTAGGGATTGTGAATATCGGTTGGAGCCAGTGCGGCGAAAAGGCAGATGTCCCCCCTGGACTCGTGAATGGTTGGGTTCGGTTTCCATGTCAGGTCATATGCAGTGTCTTTGCTCGACACAGTTCACGTTACGCAAAGGCCAAGTACAATCGCCGAAATGCCGGGAGCCATCGATTCCCGTACCCCAATTTCAGCTTGGTCTGTCTGGCGTGTCGCACCATCTTCGCAGCCAGTGTCATCAGGTTCTGAATCACAGTCCGGATCCGGCGACGTTCTGCCTTTTTTCGTAGCGGCGCATCATTTCGCTTCAGACTCTCCTGGCCGATCACTCGCAGCAGATTGTACGCCACGCATACAAAGTGCAATACCAAGTTGTTCGTGGCGAATTTACCCGAGGGCAGCCGCTCGGCGTCCAGATCCGTCTTGATTTCGCTGTGGAACTGTTCCATCACGGCGTGGTCGTGATACAGGCGAATGATCACAGCCGGGTCATCCGGCAGTGAGGTCCAGTAGGCGCTGACCTCAATGTCCGGTACCAATAAGATTTGGCCGTCGGCCGTCATGGTCCGTTCGATAACTTCGAACACCATGCGAACTGGTTCGGATACACCCTTGACGGGACACATCAGCGAACCATGATATACCTTCTTGCCGGGACGAGGTTCATGACATGTCCCGTGTCGCTGGGCAATCACAAGCCAGGCCTCGGGGCTCTCCTTTCGCAAGTTGCGCTTGATGATGAACTCGGCCCTGCTGTCCTGGGAGCGACACACGGCGATGTTTTCTGCACTGTCATTGCCGGCATCCAGACGAACCAGAAGCGGGAGGTCCGTCACCTGCCTTGCATACTGAATACTCTCCCGCAGGAAAGTCGACGTGCCCTTTTGTACGTGGGTACTGCCTTCACGCAACTGGACATTGACCACGTAGCCCTCTTGGCCAAGGTAAGCAAAGATGGGAGCATATCCGTCGTGCCCCTTGTATGTACGGGACACGCCTTCCTTCTTCGTGCCGGAATTATCAAAGGGACTGACGTCGATATCCAGCGGGATGTAAGTTCGACGCTCTGCAGGCACGCCCAGTTCAATCGGATGCAGAGTTACATCGAGGGCTCTCAGGAGCCTTGCGGACTCTTCCCGGAGAATGGACTCCCAGCCGGATTTTCCGGCAACCATGTCCAAACGCTGGCGCAGCGTCGGGCTCGAAGGCACGTTGTCTACTTGCAGTGCGATCATGAAAAACTCGTCATCTCGAAACGCTTCGATGTGGTCGAAGTCGGTCTTGCCTTGGCAAAGCAGCCCGATGTATGAGTATGCCACGTCCCGGTTTGAAATATCCGGTTTGCCCATACCAGGCAGGCGGGTCTGATTCAACCGCTCGCCGATTCTGGTTTTATCAAGCAACACGCCGACAAGGGTCATTCCCGAATGCGTGACGATGACTTCATCGGATTCTTCAATGATGAAACGCAAGTGGTTCACCCCGATGGTGAAGAGGGATTGAATACAGCCGATATCCGAACTATCTCAATTCTACAGGACCAACCACGAGCGCTTCAGCAATTTTCGCACCTACTCGTCACGGATTCAGGAGATCCAAAGCCAGGGGAGGGACGTCCATGCACTGGTTCAAGTCGTTTACCGAACGGTTCGGATTCACGAACCCGGTCCGCGGCCGGTATCGTCCGCGCATTCCGAGCCAGCGCGATATGCCGACGTACACTGGCAACCTGGATGAAGCACTGAAATACTTCCGAAGCACGGTGGGACAAAGCGACGACTTCGTTGTGCGGATCTTCGAAATTGGGAAGGTGTCGGGCGCGCTGCTCTTTTACACCAGCATCTGCGACAAGCGCGCAGTGGAGGACACCCTTCGCGCCATTCACCGCCATCGGTTCCCGCGCCGCGCACCGCGCCCACTGCCTCAGTACCTCGTGGAACGCGTGCTGACGGGATCGGAGACCATGTTCATGGCGAGCACCTTCGAGTTGAAGGAGGCCATTGCGGCTGGAAAGCTCGTCCTGCTCCTCGACGTCCACCCTCCCGCCATCGTCATCAGCGCGAAGGCGGTCGAGCACCGCGCGCCGGATCAGCCCATCCTGGAGACGTCGACCCGGGGATCGCAGGTGGCCTTCGTGGAAAACATCGACATCAACCTCGGCATGATCCGCCAGTACATGTCCACGGATACGTTGGTCATCAAGCGCTGGTCCATTGGCGTGCGATCGCATCGGGTCGTAGCCATGGTGTACGTGCGCGACATTGCCAATCCGATTCTGGTGGAGACCGTTTCCAGGCGGCTGGACGCCATCCACACCGACATCATCAACGGCTCCGCGGCGGTGGAACAGCGCATCGTGGATCACCCGTGGTCCTTATTTAGCCTCGTGCGCATGACCTCACGCGTGGATGGGACGTGCATGGAGTTGAACCAGGGCAAGGTCGCCATTGTCGTGGACGGCGATCCGACCGTGCTATTGGCGCCGGCGACGTTCCAGGACTTCTTCCAGACCGTCGAGGACTACATGCACACCTGGTGGGAAGCCACGTTCATGCGGGTTCTCCGCGTGATTGCGTTCGTCCTCGCGGTCTGGCTTCCGGCGCTGTATATCGCGTTCGTCGACTACAGCCCAGACCTTCTGCCGAAGACGATGGCCCTGCAAATCGCCCAGTCGCGGCAAGGCGTACCCTTCCCAGCCGTGATGGAAGTCATCATTATGCAACTCGTCGTCGAAATCCTGCGCGAGGCGACGCTGCGCATGCCCAGGCAAATGGGGCAGGCCATCAGCATCGTTGGCGGTCTGGTCGTGGGCGAAGCCACGGTCCAGGCGGGCATCGTCTCCAATGTGCTCCTCATCGTCGTGGCGTTGTCGGCCGTCTCCGTGTTCGTGACGCCGAGCTACGAGTTCACGGTGATGTCGCGCCTTGGGGGATGGGTGATGATCATCGCGGCGACGCTGCTCGGATTCTACGGCGTCGTGCTTGCCACCATTTGGACGTTGTTCGAGATCTGCAACCTTCATTCCTTTGGTATCCCGTACGTGGACCCGCTGGGGGGCGATCACGTCAAAGACACGTTCCTCGACGGCCTGGTGCGGCTGCCCATCACGGTGCTGGATAGGCGACCGGAACACCTGCATCCGGTCGACACCACCGGCGACACGGACCTGATGGTCCCCATGCCCAATCCGCAGCTGGAGAAGTGGGAACCTGGCGGCAAGCGGCCCCAACGAGACATGCGCCGCCAGAAGGCCAACTGGAGAAAAAGGAAGCGATTGGACCTATGACCCTCCGGCGCGCGCGCTGGCTGCTCCGCGCAGGCCGCGGCGCTCCTGCTTCTCACGAGCGGATGCGGCGATTACCAGAAGATCAACGACCGCTCGCAGATCATCGGCATCGGCGTAGATCCGGTGCCGGACAAGCCGGACATGCTGGCCTTCACGCTTCAGGTTCCCAATTTGGAGATTGCGACGCAACAAAGCCCAGGCCTCGGCACCGGCGGGCGCCAGGGTGGCGAGGCCGTGCCTTATAAGAACTTTTACGTCGAGGCGACCTCGGTGCAGTCCGCCATCTCGCGCGCCCAGACGATGTACGACAAGGCGTTTTTTCTTGGCAACCTGGAGACGGTTGTGTTCCAGACAGGCCTCAGCGAGCGAGACTTGACCCGCGTCACGGAACAACTGATGCGAGACGAGACCATCGACAAGCTCGCGTACGTGGTGGCGACCCGAGATTCCGCGCGATCCGTCTTGGAGGCGAGGACCAACGCGCCTCCGGCGACGACCATTGAAGCCATGTGGTACAACGACATGCCACAACGCGGATACACCGCGCCGGAGAAACTGTGGCAATTTTGGCGAGATGCCGAACTCATTGGCCGGGAGCCGCACGTTCCGCTCGTGGAAGCGACGGATGACAGCATCCGCATCGAAGGCACCGAGCTGTATTTCGGCTATCAACCGGTGGGATGGCTCACGCCAGACGATACGGTGTTTTACAACTTTCTCGCGGGACAGGTTCGCGCCATTTCCATCTCCATCCCCGACGGAAACCGCTCGTTTGACATCCGCATTGTCCGGTCGCGGGCCCATCTGCGCGAAGTCTCGACGCCGCACGGCATGGTCTTGTCCGATGACATCCACATTCGCGCCAATCTGAACTCCACGGAGACCATGGCGCAGCGCCCGCTTACGAATCGGGAGGTGGAACGATACGAAGACATCGTGGAACGGTATGTACAAGACAACTGCGTGCGGGTCCTTCGCGCTCTCCAATCCGTCCAGGCCGACACTCTCGGGTTTGGATACTGTTACCTGATCCATCATCCGGAGCGCATCTACGAGATTCGAGATCATTGGGGAGATGCCTTTGGCCGGGCGCGCATCCGCGTGACCGTCACATGCCGCATTTCGCGCGAGGGCAATCTTCTCTGATTCACGCAGGAGGCGAGCCAACGTGAACGCGCAGAACGAGCGCTTAAAAAACCTGTCTGCCTTTCAGGCCATCGCGCTCTTCTCGTCGAGCTTCCTGCCGGTGATGTTTTGGATTTATCCGACCGTCGCCGTGCACTACGCCCGACTGGACGCACAGTGGTCGCTTCTGGTCACGGTGCTCATCGGCGTCTTCATCAGCTGGGTGCACGGGCGACTTAACGACCGGTTCCCCAATATGACGGGGCCTGACTTCGCGTGCTTGGTCTGGGGAAAATGGATGGGCAAGGTCATCACGTCACTCTATGTACCCGTCTACCTACTGTTTCTCGGCATCAGCCTGTACTTCACGATTTCGCTCATGAAGTATTTCTTCCCGCTTAGCACGCGCATGTGGCTCGCCCTCGCCATGATCATCGTCGCGTGGCGGGGGGCCTGGTGCGGAGTCGAGGCCATGGGACGGGCGTCCGCCATCGTCCACCCGCTCACGTTCGCGGGCATCTTGGCTTCGTTCGGCGCCATCCTGGCGAACGCGGATCAGCCCCTCATTCCCATTTCGTTCACCAGCCTGTCGCAGACGGCTTCCGGGGTCTACCACCTGCTCCCCTTGTATCTCGGCATGGACCTCATCCTGATTGTGAATCCGTACTACCGCCACCGCCGCGGCAAGAACGAGTGGTATCCCGTCATCGCCACTGCGATTGGGGGAGTGGTGGTGATGCTTGTGTTTTTTTCCATCGTCGTCAATCTGGGGTTCACCCCGACGGAGCGCCTCGCCTATCCGGTCCAGGTGGTCATTCAGCTCATTCGCCTGCGCGGATTTCTCGTCGAACGCCTTGGCATCGTGATCATCATCCTGTCGGTCGCCTTCACGACGCTCTTTCTCGGCAACCACATCTGGGCGCTCTCCACCACCATCGCTCGGATTGTGGGCGTCTCCGACCACAAATTCCGGCCCTTCACCTTCTTCGTGGCGCCGAGCATCTACGCCATTAGCCAAATCATCGCGACGACGATGCAGGCCCGGGACATTGTCACGGTGATCCTCGCGCCCGCGAGCTGGGTGGTGGTGGTCATCATCCCCGTCTGCACCCATTTGCTCGCCGTTCTGCGTGGAATCCGCACCGACACGCGCGAAGAGATACAACCGGACGGGCGGCAGCGGCGAACCGGGCGCAGGCGCGTGCGCAATTCGCCATGAGGAGCCATTGTCATTTGCGCGCGCGTCTGTTGAAATAGACGCAAGAGCGAGATCCCGTTGGACGGGGGGCGACCACTTGATTCGTTTGCGCGGCCACCACTTGCTTTGTTTGCTGGGTTATCGAGGCATGGGCTACTCGCAGGCCTACGTTCGCAATATGACCGAAATCTATGAAGCGCTCCGCACGGATCCGCAGACGCGCGTGTGCATCGTGGCGGGCCCGGACGACCTCTGCGACCACTTCCCCGAAGACCAGCCTTATCATTGTCAAAGCGGCTCTGTCCATCGCCGAGACGCGAAGGTGCTCTCGCGCCTTGGGCTCCGCGCGGGACAATGCCTGCCGTGGCGCGAGATTGAGCGCCGCGTGCGCGATCGCGTCCGTCCGGAAGACATCCGGTCGCTGTGCCACACGTGCTCGTGGCGCTCGCTCGGCGTCTGCGAGGAAGGCGTGGATTTGGTGCGCAGGCGTCTTCCGCTTCCCCCCGCGCCTCCGCCGCCCTAACGTCTATGAGTCCTTGGTGGCGGGCAGAAGAACCGTCACCGTTGTCCCGCGGCCTACCTCGCTTTCAATCAAGAGATCGCCGCCGTGATCGGCCACCATGCGCTTGGAGACCATGACGCCAAGCCCGGTGCCTTGTTCCTTCGTCGTAAAAAACGGCTCGCCGATTCGCGCCAGCGCCTCTGGGGGCATGCCGGTGCCCTGATCCGAAATCTGGACGTGAGCCCAGCCGCCGTCTTCCCACAGCAGGACGCGCAGGAGGCCGCCTGGCTGCATGGCCTCAATCCCGTTTCGCATGAGATTGATGAACACCTGCTTGAGCTGATTCGGATCGCCCTCCACCATGACCGACGCCGCGCGAGGCTCGTATTGAATCTCCACGCCGTGCAAAAGCGCCTGGGCGCTCATGAAGGCCACGACTTCTTGCACAAGATCGACGAGATCGAGTTGCTGAAAATGAGGGCGATCCGGCCGAGCCAAGCGCAGCAGTTCCGACACGATGGCCTCCATCCTCGACACCTCGCCGCGCATGATCTCGAGGTATCGCCGATTGTTTGATCTCGCCCGCTGGTACATGAGATCGATGAAGCCGCGAAGCGCGGTGAGCGGGTTGCGGATTTCGTGCGCGATGCCGGCCGCGAGCTGCCCCACGGCCGCGAGCTTGTCGGACCGCGCCAAGAGTTCCCGCGAGGCCGCGAGCGCGAGCTCCGACTCCTTCTGGGCCGTCACATCCTGGACGGAGCCAAACAGGATGCCGCGCCCCCCGGCGTACTCGTGGTAGCGCCCGACGGATCGCACAAAGCGAATCTGCCCCCGCCCTGTTCGGATGCGGTACTCCAGCTCATACGTGTGCGTATGCATGGCGCGCGACACAGCCTGCTCCACGAGCGGCCGATCCTCCGGCACGACCGTCTCCAGAAACGCGTCGTAGGTGGCCGCAAAGTGCTCGGGATCCGTCTCCCAGATATCATATACCTCCTGCGACCAGGTGAGCCGCCGCGTCGCCACGTCCAACTCCCAATAGCCGGATCTCGCCAACCCGTACGCCAACTGCAGCCGCTGAATCGACGCTTCAAGCGCTGATTCGCGTTCGTGGCGATCCGTCACATCGCGATGCCAGACCATGACGCCGACCATCTCGCCACGCCATTCGTCCGGCAACAGCACACTTTCCACCCATCGCGCGGCACCGGCCCTGTCGTGCCTCCACACGAGTCTCGCAGCCGCTCGACCACCCAACACCTGAAGCCAGACGTTCGCCCACGCAGTCCGGTCCTTGTCGCGCATGGGCCAACTCGCGAACGAGCGCCCCACTAGATCTTCCTCACTCATCCACGGGCGAACGGATGGCGTCACGTACAGACATTCCGCGTTCAACGCGTGATACGAGACCCAATCAGGGCCTTCGCGAAAGGCGCCGCCAAGCGCTTCACCGACCGCCCGCACGCGCCCGCCTAAAGAAGCAAACCGGCTGTCTTCCATCGAATCCACCTTAGCTCCGCTGCCTGAGTGCGAAAAAAGCCGAACGGGCTTTACCCGTCGGCCACACCCATCCGCCGCTCAGCATGATCTTACCGACCGCGGCGGCGTCTTCCGCTATGTACGCTATCAGGTTGCCGAACACCGCGCCAATCGAGCCGCCCCACCTGGGCGCATCTATGCGTATCATAGCGAATTCCATCCCTCAATACAATCCTCAACAATTCCCAGTCCGTGTCAAGTTGTCGTAGGGGAGGACCTCACCGCTTAGGTTGAGTCAGGCAACCGTGGCTGAAACTCTGGCGAGCTCACGAAGCACGTACTTCACCCATGGTCGGTCCGCATGCGGACCGACCAATGCTGGCATGTGTTTTTCCAGCCAAGTCGCCGCTTCTTCGACCCGTCTCGCGATTTCCGCCTCGTTCACTGGCTTTGTCTTCACCGGCACTTCCGCCTGCATTTCCGAACGAGAAGGCGTGTTGGCCCGCAGAGGCTCGTGATTGGCGCGCGTTGCAATCAGCCGCACTAACGCATCCGCCCCTGGCTTGCTCCAACGTGCCCCATGGCGCTTCATCCGTCGCGCCACGTGGTGGAACACCTGGCCCTCAATTGCACCCAGACTCACCACATCATCATCGCCCACAATGCCTTGCCAATTCTTCTCCATGTATGATTTCAGCTTCGAGATACGCTGCTTCTTCGCCCCTTCGCTTTGCTTCTCCATCTTCGTCAGCACCTTTTCTACCCGCGACCACTCCTCGGTTCTCACCGCATCCCATACCTTCCGGTAGGCCTGCGTCTCCCGTCCCAAGGCCGCAACCATCGCCTGCCGCAGGTGAAAGGGATCCAATCGATATCGAGCCCCAGGGAGCATTCCGACGCCCTTCTTCGCCCATTCCGCCCCGTCCGCGCCGAGCCAACATCGTTTCACGCTGGCCCAATCCCACACGCGCCCAAAAGAGGACACCGCTTCCTCCCAGAAGCGTTCAGCTTCCTCAGTCCCCGCGACCACCTGTCGATTCATCAGGGCGCGCCGTTCCCGCCCTTGTTCCTGCTTGCCTTCATACGCCACGGCCACCTTCAATTCGAAGTGTGACTGGCCATCTTCCTCCCTGCGCCCTCGGACATACACGCCATCCGCTTCCACGAAGAGTGTCTCGGCTTTGCGTCTCCCTCCCGGAGCGTCTCCTTGTTCGAACACCTTCTCCCGCTCCAGCTCCGCTCGGACGCGCTTCTCCCCTCCGAGCCTTTGCACTTCTTGCCAAATCGCCATCGCGCTGATGTCCGGCACCCAAGTCTGTAGAATCTCTGCCGCGCGCCGGTACGACACATCTAAAGCCAACGCCACAGCTTGGTCTCTTAACTTCCCGCTCAATCGACGACGGGGTTCGAACCCTGCTACCTCATCCAACAGGAAGCGACGTTCGCCCGTCTTTCGATTGCGGTAGTAACGCCGACGATACGTGATCTCTCCCAGGGTGGACACGACCGTCCGTGGTTTACGCTGAATAAGTTCCCACTCATTTCGGTCACGCTCCGCCGCCAGCTTCTCGTCCCACGCTTCGAGCAAGCGCGGAACCATTTCCCTCATGAATTCGCCGAAGGACCTCATGAGCCTCTCTTCAAGAATCGCGAAGTCGCACGGATGCTCAGACAACCACAACAGATTCATCCACAGCGGCAGGAAACCCGCCGCGCCATCACGAATATCCAACATGAGAGACCTCACCTCTTCATCCGCGCTCCGAACGCGGGTTGTTTTTGTGCTCAGTGAGGTCTCTTCTCTTTGTCCCCGGAAAATCCTCCCGAGAACACCCCTACTCAAACTTTATACGCTCCAATTCCCACAAACGGCCAAATGAGCGCCGCCATCCCTATCCGGATCCCTCGGCTCAAGCGAAACAAGGGGCTGGCCCCTGTCCCCGTCGAAAAGACGAGTCCGGGGCCGCCCCTCCTGCGCGGCGCGTGTGACGGCTTTTTAGTTCAAAATGCGCGCTGATACTGAACCGGGACCTGCGGCTTCTCGCCGAGCGAAAGGGCCGCGTGAATGGGCCAGTACGGATCGCGCAACAGTCCGCGCGCAATGGCGACGAGATCCGCGTCTCCGTTGGCGACGATCGACTCGGCCAGCGCAGGGTGATCGAGCATCCCCACGGCGATGACGGGAACCTGAAGCGCGTCTTTGATGCGCCGCGCGTAAGGCACCTGGAAGCCCGGAAAGTTCCCGGGGCGGCGTGCGCCGGGAGGCCCTTCTCCGCCGCTGGACACGTGAATGACGTCGGCTCCCGCGTCTCGATATCGCCTGCAGATTTCGATGGCGTGATCGAGGTCGTAGCCCCCGTCCGCGTATTCGACGGCCGATACGCGCACGAAGAGCGGCATGCCCGAAGGCATCTCAGCCTTGACGGCCTGAATGACTTCGACGCCGAACCGCGCCAGATCCTCTCCATAAGCGTCCTTGCGGCGATTGGTGAGCGGCGAGTGGAACTGGTGGATGAGATATCCGTGCGCGCCGTGCAGTTCGATGACGTCGAATCCGGCCTTCACCGCCCTGCGCGCGGCCGCGGCGAACTTCTCCACCATCTGCTTGACTTCATCGGTCGAAAGTTCGCGCGGCGTCTTGTACTGCGGCCCGTCGAAGCGGATGGGAGACGGCGCCACCGGCACGGGCGCATCCTCCGCCTTCCGGCCGGCGTGTGCAATCTGGATGCCGATCTTCGCCCCGTGCGCGTGACACGCGTCGACGATGCGCTGAAAGGGCGGGATGTGAGCGTCCGACCACAGGCCGAGATCGTAATCGGTGATGCGTCCGTCCGGCTCCACGTCGGTCATCTCGACGATGATGAGTCCGACACCGCCTACCGCTCGGCTCGTGTAGTGCGTGAAATGCCAGTCGTTCGGCTTGCCATCCTTGGCCGTCACGGAGTACTGGCACATGGGCGCCATCACAATGCGGTTTTTCAACTCGAGGTTCCGAATGGCATACGGCGTGAATAGGTGAGCCATGTGGCCTGTGCTCCCTTCGGCAGCTTCGGAGGACCCGTTTGGGCCAACCGCTTTTTCTTGGTTAAGAACTATTCTTTTTATAGCACATGAAGAGCATCCGGGCAAAACGGCCCTTCCGGGGCTCTGCGGAAGGGCGCTGGGGCAGGCGCACTTCGACCTCCGTCCCTCTGCCGTGCGAGCCTGGGCTAAAAATGCGGATTTGCCCCCCGTGGGCCTCGGCAATCCACTTCGCAATGGACAAGCCGAGTCCCGCCCCGCGCGAGGCGCGGGACGGATCGGCCTGGTAAAAGCGGTCGAACACGCGGGGCAGATGTTCCGAAGGAATGCCTTGACCCGTGTCCCTGACGGCGAGCACCACGGCGTTTGCGGATGCGTAGCTGTCGATCTCCACCCAACCGCCGGAGGGCGTGAACGCGATGGCGTTGTCGATCAAGATGCTGAGGAGCTCCACGAGCCGATCCGGGTCTGCCACGGCCGGCGTGTCGCGCGCCACGACGCGCAATTCGACGCCCTTCTCCTCGGCAAGCGGCGCGAACCTGAGCGCGGCTTCCCGCGCGAGGGCAGCGAGATCGACCGGCCTAAAATGCAACACCGCCGCGCCTTCGTCGGCCTTGGCGAGCGCGAGCAGATGGTTGACCAGCCTCTGCAGACGGCTTGTCTCTCGATCTAGCGAGGCGACGACCTCGCTCATCTCCAAGATGGTCTCGCCCGGATGGCGAAACATGCGGTCGATCTGCAGCCGCATCACGGCCAGCGGCGTCCGAAGCTCATGGGACGCATTGGCGACGAACCGCCGCTGTTCTTCGAAGCTGCGGCGAATGGGGCGAAGTGCGCGAGAGGCAAGCATGAAGCCAGCGCCAGCCGACGCCACGGCGAACAAACCGCCCGAGACACTCAGGATGGTCAAGAGCTCGCGCAAGAAAGCGACATCCTGGGCCCGGTTGTAGAGGATGATGGCCGCATCCGCCGGCGCATCGCCGACTCGAACCGGCCGAGGCAGTTCCACTTTCATCCCCAGATACGGCACACCCGCCACACTCACCTCGCGCGGCCTGTCGCTGAGCCCATCCCTAGCCACCATGGCCGCTTCGGACGCCGTAAGGCTGCCGGCCGGCGTCTGGGACACGACCCGCGCCCCCGCGAGCAACACGTACACGAGGTGTTGTTCGCGGGTCTCGTCCACTTCCGCGAGCAATCGATCTCCGTCGGATCGCGGATCGGGCGCATGGCCTCGATGAAGCGGCGGAGCCTCGCCGTCGTCGTGATCGCCCGGCAGGATCTGTTCGTCTCGACACGCGCGCAGGTTGGCTGCGGCAGCGCTCATCGTGGCGAACTCGTCCGCGCGCACGCGGTGATCGGTGAACGCGTAGACGACGGCGCTGAACAAGAGGAGGATGCCTGCAAATACGAGGGTGTAAAGGAGCACGAGGCGCAGGGCAGTCTTGCGAAACACTCACGCG
This sequence comes from Alicyclobacillus acidocaldarius subsp. acidocaldarius Tc-4-1, assembly GCF_000219875.1. Taxonomy (NCBI): domain Bacteria; kingdom Bacillati; phylum Bacillota; class Bacilli; order Caryophanales; family Alicyclobacillaceae; genus Alicyclobacillus; species Alicyclobacillus acidocaldarius. Next base: position 1,982,263 of record NC_017167.1, read on the forward strand.
TCACTCCACATGTATCCGACGTTGCGCACCGTGCGAATCGCTGTATCGTAGCCGAACGGCTGAAGTTTCTTGCGCAGATAATGGACATACAGATCCACGGTCGTGTCCATCACGTCCGAATGGATGCCCCACACGCGGTTGAAGATCCGCTCGCGCGTGAGAATTTGTCCGCGATGGCTGAGCAGGTATTCGAGGAGATCGAACTCCTTGTCGCTGAGCTTGAGGGGCTCGTCCCCAAATGCCGCACGCCGGGCGAGGGGATCCAAAACCAGGGAACCTGACCGAAGCGTCAGGTCGGTCCCTAATTCCCGGTTGCGGCGCAACAAGGCGCGCAGCCGGGCAAGAAACTCCTCAGTGGCAAACGGCTTCGGCAGGTAGTCGTCCCCGCCGGCGTTCAGCCCTTGAACGCGGTGATCAACGTCGCCCAGGGCGGTGAGAAACAGAACAGGCACGTGCACGCGCTTGTCCCTCAAGGTGCGGACGAGATCGTAACCCGACAGGCCAGGCAGCATGACGTCGACAACGAGCGCGTCGTACACCGCCGTCTCGGCGAGGTAGAGGCCCTCCTCGCCGTCATACGCCACATCAACTTGAAACGACTCCTCTCGCAGGAGTTCTGCAAGGGCCTGACTTAGCCCCCTGTCGTCTTCGACGAGAAGAATACGCATAGCTCCCTCCAACAGACGCCGCTCGGTGAAACTCCCGCATCAGGATACGACGTGTAGCTTGAAATCTGCTTGGAAGCGCGCCGTTCCAATCCCTTTTTGAAGTCGGTTCGTCACGATGAAGACTTGGACGTGAAACGGAGGGGCATACGTTGTTGGGGCTCGAACATCTACTCCCAAGCACCATTCATCCCATGGTGGTGCATTTCACCATCGCTGTCGCATATCTCGCCGGGGCCGCCGGGCTCGCCGGCGCCGTCCGCCAGACGCCGTTTTGGTCCCGCGCCTTCCTGTATCTTCTTCTCCTCGGCATTCTGGCCACCGCTTCGGCGGCCGTCGCCGGCGTCGTGAGCGAGTCGTATCTCTCGAGGATTCCCGAACAGGTCGCTCCCATGCTGCATACGCACAAGGAGGACGGGTTGTGGACGGGCGTCTTCCAGGTGATGGCCGCGGCGCTTCAACTCGCACGAGGGACGAGGCGCGGCCGCGTGTCGTGGGCAGCGGCGGCCGCAGCCATTCTCGCGTGCGTCTTCGTCACGTTGGCAGGCCACCTCGGTGGCACGATGGTGTACCAATACGGGCTCGGAGTCAAGGCCTGAAGGCCTAGACCGGGCCCGTCTGGGTTTCAATCAGCCGGGGTGCGTCACGCCTCAAAGCCGCTCGCCGGATCGGCTTGGGCAGGGGCAGTTCGCTGAGCTGTGCGCCGCGCGTCCCAGGAACGGGTGGCCGCGGAGACCACGAGCGTCACGAGGAAGTTGGCGACGGGCGCGATGAACCCGCTGTTCAGTCCGGCGACGATGGCGTGATCCGTGAGCGCGAAATATGCCACCAGTGTCGGAATCGCGCGACAACGACGACTATGGAAAGATGGTATTCGGTACTTCGGCTTGAATTCCTCCAAAAGCGAAACGGCCCGCGCTCATCCGAACGCAGGCCGCATTAGGGCGTATAGATATTGTCGATGGCCGGGAAGCCTGGGCGCGCCGCGCAGCATGATGACCGAGGAAGACTGGTCCTCAAAACCGAGCTTGCGCAGCCGATGCAGGAAGGAAGCCCGTTCGGCCGGCACATCCATCACGACGGGCCCCTCCACGCCTTCCGCCAACAGGTGCATGAGGTTCAGCGCCATGATGTCGTTTTGCGCCAGGATGGGGCCCACCCTCATCCCGGTTTCCGACGGAAGCGCCACACCCATGCCCTGAGCTTTTCCAGCGTCGTCGCAAACCGCGATGACCTTGTCCGCCGCGCGCATCACGCGCTGGAGAAGTTCCGAGCGGTCGGCTCCGAAGGCGTGCTCATCTAGGCGGCGCACGTCCTCCAACCACGCGTCGCCCTGCCCTTCCACCCCGAGCGGCTCCTGGGGCAAGTGGTGGACGAGCACCCGGTTTGTCCCGAGCCGCACAACCTCTCCAACCGGGCGGAAACCGAACCGGGCGTATAGCGGCGCAAGTTCCTTTCGGGCCACCAGCCCAACCGGCACGGCTCCCGCGGCTCCCTCAAACTGGCGAAGGACGTGATCGATCAGTTTGCTGCCGATGCCTCTGCGCTGAACGTCCGGCAAAACTGCCACGTTCCCGAGCCACGCGAGGCGCTGTCCGTATCGATACACGCTCGCGACGCCTGCGAGGTGGCCGTCCACGTAGGCGCCCCACGCCCCGCCAGCGGCAAACAAGAGGTCGATCTCGGCGGGATCCAACCGCCAGCCTACCGATTCCACCACGCTCACCCATGCAGCGCGTTCCGCTTCGCCCAGGCGAGCAATCACCCATTCCGTTGCCATGCATGCCTCCTGTGCGCCTGTCGGGCGCCCTATGCGAGGGCCATACGAAAACATCACCCAACGTGGGTGATGTCCGCTCCGCGACGATATGTACGCGAAGAAGCAAGCCTGTAAGCCGAGTTCTGTCCTCCTGTGCTGCAAGCGGCGTAACGCCTCGCACGTGTGGAGTGGCAATCATCTATCTAGGCCGACTGTTGCCAGCCGGCTCCAGCGACCAACCCGGGCGCGCGGCGGGCCACCGCATGTGCGCCCCTACTTGGTCTTGCTCCGGGTGGGGTTTACCTAGCCAGCCCGTCTCCGGACTGCTGGTGCGCTCTTACCGCACCGTTGCACCCTTGCCTGTGCTCAAGCGAGCCATCGGCGGTCTGCATTTCTGTGGCACTTTCCCTGAGATCGCTCTCGCCGGACGTTATCCGGCACCCTGCCCTGTGGAGCTCGGACTTTCCTCCCGTGCAGCCTCGCGGCTCGCACCGGCGATTGCCCGGCTTACTTCTTCGCATCAGCATGGAGAGTATACTCGGATTTCGCCTGCCTTGCAATGGGGGATTCCACCGATCCCGCCCATCCCAGGCTGCATCGCTCCCGATTCTCTGCTATGGTAGAGAAGGAGCCAAACCCTGCGCTTCGGATGAGACACCATTTCAAGTCCCACGAGCTTGAAAGGAGTGGATCATCTTGTTGTCGCGAAACCCTGGCGTCACCGTCCTCCACCTGGACGAAAGCTTGTCCGTCCAGTCGCTCCCACTCCCGCCAGAGCACGAAATCGTGCATCTGGACGACATCCCTGGAACCCATGGCATGTGTGATCCGTTTGCGGCCCGCGCCATCGAGCGTCGCCTAGAACGGCGGACCTATCGCGGGGTGACGCTGATCGGCAGCGGCACCTACCACTATGTCACGTACTTCCTTCTCCGCGAATGCCAAGAGCCCTTCGCGCTCGTCTTGTTCGACCATCACACCGACTGCGCCGCCGAACCCCCACTTTTGTCCTGCGGAAACTGGGTCAGGCGCGCGCTCTTTCGAATACGAAAACTTCGCCGCGCGGTCATCGTGGGCGCCCGCGACGAAGGCCAGTTGCGCGATCTCGGCCGACGACATGGCGACGTCACCCTACTCGACGAAGATGCGCTGTCTCGGCTGTCCGCCCCGCGCAGGCTCTCGGAACGCATCCTGGAAGCCGTGGGCCCGTATCCGGTTTACATCAGCATCGACAAGGACGTCTTGAGCCCGGCTGACGCGGCGACCGACTGGGATGGCGGGAGCATGCGCCTCCCGACGCTTCTGTACGCACTCGTCTCCTTGCGACGCCATCGGCGCATCCTTGGCGTCGACCTGTGCGGAGAATGGCCCATCTCGCCCATCGGCGCCGTGAGCGCCCAATCCCTTCGGGAGATCCAGAAAAACGAGGCCGCCAACCGCGCCATTCTCCGCGCCTTGCGATCCGGCTGATGTCTCACACAAAGCGCCAAGGATCGACGCCTTCGACGTCGACGCGGATCTGCACCGCCGACCCCAGCGCATCGCGCAGCCTCCTGGCCACCACTTCGCATACCGGCGCCTCGAGCGCCGCGTGAGGCACGTCGACGATCGCAAGCCCGTCGTGCACGGCGTCCGCCGCCTGATGGTGCGACACGTCCGCCGTCACGAGGACATCAGCGCCACACGCCAGCGCATGCGGAATATACCCACTTCCAGCTCCTCCGAGCACGGCGACCTTTTGTACGCGCGCTCGCGGGTGACCCGCGTACCGAAGGTGAGGCAGATGAAAGGCGCGTCTCACCTGATCCACAAAGGACTCAAGCTCCATCGGTTCGGGCAGTGCCCCCACGCGCCCGATGCCGAACGGACGCCCCGGCACTGCCAGTGGGTAGACGTCGTACGCCACTTCCTCGTACGGATGCGCCTCCAGCATGCTCGCGACGATGCGGTCGAGATCGCGCTCGTAGGCAATGGTCTCCAGCCGCACCTCATCCACGAGCTCGAGCTTGCCCTCCTCGCCGATGTACGGGTGGGTGCCAGGTCCTGGCTTGAACGATCCCGTCCCCGGCGCTCCGAAGGTGCAGTGCGAATACGCGCCGATGTGGCCTGCACCGGCGTCTCCGAGCGCCTGGCGAACCGCGTCCACATGCGACACCGGCACGAATACCACCAGCTTCACCAGTTTGTCGCGCCCGGTGATGTCGAGCACTTCGGGATGGACGAGACCCAGCCTCTCCGCGATCACGTCGTTCACGCCGCCGGGGGCGCAGTCGAGGTTGGTGTGCGCCGCGAAGAAGGCGATTCGATGCGCGACGAGCTTCGCGACCATCGCCTGGCGCGGCTTGTCCCACCGAATTTCGGAGAGCGGCCGAAAGAGAAGCGCATGGTGCGCAACGATCATATCCGCTCCCCATACCACAACGCGATCCGCCACGGCCGGCGTCACTTCGAGCGTCACCACGAGTTTTTCGACGGGCCGGGCGGGATCGCCTATTTGAAGCCCGATGCGGTCTCCCTCCATCGCCATGTGCGGCGGCGCGATGGCATCCATCGCCCGCATCGCGTCGGCAACCGTCACGGTCATGCGCCATCCTCCTCCCACATCTCCATCAGTGCACGCCAGATCTTTTGCCGCCTGGCGAGCATCTCACGCTGAGCCGCATGCATGGTGGCGTTTGCGGCGCGCACGACGCGCGCCATCGCCCGCTCCGTCCGGCTGTTCTCACCTTCGATCCGGCGGCGCAGGCATGGATTATTCGTTTGACAGAGGTGCGGCCCGACCATCCAGAGCGCCTCCCAAGCTTCGTCCGGCCGGAGGCCGCGATCGCACAGCGCCGCAAGTGCAACTGCGTAGGCAGGATCCGGCCCGCCCCGATATTCCGCGGCCACAATCTCGTAAGGCTTGTCCGCTTCGCAGACCGCCACCTCCGCGGCGAGATGAAACCCAAGGCGATAGAGCGTCTGGCGCAGCACGTGGCCACCCCCCATCGGCTGGAATACCAGCCGGCGAGCCGAACGGGCGACATCTTCGCGCCGTTCGATCATGTCCGCCTGTGCACGCCCGCCGAGCCCCGCCGACACAATCACGTCGGCTTCCCCGACTTGAAGCGGCTCGAGGCCGTCCCCAAGGCGAAGGGATACGCGCGGGAGAAGCCCACGGGCAGCCAGGTGAGCCCGAGCGCGGGACAGCGGCCCTTCGCGCACGTCCGTCGCGATGGCGCGATGGACCATGCCGGCCTCCAGAGCAAACAGAGGCAGATAAGCGTGGTCGGTGCCGATGTCGGCAAGGGTTTCACAAGGGAGCGCCAGCTGCGCCACGGCCCTGAGGCGCGGGCCCAAATCCATGGCCATCGTCCCTCTCCATCATTGAAATTACGCTTTCAAATTACCTTTCCAAAACGGGGCCTGTCTTCCCCGCAACATATAATCGATGTGCGCAAACACCTCGCGAACGGCCGCACGAAACTCCCCCTTGGTGGATGCGGCGCCGCAGCCGGTCGCCTCCATCCCCATCATGCGGGCGACGGCGAGCGCCCTCGGGAGATGATAATCCGAAGTGATGATGACCGCCGTCCGATATCCCCGATGGCCCATGATGGCGCTGCTGTGATACAGGTTCTCCCACGTGTTGGTGGACATCTGCTCTTCGTGCACGACCTCGGGCGGGATGCCGTTCATGACAAGGAAGCGCTTCATGCTCCGCGCCTCAGAGACGGTCTCATTGTCTCCCTGGCCGCCGCTCACGATAATGGCGCGGATGTAGCCCTGGCGATAGAGCGCGATGGCCGTCCGAAGCCGGGCCGCGAGCGGGTGACTCGGTTCAAAGCCATTCGTGTATGCGCCGAGCACCACGCCTACATCACTTGGTACCGGCCGTTGAGATCGGCCCTCGTATTTCAACCGCTCGGCAAACCGAAAGAGAAACGCGAGCGAGCCCAGGACCGCCACTCCACACGCCAACAGGCACATCCAGAACCAGGTCAAGCTGTCCCCACCGCCTCATCGCCATATCCTCTTCCACGATACGCGGATGAAGATAGCGATAGACCGGCCGCCAGAGGTGGTCATCCGGGACCAGCAGGGCAGCGTCGAATCGGCAGGAACAAAATCAGGCCGCCACGCCCCATCACGAGACGAGCAGCCTGTGCCATGCGCAACGTGGAGCTCTTCTCACTCGAGGAAGTCCTTGAGCCGCTTGCTTCGGCTCGGATGGCGCAGCTTGCGCAGCGCCTTCGCCTCAATTTGGCGGATCCGCTCACGCGTCACGCCAAACACCTTCCCGACTTCTTCGAGCGTTCGCGTCCGGCCGTCATCGAGTCCGAACCGCAACCGCAACACGTTTTCTTCGCGCTCCGTGAGCGTATCCAGCACGTCCTCCAACTGTTCCTTCAAGAGCTCGTAAGCCGCCGCATCGGCTGGAGCGGGCGCCTCGTCGTCTGGGATGAAATCGCCGAGGTGGGAGTCGTCCTCCTCGCCAATGGGAGTTTCCAGTGACACAGGTTCCTGCGCGATCTTCTGAATCTCGCGCACCTTCTCCGGCGTCAGATCCATCTCCGCGGCAATCTCCTCCGGCGTGGGCTCACGCCCCAATTCCTGAAGGAGTTGGCGAGAGACGCGGATCAGCTTGTTGATGGTCTCCACCATGTGCACCGGGATGCGGATGGTCCGCGCCTGATCGGCGATGGCCCGCGTGATGGCCTGCCGGATCCACCACGTAGCGTAGGTGCTGAACTTGTAGCCCTTCCGGTAGTCAAATTTCTCGACCGCCTTGAGCAAACCCAGGTTGCCCTCCTGGATCAGGTCGAGAAACAGCATGCCGCGCCCGACGTATCGCTTCGCGATGCTGACGACAAGGCGCAGGTTGGCTTCCGCCAAGCGCTGTTTCGCCTCTTCGTCTCCCTGCTCGATGCGCTTCGCGAGCTCAATCTCCTCTTGGGCCGACAAGAGCGGCACCCGCCCGATCTCCTTCAGGTACATCCGCACCGGATCGGAAATCTTGACGCCAGGCGGAACGGAGAGATCGTCCAGATCGTAATCTTCGTCCTCGCGGCCGCCGCCCTCGTCCCGCTCGTTCACGACGTCGATCCCAAGCTCCGCCAGCTGCTCGAAAAAGTCGTCCATCGCGTCGGCGTCTATGTCGAACGCGCTGAGCCGATCCGAGATCTCCTCATATGTCAATGAGCCTTGCTTTTTGCCCAGCTCAATCAGTTGTTGTTTGGCTTCCTGAAGGGTGATACCCTGATCCTCGTCACGGATTTCGTCATTCGTCTTCGCCATGTTCCCCGCCTCCTTTACCCCATTCGGCGCAACCCGTCATTCGGCGTGGAGCGCGCGGGGCTGCTTCATGGTTGCCATCTGGCTCTGAATCCACTCCACTTGCAGCTTGATCTCTCTACTCTTCTCTTGATCGCCAGCCGCCTCGGCCTCGTTCCACGCGCGCACCTTTTCCTTCAGCTCCTGTTCCAACCTGAAGAGCTCGAGCGCCCTCAGGTAATCCTCCACGAGCTCCGCCGTGATCTCCGGAGGCTCATCAAACAGGAGCGACGACGCCAGGCGAACCAACTCCTCATCCTCGAGGCGATCGATGAAGGCCGAGGGCGGTTGTCCCGGCTGCTCGAGCCGCCAGGAATACACGTGCGACAAAAGCGCCGTGTGCAGCGGATGGGCGAGCTCGGTCACGCCCTTCTCCATCAAGTACTCTGCCGCCTCCTGGCTGAACAGTGCAGCTTGGAGAATGCGAAGGCTCACCTGATCCTTTCCCTTGGCGGCGCGCGGCGAGTTCACCCAAGGTGCGACCTCTTCTCTCGGAGGAGAACGACGCCTTAAAGGTTTCGCGAAACCGCGCATCTCCTCCTTCAACGTTTCGACAGAGAGGTTAAATTCCTGTGACAAATTTCGCAACTGATATTCCTGCTCCACTGGACTCGCTCGCTCCGCGAGCAGCCGAAGCACCTGGCGCAGGAATTCGGTTCTGCCGGCAGGGCTCACCCATTCCGCTCGAGCGCGCATATCCTCGATCAGGAACTGAACTGCGGTCCAGGTCGATTCGGACAGCATGCGTTCAAACGCCCGCGCGCCGTGCGCCCGGATGTATTCGTCCGGATCCATACCGTCCGGCAGCCGCAGCACCACAGGTGTGATACCCGCCTGCTCGAGGACGTCGATGGCGCGCACTGTCGCCTTGCGCCCGGCCTCGTCGCCGTCGTACGCGATCACGACCTTGTCGCAGTCGGCCTTCAACAACTGGGCCTGTTCTTCCGTCAGACTGGTGCCGAGCGTCGCAACCGCACACTCGATGCCCGCCTGCGCAACCGCCAGGACATCCATGTAGCCTTCGAGCAACAGCGCTCTCCGCTCCCGGCGAATCGCTTTTCGGGCGCGATGAACATTGAAGAGCATCCTACCCTTGTGAAACAGTTCATACTCAGGAGAATTCAGGTACTTGGGCTTGGCATCGTCATCGAGCGCCCGCGCGCCGAAGGCGACGACCTGTCCTCGCCGATCCGCGATCGGAATGATCACGCGGCCGCGGAACCGATCCACCAACTCGCCGCCGAGATCCACCGCAAGCCCACAGGCAATGAGCTCCTCGGCCGAGAAGCCCTTCTGCTGCAGGAACGACATCATGGCCCGTCCGGACGGGGGCGCGTAGCCCAATTGGAAGGTCGCCATGGTCGTGCGGGAAATTCCGCGCGAAAGAAGATAGTGAAGGGCTTGCACTCCAGCATCTGTATTCATTAGAATGTGGTTGAACGCTTTTGCAGCGAGATCATGCGCCTGCCGATACCGCTCGAGCCTCGGCGAGCGAGGAGCGGGCGCGTGGAGCGCATCGGGCAGAGGGATGCCGCATCGCTCGGCGAGCAGTGTCACTGCCTCGGCAAATGAGATGCCCTCGATGTCCATCAGAAACCGGAATACGGTGCCGCCAGCCCCGCATCCGAAACAATGGTACACTTGGCGTTCGGGTGATACGGAGAACGAAGGCGTGCGCTCATTGTGGAACGGGCAAAGACCGACATACGAACGCCCGGATTTGCGCAAGGGCACATATTCGCTGATGACTTCGACGATGTCGACCTTCTGGCGCAGCGTATCAATGAACGTCTCGGGAACGTTCATCACTGCACCCCCTATCCGGCGTCGCCCACGGTTGCCTCGTCTCGGGTGATGCGCCGGTGCATACTCATGTATTCTACAATGTAGGACACTTTCCTCCTATCCGCAAAAAGTTGTCTCTTTCTCGACATGGTTCGACAACCAGGCTTCTCTCGAAGCTTGTGGCGTCCCCGGAAGCGAGCTTTGAGACATGCCTAGTATCGACGCCCCAAGTCAAATTTATCCTCTTCTCCATCCCCGAATCAGTTTATGGTTCCCGTATGGCGCTTATGTGTCGAGATCGCGCCCATCCTCGGCAGGAGGGTGGGGTAGCGACGCCACAATCTCGTCGAGCACTTGACGCGCCCGCCCTCCCACGCCTGCAAATTCTTGAAGTTGATGTGCGAGAATGCGCGAGAGCGCATCCCGCATGGCGCCAGAAAGATCGACTCGATGAAGTTTTGCGATGTCAGCCTGGGCCAACAGGTGAAGGACGGCCGAAATCTTGCGCGGCAAGGGCCAGCCTCGAACCGCGGCTGAACCCGTTGCGCTCGCGCAATCGGCGCAGATGAGCCCGCCTTCGAACGGATCGTAGCGAGGCGCCTCGCGGGTTTCGGCCAGCGGCACGCCGCACCGGATGCACACGCGCCAGTCCGGCCCCACGCCGAGCCACGCGCATACCTTCAACTCAAACGCACGAGCCAGCACGTCCACAGGCACGTGGTCCGCCTCCAGCCCGTCCAACACGGCTACAAACTGCCGATAAGCCGCCGGGGGCGCGTCAGGTCGCTCGGGAACAGCACGGGCGGCGAGATCGCACAAATACGCGGCATACGCCGCCTTGACCACGTCCTCGTGCAGGGCGCGGCGCTGACGGGTCACCTCAGCCTGACGCACGTCGCCCATGCCTCGCCCCTGATACAGCACGTAGGTCCCTTGCACACACAGCTGCGCGGCCGCCGACAGCCGTCCGGTCGGCCTGGCCGCCCCGCGCGCCATGGCCGTCACGAGCCCCGTTTCCGTCAGGAGTGTCAGGATGGCGTCGCGCTCTCCGTAGCGCACGACGCGCACCACGACGGCCTCTGTCGTCCATATCACCGTCACACTCAGCCCTTCAGCGATGCCTGGAAATGCGAATCCTCTTGGAGCTTCTCTTCCTCCGCCGGTTGTTCGTCGTCCGTGAATTGTTCTGCCTGCTGACAGGCGCGATACAGGAGGTACGCGTACACATCTCCGGTGAGCTCGAATACCTTCCACGTGATATCACGCATCGGCATCGTCTCCCTTCCGCTCCGCGGACTGCATTTCCATGACTGTAGTCTGCCGTGCCACCCCGCCCGTATACCCGGAATCCCCTGGAGGCTTAGCCCTCGCGGTCAAAGCCGAATTGGTGCAAGAGCGCGGGCTTATTCCGCCAGTCTCGCTTCACCTTGACCCACAGCTCCAGGTAAATTCGGTTGCCAAACAGGGCCTCCAATTCATGTCGCGCCATCTCGCCCACGCGCTTCAACATCTGGCCCTGCTTTCCAATGAGGATGGCCTTTTGACTCTCGCGCTCCGTGTAAATCACCGCGCTCACGTAAAGCGTGTCCGACGACCGCCGCTCCATGTGTTCCACCGCCACCATCACCGAGTGCGGCACTTCGTCGCGCGTCAACAGGAGCACCTTTTCCCTAACGATCTCGCTGATGATGAACGACTCCGGTTGGTCCGTGATCATGTCGTCCGGATAATACTTCGGCCCTTCGGGCAGCCGCTTTTCGATGATCTCGGCCAAAAGATCCACTTGCTCGCCTCTGAGCGCCGAGATGGGCACGTATTCGTCAAAGGGCCGAAGCGCCTGATACTCCTCGATGCGCTTCAGCACCAGCGCCCGATCCTCCAGCGCGTCCACCTTGTTAAGCGCGAGGATCACAGGCGTCCGCACGCGCTCGAGCTGCTTCGCGATTTCGTGTTCTGTGGGATGAACGGGCGAAGAGGCGTCCACGACCATGACGATCACGTCGACCTCGTTCAGCGTCTTGAGCGCGGCGTCGACCATGTACTCGCCGAGCCGATGCTTTGGTTTGTGAATCCCCGGCGTGTCGATGAAGATCATCTGCGACGTCTCGGTTGTGCGTACGCCGCGGATGCGGTTGCGCGTGGTCTGCGGCCGGCTCGACATAATGGCGACCTTGTGGCCAACGAGGGCGTTGAGAAGCGTCGACTTGCCGACGTTTGGCCGGCCGATGAGCGCCACAAAACCAGACTTGTATGTCATCCCGTTTCCCCCTCCTTTCGAGGCCGTTTGATCTCGATGTCTGCGCGGTAAGGCCACAACCTGAACGCCCAGACTATCGCCAGCCACACCGTGACGAGCGCCATCGCGCCCAGGTTGTGGCGGCTCCAGAGCCAGAAGTGCCAAGGCCAGTTGGAGGCGAGCAGCCACGTCGCGATGGCGAGCGCACCCAAGGCGACGAATGTCACAGCGCCGCTGGCCACGTCCTTCGCCATGCCGGCAACCGGGTGTTCTCTCCAACCTGAAGCCACGTCCACGGCCAATTCGATGGCCGTATTGAACAACTCGGCTGCAAACACGCACATCGACACAAACACCGTGATGGCGGTCTGCGGCAAGTTGGGCCGCAGGCACCACTCGACGATGGCGAGGCAGGTGAACAGCCAGACGTCCCTCTTCAAATTTTTCTCGGTGTGGAAAGCGTAGACCACACCGCGCAGGCTATATGCCACCGCGCGGAGAAACGGCTGTGCCATCGGATCGGTCATCATCTGCCGGCCCTGCCCCGCGTCCTTCATGGGTTCACCGCCCCGCCGCCTACAATCTCGGAAGCCCGATGCCCTGTAAGATCTCCTCCTGCAGCCCGAACATCTCGCGCTCGCCCGCCTCGTCCTCGTGATCGTATCCATTCAGGTGCAAAAACCCGTGCACCAACAGGAACGCCATTTCCCTTTCCAGGGAATGACCGTAGGCCTCCGCCTGCTCACGGGCGCGATCCACGCTGACCACGATATCCCCCAACATCGGCTCCACTTCGTCGGGATCGGCGAGCGCCTCCCCCTCATTCATCGGAAAGGACAGCACATCCGTAGGCCTGTCCACTTGCCGGTACGCCCGGTTGAGCTCGTGGATCGCGTCGTCGTCCACAAACAGCACGGAGACCTCGCCCTGCACGCCGATGCGCTCGGCCGCGACCTCGAGCACGCGCTCCACGAACGCCTGGGCGTCGCCATACGGCGGGGCGAGGGGCCAGTCTACCTCGCAGGTCACATCGACGGACAAACGGTTCACTTCGCCACTTCCTTCTTCAGCTTGTCAATATCCGGATATTCAATGCGCGCGTGATAAATGCCCTTGAGCGTCTTCATGAACGCGCCGACCATGGCGTCGAGGTCCTGCAGCGTCAGGTCGCACTCATCCAGTTGGCCGTCCTGGAGGCGGTCCCGGATGATCTTGCGGATGACGCCCTCCACGCGGTTGGGCGTCGGCCGCGACATGCTGCGGACCGCAGCCTCGACCGCATCGCAAATCATGATGATGGCGCACTCGCGCGTCTTGGGCTTCGGACCCGGATATCGAAAGTCGTCCAAGCGCACGGTTCCGCTCTTATCCTGCTCCTTGGCCTTGTGATAAAAATACCACAGAATGGTCGTGCCGTGATGGGTAGCGCAGATATCCTGAATCGGCTTCGGGATCCCGGCCTTGCGCAGCATCTCGAGTCCGTCCGAGACATGGGACGTGATGATGAGGTGGCTGAGACTTGGCGCCACCTTGTCGTGCGGGTTTTCCTTCGTCATTTGATTCTCCACAAAGAACATGGGCCGCTTCGTCTTGCCAACATCGTGATAATACGCCCCGACACGGCAAAGAAGCGGATCGGCCCCCACGAGTTCCGCCGCGGCCTCTGCGAGATTGCCGACGATGAGGCTGTGGTGGTACGTTCCAGGCGCCTCCAGTAACACCTTCCGCAGCAGCGGATGGTTGGGGTTCGAAAGCTCGAGAAGCCGGATGGGCGTGAGGAGCCCAAATGCCGCTTCGAAGAAGGGCAAGACGCCCATCGTCAAGATGGCCGCGAAAATGCCGTTCAGCGCGGCCAGGCCCACGTGGAGCGACAAGGCGTGAAGGTCCGAGCCACGGTTCTCCTCCAGGAGATACAGCGCGATCACGGTACCCATGTTCACCGCGGAGACGATGAACCCCGCGCGCATGAACGTGGCACGGCTCGTGACGCGCGCGACGCTGTATGCGCCGGCGAGCGAACCCACGAAGCCGTAGAACACGAAGTCGTAGTTCATGCCGAACGCCGCCCCGAGCAGAAACGAGAAGAAAAACGCGGCCACTACCGCGAGCGACGAGTCCATCATCACCGTGATGAGCATCGCGCCGAGCGAAATGGGCAGCAGATACGGCGTGGAGGTGGGCCCCCCCGCTACCACAATCCACTTGGTCACCGCAATGAGGATGGCCATCAGGACGAATACGAGCCCCAAGATGCCCAGCATCAGATTGTCCAGCCGGCGCCTCGGTGCCCTCCGCTCCACGTAAGCCGCGAGCATCGCGACCGAGAGCGCGATGAATAAGGCAAATCCGACCCCCACGCGGACGCTCGGATACGCCGAATACAGGCCCACGTCCTTCAGCTTGCTGATGACGTCCTGGGTGACGACCTGATTTTTCGCGACGATCACGTCGCCTTGGTGGATAAGAACCGGCTGTACGCTCTCCGCCGCCTGCTCGCGCGCCTCCTGAGTCGCCTGCGCCTGATACACCATATTCGGTCGGAGCACACTCACGGCGGTATTCTGGACAATCAAGGCCTCGTCGCGATCCAGCCCGAGATTCAGGTTGACAATCTGGCGATCCACGAGAAGCATCGACTGCTGCATCGAGTCCGCATAAAAGGGCTGGCTCAAGATGGCCTGCACGACTTTCGCGCTGTCTTTCTCCAACGCGTCGAGCCGCGCGGGCGGCTCGCGGAGCATCCGTTCCAACGTCGAGCTGGACAGTCCTTCAGGCGCCACCCGCCTCACCGCCGCCAGCCGCTCGGCGGGCGTCAGGTTTGGATTCGAGGCGGCCGTTTTCGCCGCCTCGAACAGCGTCGCCAGCTGCTGCAGCGCATCCGTGAGCACCTGCGGCGACTGCGCGTACTGCTTCGGGACCTTCGCTTCAGCCGCCCTCCGCTTGGCCGCCGTCGCGGCCGTGTCCACGGCCGTCACCGGTGCCACCACGGTGGTCGGACTTACCTCTCCGACCTTGAAATGGTAGCGAGGCGGCACCATGCTCGACGCGAGAATCGCGAACAAGAAAACGCCAAGACCCGCGTAGATGAATACGCGGATGCGCCGGTTGTGGCGAAAGGCGTCGTCGTCCAACCAGCGGCGAATGGCGTTTCCCCATCCTGTCCACTTCATGACCGACCTGCTCCTTGCGCTCGAGGCAGGGCCTCAGCCCTGCCTCGCCTGATCTTGTGCATATGCGTCGATGATTTTTTGAACCAGATGATGTCTTACGACGTCCGACGGGCTGAACGTGTGGAAGGCGATGCCCGGAATCCCTTTCAACACGCGCTGCGCGTGGACTAAGCCGGATAGCCTACCCGCAGGAAGGTCAATCTGCGTCACATCGCCCGTGATCACCATCTTCGAATGGAATCCGAGGCGAGTTAAAAACATCTTCATCTGTTCAATCGTCGTATTCTGAGCCTCGTCGAGGATCACGTAACTGTCCTCGAGCGTGCGCCCGCGCATGTACGCGAGGGGCGCAATTTCGATATTGCCGCGCTCGAGCGCGCGGATGACCTGCTCCTGACCGTAAATGTCGTGCAGCGCATCGTACAGCGGCCGCAGATACGGGTCCACCTTCTCCTGGAGATCTCCCGGAAGAAAGCCGAGTTTCTCCCCCGCTTCGACAGCCGGGCGCGTCAGTACAATCCGCTTCACTTCTCCGCGCTTCAGCGCCATGACCGCCATTGCAACGGCAAGATACGTTTTTCCCGTACCCGCCGGTCCGACGCCAAACACAATATCGTTGCGGCGGATGGCGTCGACGTACCGCCGCTGCCCCAGGGTCTTGACCCGGATAGCCTTCCCTTTGTACGTCGTGCCAATTTCGGTCGTGTAGACGTCGATGACGTCGTCGAGATCGCCCGCATGCGCCATTTCAATCATATATCGATAATCCGATTCACCGAGTTGCATCCCGCGGCGAACCAAGGTGGTGACCACGCTCAGCAGGTGCTGAAGGCGTGAGACCTCACTTTCGTCACCCACGAACTGGATCTCCGTGCCCCGCACAATCACTTTCGCGGAAAACGACTGACTGAGCAGGTGCAAAAGCAAGTCGTTCGGCCCGAGTGCCTGCACCGCTTCTTCATTCGTCGGAAACACCCACTTCTTCGTCGCCGTCTGCTCAGCCAACGATGCACCATCCCCGTCCTTACGATTGCGCCGCGCCTTGGGACTTGGGCAAGCCTCCAATCTCCGGGATGGGGGCTTTCGCGCCGATGTCCTGCTGGACGCGCGTAAGTATGGTCGCGTATAGAGTACCACGCTCGAGACGCTCCTGTAAAATTGACTGGCCCAAAATGACCATGTCTCCGCCGGCGAGGGACCGGACGTCGGAAGCTGCCATGATGAGGGCCTCGTTCCGGGCCGCGGCAGCGTCCACGTGCCAAACCGAGGGCTTGACCTCGTAGAGCGTGGCGTGCACCCACTGCACGGGCAATCTCCATTTTCCCAAGTGCCAGTCGGTCTCGCGATCACGCTCGTACACCGCCGCAGGTGCTTCTTGAAATCCCCACACGCGCAGCCGCGCGCCACCCACTGCGAGGTACTCGCGCGAGACCGAAGCGCCGGTCAATCCTTGTGATGAAATTTGAAGCGGGATGGACACCTCGGACGTGTACCAAACCTCGGCGAACACGTGCCCGCTCGCGGGTACGCTGGGGCCGCGATCCGTCAACAGCCCCGAGATGAGCACCTGCCCGGGGTAGACGAGCTGATGAGGCTTGACCATCACGCGCCCCCGCGACGCCTGCACGTCGAGGATCACGCCCGGACGCGTGGCGACAATGTTACACGGCTGTTGACTTGCTTGGGGCACGCCCGGAATCTTCGGAATCCCGCGCACGACGGCGACCGAGCCCTTGATTTCCACACCCACCCACACGTAATTCGGCGCGCGAGCCACCATCCGTTCGGCGAGTTCGGCGGGCGGCGCGAGGTGCGACTTCCACTGGCCGACCTGAAGCCCTGCATCTGCCGCGGCCTGCCTCAACTCTGCCTCTTGGTCCTCGCCTTCCGCGCCCACAATCTCGACGCGCCACACGATGGACGACAGCGCGTAGAGCACGGCCACGAAGGCCACCGCTCCAACCGCAAACGCCTTCCGCTTTGCGAGGCGCCTCCACAGAAAGGGCACACCGTGGCGCTCGACGACGCAAAACCTCACGCCATAAGCCCGCCTCGACGCCATGAGGTGGCGAAGCGCGTCCGTACTCACGCGAAGCATCACGCCGTCCGCCTTGAAACGGACGTCCCGCACCACGACACCCTGACGCTGCAGTCGCGCGACGAGCTGTCCCGCGCCCGGCCCCGTCACCCAGAGCGTCGCGGATCCCTTCAAGAACCACTCTAGCCGGGAGTCGCTCATCGCAGGCCACCTCCGAAGCTCAGGCGGCGAACGCGCCCCACGGCGTGAATTTCCCGCTCCGTTACGAGCTTGATGACAAACGACTCGCCCTCGATCTCGACGACGCGATCGCCGAGATCGCAGGAGATGCGATCCGGCGAAATCTCGAGCAACGCCTTCGCGCCCTCGATGGTGACGTCGTCACCCACGATGGTTACGCGAGCCACGGATTCGACAGCGTCGGGCGGGAGGCGGAGCAGATCCCCCGCGCGCCGCTTGATTGAAGACGTCCATCCCGGCATGGCCGATTCCTCCCCCTGGATGACTATGCGAGACAGGCTCGCGTTAACACCCGTGGGGATGTGCCGGTGAAATGAACGGAGGAGCCGTCCTCAGCGAACGGCTCCTCGTATTTTCAGATCTTCATCAACCCTTCAGGCGAGCAGGCGCTCGACAATTTGCTGGACGCGCCGCCCATCTGCCCGCCCGCGCACCGCCGGCATCAGCTCGCGCATGACTTTGCCCATGTCGGCCTTTCCGGCAGCGCCGACCCGCGCCATCACGTCCTTGGCCAACTGTTCGATCTCGTCGTCACCGAGCTGGGCCGGCAGATAGGACTCGAGCACCGCGATCTCCTGCTCGGCCTGTTCGATGAGATCCGTCCGATTCGCATCCTGAAACGCCTGGAGGGAATCTCGGCGCTGCTTGATCTCCTTCTGAATGACGCCCAACACGTCTTCATCCGTCAGCGCTCGGCCCAATTCGATTTCGCGATTTTTGGCCGCCGATTTCACCATCCGGATGACCGAGAGCCGGACCTTGTCCTTGTCTCGCATCGCCTGTTTCAGGTCCTCATTCAGCTGATCAAGGATGGCCATGATGCTTCCTCCCGATTCGCCTCAGTAGCTGCGGCGGCGCTTGCGCTGGGCTGCCTGGGCCTTCTTCTTTCGCGCGACGCTCGGCTTTTCATAATGCTCGCGCTTGCGAACCTCCGCCAACACGCCATCGCGGGCCATCTGCTTCTTGAAGCGGCGCAGCGCGCTGTCGATGGACTCATTTTTGCGCAGACGGACTTCCGACATGAGATCCCCTCCCCCCGGACACATCAGTTGTGGCCATTATAGTACAGCAGGAAATGCTCGTCAAACACGAATGCGCCCGCGGTGGACGGCATAGGTTGTCCTAGAACGGGAGGGAGGCGTATGATCACCCACATCCTTGCGACGTGCCTATCCCTCGTCGCCTTCCTCGGTGGCTTACGCCTCATGCGGTCCGGCTTCGAGCGCATGGCCGAAGGGCGCCTGGCGCACCTCATTCGGATTGCGGCCTCGACGCCCACGCGCGGGATACTCACAGGGGCCGTGAGCACTGCGCTGCTTCAATCCTCGGGGGCGGTGACCGCCATCACGGTCGGACTGGTTGCGGCCGGAAGTCTGGACTTCGCGAGCGGCTTAGGACTCGTGCTAGGAGCCAACGTAGGCACCACCGTCACGCCGCAGTTGCTCAACCTGAATCTCTGGGGCATCGTGCTTCCCGCCCTCGCGGCGGGCCTCATGCTCTCCCTCTCCCCCAGACTCGAGCGCCGGCCGCTCGGCGAAGGTCTGGTGGGATTTGCCTGCCTGTTCATCGCCCTGCAGGCGCTCGCCGCCGCGCTCCATCCGCTCGCGACGGCGCCCTTCTTTCACGAGGCGCTGGCCACAGCCGGCCGCCACATCCTCTGGGCAGCCCTCGCGGGTTGCGCCCTGAGCGCGCTCGTCCAGTCGTCCACGGCCACCACGGTCATCGCCATGGCTCTGGTCGGCGGCCACATGATCCCCCTGGAAGGCGGCATTGCCATCTCACTTGGCGCCAACATCGGCACCTGTCTCACGTCCGTCATCGCGGCCATCGGCACACCGCGCGCCGCCCAGCGCATCGCGCTCGCCCACGTGCTCCTGAACAGCATGGGCGTCGCCGCGTTTCTCCCGGTCCTGCATCCGTTTGCGAGCGCGGTAGCGGCCCTGTCCTTTTCACCGAGCCAGGCGGTGGCGAACGCCAACACCGCGTTCAATATCCTCTGCACGCTTGCGGTCTGGCCTTTCACGCGCCCCTTCGCGCGGTTCCTTACCTGGATGCTGCCCGACGCACGCACGACCTAACGTCCTCACGCCTCGTCCAACAGCTTAAGCGCGGACGATGTGCCGAGCCGATCCGCACCAAACCGTAGCAGGTGGCGCGCGGCAACCGGCGTGCGAATGCCGCCGCTCGCCTTCACCCCAGCGCTCCCCGCGACCGCGACGGCCATCATGGCGACGTCGGCTGGACGCGCGCCCGCCTTGTGGTAACCCGTCGACGTTTTCACAAAGTCGGCGCCCGCCGCCGCCGACACCAAGGCGCCCTTAATCACCGCGTCCGGCCCGAGCGCACTCGTTTCCAGAATGACCTTCAGCGGCACGGACGGAAACCTGAGTCGCGCCACCTCCGACACCGCGCGCACAGCCTGCGCATACGTCCACACGTCCCCCTCGGCCAGCGCGCCGATGGGCCCCACCATGTCGATCTCGTCCACCCCCGCGGCAACGGCCTCGAGCGCCTCCTGGCGCATGGCGTTGACCGCCTGCGTCCCGTGCGGAAATCCGATCACGGTGCACACCCGGACGCCGCTTGCCGCCATCGCTTGCTTCGCCAGAGACACGTGGCGCGGAGAGATGCACACCATCGGAAGGTTGTGTTGGATGGCCTCCAGACACAGGTTTTGCACGTCGATCTCGCTCGCCTCTGGCTTCAGCAGCGTCGACTCGATGGCCGCCCTCACGGCGCCTTGCGTCACCTCGCGAGGCAGCTGAAGGCTCTGTGGTTTCGGCAGAGGCAACTCTGGGAAGGTCACGGCCAACTCCTCGCGGCACGCCTCCACCAGTTTCCGAACGACAGGCTCTGCCTCGCGCCACGCCGCGACCAGATCATCCCACGGCTCGTCCGGCCCGAGCGCCCGCCACGCCTCCTCGAGCCGCGAATCTCGCCACGTGAGAAGCGCCTCCGCCTTCTGAAACGCAAACCGCCAGTTCGCGTAGCCGCGCTCGTCGTGGCGCCGCCTCGCCTCGTCCCACGGCAAAAAGTACGCCCCGTTCACTTCCTCGGCCTGGTGCACCGGCTCGGAGCCGTCTTCGGCCACCATGAGAAAGAGCCGAACCTGCTTGCGCACCGGCTCGCCACCGCGCTCGATGAGGTACTCCACGCGCCCGATGTCGCCCGCGATGCGCGCGATGACGCCCGTCTCCTCCTGCACCTCGCGCAGCGCCGCCTGCTCCCACGACTCGCCAGGCTCGAGATGGCCCTTGGGAAAGGAGACCTTGCCGTACTGATCGTCAATGAGGAGCACCTCGCGCGCGCCGTTTCGCTCGCGCACCACGACGCCCCCAGCTGCCCGCTCCACGCGTATCGTCACGACGTCATCCGCCCCCATTCCATCGCCTGCTCTTCGTCAGGGAACGTCACCTGCTCGAGAAACACAGCCCGGTGCACGCCCGGCCCGACGCCCGTCATCCGGACGCGGATGACCTCGCCGACCATCGACTCCAGCGGCACGCCGGAAGGCGCCTCAAACGCCACGCGGAGGTAGTGCCCGTCGTATCCCACGAGCATGCGGGACGCCTCAGGCAGGTGGCTGTACGCGCGGCGCGCCTCGTCGTCCGCCGAGGCGAGCGGCGACTCCGCGATGACCTCGAGATCCCGCCCCACGAACGATGCGGCGTACGCCTGGCGGAGCTCATCTCCGAGCGCGATCATCCGCGCGACGCGCGCGCGCTTCACGTCCTCCGGCACCTGATCCTTGAACTTGTACGCCGCAGTGCCCCGCCGCGGGGAGTACGGAAACACGTGCAACTGCGCGTACCCCTGCGCGCGCACAAACGCGTACGTCTCCTCGAACTGCTCGTCCGTCTCGCCCGGAAACCCGACGATCACGTCCGTCGTCACGGCGAGATCGGGCAAACGGCGGCGAAGCTCCCGCAGCTTGTCGGCGTACTCGGCCGTCGTGTAATGCCGGTGCATCCGCCGAAGCACTGGATCGGAGCCCGCCTGAAGCGGGATGTGCAGATGGGGCACCACCTTCTTGGACGCCGCGAGCACATCCATCAGCCGATCGTCGATCTCGCTCGCCTCAATCGAGCTGATCCGGATGCGGAACGGCAGGTCGATGCGCTCGAGATCCATCAGCAGATCCGCCAGGCGATAATGCTCAAAGTCCTCGCCATAGCCACCCGTGTGGATGCCCGTGAGCACAATCTCCCGATAGCCGGCCCGAGCCAGCTTCGTCGCCTGAAGCACCACGTTCTCCGGCTTGCGGCTGCGGATGAGCCCCCGCGCGCGCGGGATGATGCAAAACGTGCAGAAGTTGTTGCAGCCGTCCTGGATCTTGAGGTTGGCCCGAGACCGCTCCTCGAAGTACGGCACATCGAGCTCGTCGAACTCGGTCGCCTTCATGATGTTGCCAACCGCGAGATACGGCTTCCGCTCCGCGAGGACGGCCTCGACGTGATCGACGATCTTCGACTTCTGGTCGTTCCCCACGACCAGATCCACGCCCTGAATGCGCGCGATCTCGTCAGGCGCAATCTGCGCGTAACAGCCCGTAACCACCACGACCGCGTCCGGATTCGTGCGCACGGCGCGCCGGATCATCTGCCGACTCTTCCGATCGCCCATGTGCGTGACAGTGCACGTGTTGACCACGTACACGTCTGCCACGCTGTCAAACGGCACCTGCGTATAGCCGCGCCGCTTGAACGTCTGCCATATCCCTTCGGTGTCATAGAAGTTCACCTTGCAGCCCAAGGTGTGAAATGCCACCGTCGGCACGTTTTCAACCTCCCATGTCGCCGCATTCGGCGAGCGCAATCGCGAGCGCCACCGCGCCCGCGGTCTCCGTGCGCAGGATGCGCGGACCGAGCGTGACCGTCTGGCAACGCGCGTCCTGCTTTGCATGCCGCCTTTCGCCGCTGGCAAGCCCGCCCTCCGGCCCAACCACCACGGCCGTTCGATTTCCAGCCCCGTGGGCCCGCATGGCTGAACGAATGCCGCATTCGCGCTCTTCCTCGTCGAGCACGAGGACGTGATCGACCTCGTGCTCCGCGAGCACGGCAAGGGACGCGGGAAAGTTCGGCGCCCAGACCACAAACGGCACCACGTCGCGCTGGGCCTGCATCGCCGCTTCGCGCACGACCTTGCGCCAGCGCGCGAGCTTCTGCTCCACCTTCGCGGCGCCCGAGAGCTTGACCACCGAACGCTCGGCTTCAAACACGACAAAGCCCCAGGCGCCGATTTCCGTGCACTTCTGCAGGATGGTGTCCATCTTCTCGCCTTTGGCCAGTCCTTGGACCAGGACAAAGCGCCGCTTCGGTTCACTCGAAGGCGCGCGCTCGCGCAAGTGCAGGCAGATCTCGCCCGGGCGCACATCCGCGATCTCGGCCCAGAACGGCCCGTTGACTGCGGACGCCACGAGCACCTCGCCGGGTCGGGCGCGCAGCACGCGCGAAAAGTGATGCCCGTCTTCGCCGCGCACCCACACGCGAGAGCCTTCATCCACGTGGACGTCCAAAAACAGGCGCGGCAACATCAGCGCTTCACCGCCAACACGCTGACCCAGTCGTCCTTGTGCGCCCTGCGCACCACTGAAAACCCGTGATCCGCGAGCGCCTGCTCCACCTGCTCGCGCTGGGACTCGATGTAGCCGGATGTCAACAGGAGTCCGCCAGAAACAAGGCGCGGGCGCACCTGCGGCAGGAGCGCAATGACCACGTCGCGCAGAATGTTGGCCACCGCGAGGTCAAACATCTCGTCCGGGCGAAGCGCGGCCAAAAGGTCGCCTTCGCGCACATCAACGCGATCCTCGACCCTGTTCTTGCGCGCGTTGTCTCTTGCGGCCGATACAGCGACGGGATCGAGGTCGATGGCCACCACACGGTCGGCGCCAACGAGCGCCGCGGCGATGGCGAGCACGCCTGTGCCCGTTCCGACGTCCACCACGCGCATCCCAGGGCGGACCACCTCGGCCAGAATCTCGGCACACATCTGCGTCGTCTGGTGATGGCCCGTGCCAAAAGCCATGCCGGGCTCGATGGCGATGACGCGCCGGTCGCGGTACGGTTCGAGATCCGCCGACTCGGCCCAGACAGGGGCAATAACTAGCGAATTCCCGACCGGAATGGGATGATATTCTTCCTTCCAGGCGTCCTTCCAGTCGGATTCATCCACGAGTTCCACGTGAACCTCCGAAGCCCGCGGGCCCGGATCCAGCCCCGCCTCTCGGACCCGACGAACCGCATCGCACACGCGGCGCTCAACCTCGCCTCGGTCATGCGCCTCTGGAACGTACACCGAGACCTCGACGTCCGGCGTAGGCGTCAGCTGCTCGTCAAACCACTCGCCGAACCGCGGCGGCCTCACTTCCGCCGGAGAAATGCCCTCCATTTGTACCCCCTGCACGTCCGGATAACTCTCCAGCACAGCGGACAACGCATCCGCCGCTTCGTGCGCCACGCGCACGCGCACGTGCCACCAACGCAATGCGACGCCTCCTCACGACACCATGTTCATCTCGCCTCACAGCCATCAGCCGAGAAACGCGTCCTTGACGCGCTCCATAAAGGTCCGCTGCTGCTCGTGCGTCTGCTCGCCGAGCTCCTTGGCAAGCTGGCGGAACAATTCCTTTTGCCGCTCCGTCAGGTTCGTCGGCGTGACCACGTGGACGCGAATGTGCTGATCCCCGCGCACGAGGGGCGACCCGAGCTTCGGAATCCCCTTGCCGCGCAGGCGGAACGTCGTGCCCGTCTGGGTGCCTTCCGGAATCCGCAGCTTCACCTTGCCCTCGAGCGTCGGCACCTCAATCTCGTCGCCCAGCGCCGCCTGCACAAACGAGATTGGCACGTCGACGTAAATGTTCGTGCCTTCGCGCTCGAACACCTCGTGCGGTTGGACGCGGATTACCACAAACAGATCGCCCGGCGGCCCTCCGTTCGGGCTCGGCTCGCCGTAGCCCGCCATGCGCAGACGCGTCCCAGTGTCGACACCCGGCGGAACTTTCACGTCCACACTGCGCCGCACCCGCCGCCTGCCCTGACCGCGGCAGTCCGGACACGGCTGATCGATGACCTGACCTCGCCCGTGACACACGGGACACGGGCGCCGGTTGATCATGCGGCCGAACGGCGTGTTCGTGACGGTCTGCTGCTCACCGGTGCCGTTACACGCTTGACAGACGCGCGGCTTCGTTCCCGGCCTTGCGCCGGACCCGCACGTCGAGCAGGTCTCGGTGCGGGGCACCTGGATCTCGCGGTTGGTCCCGAAGGCGGCCTCCTCGAACGAGATCTCCATCTCGTACTCAAGATCGTGCCCGCGCACAGGTCCGCGCCGCGTGCCGCCGCCAAAAAACATATCGAAGATGTCGCCAAAGCCGCCCAGGTCGAAATCCGCAAATCCAGCTCCCGGGCCCCCGGCCTGGCCCTGGAACCCGCCGAAGCCTTGCGCGGGATCTTCGTGGCCAAACTGGTCATAGCGCGCCCGTTTCTCCGGATCCGAGAGGACGGCGTACGCCTCCGCGATCTCGGCGAACTTCTGCTGCGCATTCGGGTCGTTCTTGTTGACATCCGGGTGATACTGGCGCGCGAGCTTCCGATACGCTTTTTTGATTTCTTCCTGCGTGGCGGACCGGCTGACACCGAGAACCTCGTAGTAATCTCGCTTGCTCACCGGTATCCCTCCAAACGACCACCGTCACTCCACACCATCTTACAACGAGGGCAGGGCGACGTCACGCGCATCACCCTGCCTGATTCATCCGCTCTCGCATCCTATGCGCTTGCGTTATTTCTTGTCCGGGTCCACTTCGCGGAAGTCCGCGTCCACCACGGTATCGGAAGCCTGCCCCGTGGTACCCGTGGCACCAGCAGCGCCGGCCTGCTGCCCTGCGCCCGCCGACTGAGCCGCCTGTTCGTAAAGCTTCGTCGACAACTTGTGCAGCGTCTCCTGCAGGGCCTGGGACTTCGACTTGATGGCCTCGATATCCGATCCGGCCATCGCGTCGCGCAGTTCCTTCTGCTTCGATTCCGCCTCGCTCTTGAGGGACGCGTCGACTTTATCGCCGAGATCGCGCAGCAGCTTGTCGGTCTGATACAAGAGTTGGTCTGCCTGGTTGCGCACCTCCGCCTGCTCGCGCCGCTTCTTGTCTTCCTCGGCGTACATCTGCGCTTCCTTCATCATCCGCTCGACCTCTTCCTTGGACAGGCCGCTCGACGCGGTGATGGTAATGCGCTGAGACTTGCCGGTGGCGAGATCCTTCGCCGAGACGTGCACAATGCCGTTCGCGTCGATGTCGAAGGTGACCTCGATCTGCGGGACGCCGCGCGGCGCGGGCGGGATGTCGTTCAGCGTGAAGCGGCCGAGCGTCTTGTTGTCCGCGGCCATCTCGCGCTCGCCCTGCAGCACATGGATTTCGACAGACGTCTGGTTGTCGGCCGCCGTGGTGAAGATCTGGCTCTTCGACGTCGGAATGGTCGTATTGCGCGGGATGATCCTCGTGAACACGCCGCCCATCGTCTCGATGCCAAGCGAAAGCGGCGTGACGTCGAGCAACACGATGTCCTTGACCTCGCCCGTCAAGACACCCGCCTGAATCGCGGCGCCGATGGCGACGACCTCGTCCGGGTTGACGCCCTTCGACGGCTCCTTGCCAATAAGGCGCTTGACCGCCTCCTGAACGGCCGGAATGCGCGTCGAGCCGCCCACCAGAATGACCTTGTCAATGTCAGCCGGCGTGAGTCCCGCGTCCTCCAGCGCCTGGCGGGTCGGCCCCATCGTCGCCTCGACGAGATCCGCCGTCAACTCCTCGAACTTCGCCCGCGTGAGGTTGACCTCGAGGTGCTTCGGTCCCGTCGCGTCCGCCGAGATGAACGGCAGGGAGATGGTGGTCGTCAAGGTGGACGACAACTCCTTCTTCGCCTTTTCCGCCGCGTCCTTCAGGCGCTGCATGGCCATCCGGTCGTTCGACAGATCGATGCCGGTGTCCTTCTTGAAGAGGTCAATCAAGTACTGAATGATGCGGTTATCGAAGTCGTCGCCGCCGAGGTGGTTGTTGCCGCTCGTCGCCTTGACTTCGAACACGCCATCGCCGAGCTCCAGGATGGACACGTCGAACGTGCCACCGCCGAGGTCGAACACCAGGATGGTCTGGTCTTCCTCCTTGTCCAACCCGTACGCGAGCGCGGCCGCCGTCGGCTCGTTGATGATGCGGAGCACCTCAAGGCCTGCAATCCGGCCCGCGTCGCGCGTTGCCTGGCGCTGGCTGTCGCTGAAATACGCAGGGACGGTGATGACCGCCTGTGTGACCGGCTCGCCGAGGAACGCCTCTGCATCTGCCTTCAGTTTCTGCAGAATCATGGCGGAGATCTCCGGCGGCGTGTACGACTTGCCGTCGATGGTCACCTTGTAGTCGGTGCCCATATGGCGCTTGATGGAGATGATGGTTCTGTCCGGGTTCGTGATGGCTTGGCGCTTCGCGACGTCGCCCACGAGGCGCTCTCCGTCTTTCGTGAACGCCACGACCGATGGTGTCGTGCGATTGCCTTCGGCGTTTGGGATGACGACGGGTTCGCCGCCTTCCAACACCGCGACACAAGAGTTGGTGGTACCGAGGTCAATGCCGATGACTTTCCCCACTTCGCGTCCCTCCCCAGATCATAGACGATATTTCGTCTTCCATTGCGGATTCTCGCGGCTCAGACGCTAACCTTCACCATGGCCGGGCGCAGCACCTTTCCGTGCAGCAAATACCCCTTCTGCAGCACCTCGATTACGCGCCCGGGCTCCTGGCCTTCGACCTGCTCCTGCATGACCGCTTCGTGTTGCGACGGATCGAACGGTGCGCCGATGGCGTCCATCTCGGTCACGCCGTATTGATGCATCACTTGAATGAGCTGACGGTGCACCATCTCGATCCCCTGCTTCATCTGAGGCTCATCCACGCCCTCGAGCGCCTGGAGCGCGCGGTCAAAGTTGTCGAGGACGGGCAGCAAGTCGGCGAGCAGCTTCTTGGTCGCAAACTGAACGAGTTCCTCGCGCTCCTGGCGGGTGCGCCGGCGAAAATTGTCGAAATCCGCCCGCGTCCGCAGAAGCTGCTGCGTCAATTCCTCGATCTGCGCATCGCGCGGATCGAGCTCCGGGGCGGACGCGCCCTCCTCCTCGGCTGAATCGCCGGCCTCGTACGAGAGATCTTCCTCCGCCATCTCGGCCGGATCGACGCCCTCCGAAGACCGGACGTCCCCTTCGGCATCCGCCTCCGCCGACTTCGGCTCCGCCTCTTCTTCGTTTGCGTTCGGATCCTTTACGACATCCTCCGCCACGAGCAACATCCTTTCTCCACTCCATCACCCGCTCGACGCAAATCGAGTCAAAAATCCGTAAGCGCCTGCGAGGTGAACGAGAGAATTTGCATGACGCGATTGTAATCCATGCGCGTGGGGCCCAACACTCCAATATGGCCCACCGGCACGCTACCCAAACGGTACGTCGTGGTGATGACCGTGCAGTCCTTGAGCTCCACCACTGCGTTTTCTGCGCCGATGCGCACTTCAATCCCGTCGTCTGCCTTCGGGAACCAGTTGGGGATGGACTCGTTCTGCTCCAGCAGGCTGAGAATGGGCTGCGCCTTGCCGACGTCGTGAAACTCCGGCTGCGCCAGCATGTTCGAGGCGCCGCCGATATAGACGGCCTCTTCACGCTCCGGCACTTGGCACACCTCATTCAGGACGGCGATGGCATCCTCGAACCGCTCGACGGTCCGGCGCAATTCCCCGGCCAACTCCGCGTACAGCGTACGGCGAAGCTCGGAGATGGGCACACCGACCACCTTGTCGTTGAGCACGCGGACGAGCGTTTCGACGTCGTCCGCCTCCATCTCGGACGAAAACCGCACGTGCACGGTCTCCACATGCCCGGAGTTGGTGACCAGGATGGCGATGGCGCGGCCGCCGCCAAGCGGAATGAGCTCAATCTTGCGCAATTTCTCAGTGTCCGTCTTCGGCCCAAGCACGATGACCGTCTGCTTGGTCAGCACCGACAGCACGTTCGCCACCTCGCGGGCGACCTGCTCCACCTCATCGATGCGCTTGGTGAAGACGGACTTCAAAAACTCGCCCGTCTCGCGATCCATCTGTCCCAGGCGCAACAGGTTATCGACATAGAAGCGATAGCCCTTCTGCGATGGAACGCGTCCGGCCGAGGCATGTGGCTGCGTCAAATAGCCCATTTCCTCCAGATCTGCCATCTCATTTCGGATGGTGGCAGGGCTATATTGAATCTCCTCATGTTTGGCGAGTGCCCGCGAACCGATGGGTTCCGCCATCCGGACGTAGTCCTCGATGATCGCGGACAATATCAGTTGCTGTCGGGGCGTCAACATGGTCTCGCCTCCTTGTTAGCACTCCAGGCGCTCGAGTGCTAAACCACTCTCCTTGACAATATCAATCTGGTCGCGCGTTGTCAATGGATGTCGGCCGCCCCAATCCACTGCTCAAAGATGGCGTTCGCGACGGGCCAATAAGCGTCTGGGATGCGGTAGGCCGATCCTCGCTGCTCCAGCAATCCGTCGGCCAACAGTCGCTCGACGACGCCCGGAAACACCTGCTCGATGGTTCGCCCAAATCGCCGCTCAAAGCGCTGCTTGTCCACACCTTCCGCCAGGCGCAGTCCGAGAATTACCTGATCCTCCGCGCGCTCCCGGATGGATACCCACTGCCGCTCGGACACGGGCCGTCGCCGCTCCCGCACGGCCGCCAGATAGGCGGAGAAGCGGCGGTCCATCGCGTACCGCTCGCCGCGGACGTATCCATGCGCCCCAATCCCACTCGCGCTATACGGCTCGTTTCGCCAGTACACCAGGTTGTGCCGGGCCTCTCCGCCGGGCCGAGCGAAGTTCGAAATCTCGTAATGCACAAACCCGGCGTCGCGCAGGACGTCGCGCACGAGCCGGTACATCTCCGCCTCTGCGTCTTCCCCGGGCAGATTGAGCAGGCCCATCTCATGCCACTTGGCAAACGGCGTGCCGGGTTCGATCTTGAGCCAGTAGGCGGAGACGTGATCGACGGGAAGGCGCAGGACCGCTTCGACGCTTTCCGCCACGTCGTGGAGCGTCTGATCCGGCAGCCCAAACATCAGGTCGACATTCACGTGCGGAAAACCAGCGTCGTGCGCGGCCCAGACGGCTTCTTCAATCGCATCGCGCAGATGGGCGCGTCCGATGGCCTGCAGCAGATGGTCCTGGAACGCCTGCGCGCCGAACGAGATGCGGTTGACGCCGTGATGGCGCAGCACGCGGAGCTTTTCCCGGGTGATGGAGTCTGGATTCGATTCGAACGTGATTTCCGCATCGGCGCGGAACTCGAAGCGCCGATGCAGGGCGGTCAACAAACGATCGAGGAGCGAAGCGGAGAGCAGTGTCGGCGTCCCGCCGCCAAAGTACGCTGTGGCGAGCGGAGCCTCCATCGGTTCCATCAGGTCCCACTCTGCCACCAGCGCGTCCACGTACGCCTCCATTGCGGAGGGCGACTTCACAAAGGTGGTGAAGTCGCAGTAGAAACAGCGGCTCTTACAAAAAGGAATGTGCACATACAAGGATTGAGGCGCGCGGTGCTCTTCTCGATCTTCCACAGACATCACTCCATTTTCAGCACGGCCATGAACGCCTCCTGAGGCACCTCGACGCGCCCGACCTGCTTCATCCGCTTCTTGCCTTCCTTCTGTTTCTCGAGGAGCTTCCTCTTGCGGGTGATGTCGCCGCCGTAACACTTCGCGAGCACGTTCTTGCGCATGGCGCGAATGGTCTCGCGCGCGATGACGCGGCTGCCGATGGCCGCTTGAATCGGCACCTCGAACAGCTGGCGCGGAATGATCTCCTTCAATTTTTCGCAGACGATGCGTCCGCGCTCATAGGCCTTGTCCTTGTGGACGATGAAGGACAGCGCGTCGACCACCTCGCCGTTCAGAAGGATGTCGAGCTTGACGAGGTTTGACGGTCGATACCCAATGAACTCGTAGTCGAAGGACGCGTACCCCTTCGTGGACGATTTCAACCGGTCGAAGAAATCGTACACGATCTCGGCCAGCGGCAGATCGTACACGATGGTCGTGCGCGTGTCGTCGAGATACTGCATGTCCTGGAACTGCCCGCGCTTTTCCTGGCACAGTTCCATGATGTTGCCCACGTACTCCTTCGGCGCGAAGATGGTGGCGCGCACGAATGGCTCCTCAATCCGCTCGATTCGATCCGGGCTCGGCATCTTGCTTGGATTGTCGATTTCCTCCATCGTTCCATCCGTCCGATACACGCCATACACCACGCTCGGCGCCGTTGTGATGAGCGCCAGTCCGTACTCGCGCTCCAGCCGTTCTTGCACAATCTCCATGTGCAGCATGCCGAGAAATCCGCAGCGAAAGCCGAATCCGAGTGCACTCGACGTCTCCGGCTCATAGGTCAACGCGGCGTCGTTCAACTCCAGCTTCTCGAGCGCTTCGCGCAGATCCTCATAATCCGCGGAGTCCACAGGATACAAGCCGCAGAACACCATGGGGTTGATCTTGCGGTAACCGGGCAGTGGCTCGGCCGCCGGGCGCAGGGCATCGGTGACCGTGTCGCCGACGCGCGTGTCGCGCACGTTCTTGATGCTCGCCGCAAAGTACCCGACTTCGCCGGCCTCCAGCCGGTCGACCGGCGTCATCTTCGGGCGAAACACGCCCACCTCGTCGACCTCGAACTCCTTGTCCGTCGACATCATCTTGATCCGCATGCCCTTTTGGATGGCGCCATCGAACACGCGGATATACACGATCACGCCGCGATACGAGTCGTAATGGGAGTCGAAGATGAGCGCCTTCAAGGGCGCGTCGGGATCGCCCGACGGAGCCGGGATCCGGGTGACCACCCGCTCCAGCACTTCCTCGATGCCGATGCCCGCCTTCGCCGAAGCCAAGACCGCGTCCGACGCGTCGAGGCCAATGACGTCTTCAATCTGTTGCTTCACCCGCTCCGGGTCGGCGCTCGGCAGATCGATCTTGTTGATGACCGGGATGATTTCCAGGTTGTTGTCGATTGCGAGGTAGACGTTCGCGAGCGTCTGCGCCTCCACACCCTGCGACGCATCGACGACAAGCAACGCCCCCTCGCACGCCGCGAGCGAACGAGAGACCTCATAGGTGAAGTCGACGTGGCCCGGCGTGTCGATCAGGTTCAGGACATACTCCTGCCCGTCCTTTGCGCGGTAGTTCAGCCTCACGGCCTGCAGCTTGATGGTGATCCCCCGCTCCCGCTCGAGATCCAACTGGTCAAGCAGCTGATCCTGCATCTCGCGCGGGCTGACCGCCCCCGTGAACTCCAAAATGCGATCCGCCAGTGTGGACTTGCCGTGATCGATATGCGCGATGATAGAAAAGTTCCGAATATGTTCCTGACGTTCGCCCCTTGCCACGTTCATCCTCCTCGGTGCGCCACGCGCCCGTCCGCACGATGCAGGCCGCCGTGCACAAAAGAAACCGCGCCCGGTGCGCGGCCTGCCGATATCATATAGACGAGTATAGCACGGGCCGCGGCGACTCGCCACGCCCACTCCGCTCAGGGAAGTTCAATGAGAATGAGAGTGTGTGTGTCCGTCCCCGGAGACAAAGACACCGATGGACTCAAAGCCTTCCTTCACCACGAAGTAAAGGATGCCGCAAGCAGCGAGGGGATCGACCCACCACCAGTGAAACAGGTCGTTCAAGGCCAGTCCTGCGAGCAGGGTCCAGGACATGTAACCGCAGGTGAACGAGCACATGGCGTCTCCGCACAGTGCGGGACTGTCGAGGAGTTGACCGTAGCGAAGCTTCTCGACCGCGAGCCAAGGGGTGACCAAGCTCGAAGCGAGGGCCACGGCGAGCCCCAGCCAGGTGGCGGAAGGACCTTGTTGCAGGCGAATGGCCTGGCCGGACTTCACGGCCACATACGCGGCGAGGGCGAATAGACACAGGGCGACAAATCCGCTTGTCCACCGCTCCACAGGGTGCCGGCGATCCACGCTCGCACCCGTGTGGATCTCCACGTACAATCGAACTACGAGGAGCATCGCGCTTACCAGTTCAATCGCGCTGTCGACGCTGAACGCGGACAGCGCCAAGCTGCCGGCGCGATAGGCCGCGATGGCGGAAAACACGGCTTCGCAGGTGATCCAGCCCACCGAGAACAATTCCAGTTCCAACGCGCCGCGCAGGCGCTTTTCGCGCAGAGATTGCATCGCGACCTCCGGTCAATTCGTATTGAGAAAGAGCGCGTTGAGCACACTCTTGAGCACGGAGCCAAACACATGGCTGACCTTTTCCCCGACGTACACACCCCCGGTGTCCATCGCGGCTGCGAGCGCGCTGTTCGCGGCGTCCTCGGGATCGGGTGACGGCCCATTGCCCGACGCCCCCCCGGCAGGCGCGGGATTCGAGTACTCGAGCACGGGCGCCTGGGGCGAATCCACATTGGGCGATGTGAATGCGCCCGAGTCGACCCCAGTGCCCACCCCGACCGTCGCGGGGGATGTCGAGCCACCCGTCACTTCCACCGAGGGGACCCCTGTGCCGAGATGGCTCATGAACGAAGACACGACGCTGAATACGGTGCCACTCGCGCCGAGAAGTAGAGTCAGGAAGATGGCGACGGCTAATCCCTGCTTCAGCCGCCGACGCGCGTGCTGCCATGTCGTCTTCATCTGCGCTTCCTTCCTTCGAGTAGAGTTTCTTTCCTCTACAGCCTACGCTCATTTGTCCAAACTTATGACTCGGATAGAAACTTGAGAGCGGCAGGAACCGGAGGCCGGAGTCGCGAATCGTAGGGGTGTGACACGCAACCCGCGCTTGCGCCGAAGCACATCGGCGCCGAAAACAAATTCATGAGGGAAAGGGGGCATCTCTCGTGAGCGGAGACCTGGTCATGTGGCCGATGTCCGCAAGCGGCGTTGCCTATGCGGCCACACCAAACCCAGGATCAGGTGGCCCGCCAGACGCGGAAGAGTCGTTCGCCAGTGCCCTCGCGCTGTACACCTACGCGCTGAGCGCCGAATGGCCAAATGCGACCACCACCCAGGCACAGCCGCTGGAGGCAGCAACCCCGCCGGCCGAAGCGCTCGACGGCACATCGTGGCGTAACTGGGTGACGCCGCTTTCTCCCGCGCCCACGGAGACCGAGCAGGACGGCTCGCTCGAGGCGCTCATTCGCCAGGCAGCAGACAAATACGGCCTGCCGGCGGCGTTGCTCCAAGCCGTGATCGAGCAGGAGTCAGGGGGTAACCCGAACGCCACGTCGGAGGCTGGCGCGATGGGCCTGATGCAGCTCATGCCCGCTACGGCGGCGGCGTATGGCGCCACGCAGCCCTACAATCCGGCTGAGAACATCGACGCGGGCGCCCACTACCTCGCGGACCTTTTGGCGCGGTACCAGGGCAATGTCGAGCTGGCGCTTGCCGCGTACAACGCGGGCCCGGGCGCGGTGGACGCGTATGGCGGCGTGCCTCCGTATCCCGAGACCCAGGCCTACGTGCGCGACGTCCTCGCGAAGGCCGGCCTGTGACGTCAGTGCGTCACCAGGTCGGCGTCTTCGAATGTCATCGCCGGATGAAGCGCCACGTTCATGCTCTTGGCGATGAGGTAGGCGACGTTCTCCATGAACTCGTCGACTTCCTTCGGCGCGACGACGAGGTTTTGCTCGACGGGCTCCAGCACTTCTCGCACCAACTGCCACTTCTCCTGGCCTGTCAGCTGATCCAGCAACCGATTGGCGGCGTTGCCCGGTACCTGCCGACCCAGCTCACGAAACACCAGCTCGATCGCGTCACTCGCGATGGTGGCCGCGTCCACGACGGTCGGAACGCCGATGGCAATCACGGGCACGCCCAGCGTCTCCTTGTCGATGGCTTTCCGGTGATTGCCCACGCCGGCCCCAGGCTGAATCCCCACGTCGGAAAGCTGGATGGTGCGGTGCAGACGGTCGAGGGATCGCGCGGCGAGGGCGTCCACAGCCAGCACCACGTCGGGCTTGATGCGTTCCACCACGCCGAGAACGACCTCACTCGTCTCAATGCCCGTCAGCCCAAGCACCCCGGGGGCGAGCGCTGCGATGGATCGGTAGCCCTCACCGTCGCCGAGCACCTCAGGCATGTAATGGAACAGGTGACGCGTGACAAACAGCCGGTTCACGACCATCGGCCCCAGTGCGTCGGCCGTGACATGCTCGTTCCCGAGGCCAATGACGAGCGCCGTCTTCGCCCGCTCGGGCAAAAAGCGCTTCAATTCGTCTGCCAGAATACGGGTGAGCCTGTCCTCCAGGTCAAAGTCCCGTCGGCGCATGCCGGGCGCCTCGATGGTGACATAAGTGCCCTTCCGCTTCCCGAGGCGCCTCGCGGCGACCTGCGTGGAGACGCGAACTCGCGTGATGACCACGCCTTCATGCTCTTCCCGCTCCTCTTCCACCCCTCGAATGTGACCTTCCCGAAGCGCCAGTTCTCGCGCCTCTACAGCGAGATCCGTGCGAGGAGAGGATCTCGAAATCGGCAAGTGGCACGGCTTCAGGCGCACCTTCCGCGCCGCGTTCCATGAAATGACCATTGGTCGCCCTCCCCGTGTATTGCGGTCGTCCCCCAGGATGTGTTACACTCTCTGTCGTCTGTAGATTGCCGCCCGGCCCGGTTCCCATGCCGACGCGTCGGCGAGTTGTGAGAAGTGAGGTGACATCATGGCCAATATCAAATCCGCGAAGAAGCGGGTGTTGATCACGAAGCGCAACACGTTGCGCAACCGCTCCATCAAGTCGGCGCTGCGCACGCATATCCGCAAGTTCGAAGCAGCGTTCGCGGCGCAGGACGTGGAAGAGGCGCAGGCTCGACTCCGCACGGCGCTCCGCGCTTTGGACAAAGCGGTGACCAAGGGCGTGATCCACCGCAACACCGCCGCGCGCAAGAAGTCACGCCTCGCGAAACGCTTCAACACGTTGCTGAAGGAAAAGCAGGCGCAGCAGGCGTAATGATGCGCCTACCTCAAAGGCGACTCTCGGGAGTCGCTTTTTGTTTTTGCATCAGCCGTTCCACATGGCCGTGGGCGAGATCGCGCTTCGCCAGCGCCACCAGCTTGGCGACCATGGGACCGCCGAGATGTCCCCCAATCTCCCCGGCCTCCTTGGCCGTGAGGGCGCCATTCTCCCCCTCGTCCGTATAGGACACCCCGAGCCGATCCGCCACGAGCTTGGCGGCGGATGGCTTTTCGGGCACCGTCCACGGCACCTGACGGAGCTTCCCATCTGGGCCAATCACGTTCACGGTGGGCGCATCCCTGTCGTTCAACCGAATCGCCTCCCTGACTTGTATGCAGGTCTTTTCCGCTACTGTGCCCGGATTCGCGCTGCCGTACTCGCCGCACGCGCGAGTTCCATGAGCACCAGATTCAACGCCACCTCGGGCGCCAGACGCCCGCGTTTCACGTCCCACTCCGCATCCGCAAGCACGCGCACAAGTCTCGCAAGCTTCTGCTCCGGAAACCGCGCGGACTGGCGAGCGGCCATGCGCAGGGCGTACGGATGGACACCAAGCTCCTTCGCTCGCCGTTCCAGGTTGGCAACTCCTTTCGCGAAGGCCATGAGCCGCACCTGACGGGCCAAGAGGGCGATGAGCGAGAACGCGTCGTATCCTTGGCGCGCAAGCCCATCCAATGCTTCGAAGACGGCGGCGACCTGGCCTTGAACCGCCCAATCGCCCCAGGTGAACACGCTGTCTTCGGCTTGCATTGGCACGAGTTCCAAGACGTGATCGCGCGTAATCGCGTCTCCGCCGGCATATGCCCGGAGTTTGTCGAACTCGTTCATGGCGAGTGTCAGCGACCGCGTGCGGCGCCACAGTTCCGCCAGCGCGTCCTTTTCGATGGCAACCGCCTTCGATCGCGCCAAGCGCTCGAGCATGACCACCGCATCGCGATCTCGACTCGGCACAGGACACGCGATCACGGCGTGGCGCTTTGCCAGCTTTGTCACACGGCGCCGCTCGTCCAATTTGTCAGAGGCAACCGAAAGCACAAGCGTCCGACCCGGAACTGGCTGTTCGAGGTAGGTGGCCAACCGATCCGCGTCCGGGCCGGATCGGCCGTCGGGCGTAAACGCGATCGCGTTGCGAACGTAGACGAGGGGCGTGTCTCCGAGAAGAGAGAAGGAACACAACTCCATTTCGGCCGGCTCAAAGCCGTCCTCCTGGTAGTCGAACCGGATAATGGATGGGAAATGCTGATTTCGAATCAATTCGTCGCAAAACCAGTCAAATAGCCCAATTTCGCTCCCGTACAGGAGGTAGACCGAGGCTGGACCTGCCTGTGTGACGTGATCGATGGCGTCAAAGATCTCCAAACGACATGCGCCTCCCGGATCGAGTATACCCGATCCGAGAGGCGCGACAGCGCGCGGTGATTTCAGATGCGCACGACTTCCTTCGCGTGATTGCCGGCAAGGCGCAAGCCACCCAGTTCCCAAAGGTACTTGGCCTTGCTCCCTTCCTTCGCCAACGCGCCCATGACGCCCTTGATGGGCACGCCGAGGAAGCTGCCGACGCCCACCTCCGACCCGAGCGAGCAGAGGGTGCCCCAATCCCGTGGCTTGAACGGCTGCATCTCGCGGCGACGCTCCCGCAACAAGATGTTCTTCGCCGCAAGCGGCCCCATCTGCTCCGCGTTTTGCGCGGTCGGCGCATAGGGTCTGCCGTTTTCGTCCTCCGCCCACGCGCTGTCCCCTGCCACGAAGATCTGTTCGTCGTCGACCGATTGCAGGTACGCGTTCACCTTGGCGCGGCCGCGGCGATCCACCGTGAACCCGGCCTCGCTCAGGATGGGGTTGGCGCGCACGCCGCCGGTCCACACAATGGTGCCGGCCTCGACCTTTTCCCCTCCGTCCAAGTGAATGACGCCTTCCGTGACCTCGTTGATCTTGGCATTCGTGCGGAGTTTGCCGCCGCGCTTTGTGATGGTCTCGACGACATACGGCCGCAGGTGCTCCGCGACCATGGGAAGAATGGTCGGCATCGCCTCAATGCACTGAACGTCGACTTTCTCCCACGGAATGTCCAATTCCCTACATAGTTTAGGAAGATATTCCAACAGCTCTCCCATCAGCTCGATGCCCGTAAGCCCCGCGCCGCCGAGCGCAATCCGCAAGTGGCGCTCGTCGCCATCCTGTTTATACAGCCTGAACTGCTCATCGATGTGGCGGCGAATCTCCACCGCGGAATCGAGATTCGTGATGCTTAGGCTATACTCTTTCAGCCCCTTGATCCCGAAGTACTCCGACACCCAACCCAGCGCGTAGATCAGGTAATCGTACCCAATTTCCCCCTCGGTCGTCTTCAGGACGCGCCGCTCCCGATCAATCCCGGTGACGGTCGTCACGACGAGCTCAGACGAGTCATTCCTCAGGACTTCCTTGATGGGGATCTTGTACTTGTCGCCGACGTCCCGCCCGCCAGCTACCTCGTGCAGCAGAATGGTAAGATAATGGTAATCATGGTTGTTCACGAGGGTAAACGGGATCCCCTGCCTGTCCAGATAGGCCGCCGCCATCATGCCTGCGTAACCCGCGCCAGCAATCACAATTTTGCTCATGTGCGTCCTCTCCAGTTCCCAGTTTGCTTCGTCTTTCTTTTCATGTCCGATCGCGCCATGCCGGACCGAACACTTCCATCGCACAATCATAGCACAATGGTGGTCGAAGTCCACTCATCCGCGCCTCTGCGGCAGCCGGACGTGTGCAACAGCGACCAAAGCCAGCACGAGCGCACACGCACCCGCGAACGATACGGGCTCAAGCGAACGCAGACTTCCGTGCCACGAGGCGACAAAGTGCACAAACCACATGACGGCGGACATCGCGACACAACCCAGGCGGCTCAGCCCTTCGGCACACCACAGCATGGGGGGCCACGGCCAAGCGTGCGCGACGCCCGCCATGACACCCCATAGGACGATGACGGGCATGAGCACCTCCACGGTCGGCTCGAGG
The DNA here is from genome assembly GCF_000219875.1 of Alicyclobacillus acidocaldarius subsp. acidocaldarius Tc-4-1. Lineage (NCBI taxonomy): Bacteria > Bacillati > Bacillota > Bacilli > Caryophanales > Alicyclobacillaceae > Alicyclobacillus > Alicyclobacillus acidocaldarius. The sequence goes on from NC_017167.1 coordinate 2,020,476, forward strand.
ATGGCGGTGGAAAGCGCCCCGTATGGGGTCCACTGCCGAAACATCCACCACAGGACGGGCACCATGTAGGCGTCGACGACCGCCGTGACGAGGAACGCGCGGGCGAGCGAAGCACCTCTTCGCCTCACCCGGTGGGCCAGAGACGCGCGCGCTTCGTCCGCGAATGTCCTCCGCCGCGAGCAGAGTTGATGCCACAGTGTGCCCGCCTCACAGACCGCGAAGGCGGCGTAGAACGACAGCAACATGCTCGGTGCCAAAAGGTCTCCCGGGTCCAACAGGCCCGCCATCCACGCAGAAGACCATAACACCGTGTAGCCGTGCACCCGGCGCCCGCACACCCCTGCCGCGATGGAATACGAGGCCCCGCACGCGGCGCGAAGGACCGCCAGTTGGAAGCCGCAGACGAGCGCGAATCCCCAGACCACCGAAAGGGCATACACACCGTACACGAGGCGCCTTTGACGCGAACAAGCGCGTCCAAACCATCGTTGCCATGGAATGGCGGCCATGTCGAGCGCGAAACCGACGTTGGATCCGCTGGCAACGAGCAGGTGCGTCACCCCGGCGGCCAGGAAGTCCGAAGAGACGCCCTGCGGCAGACTGCCCTGCGCGTCTCCAAAGATCATGGACAACGCAACATGGATGGGCCCGCGTTCGTCGCAAGAGGCCACATCTTGCATACCCGTAGCCATCCAGGAGATTACACGTTCACCGAGGCTTGGCCCGCGATGGAGCACCCGCACTCGCCCGTCGAAGAGCTCCAACGGCGAGAGACAGTCCATCGCTGTTGGCGTCCGATCCGACGCGATGAACACGCCCTGCGCTTCCACCCATTGCCCCGCGTCGACATGCGGCCCGCGTTCGACGAACACGAGCGCCTGATAGTGACACGGGTGCGCGCCCACGCCCTCGCGGCGCACTGCCAGCATGATGGCTGTCCGGTGGTGCGTCACCTTGACGCTTTGCACTTCCCCTGCGATCACGTCTCTCGCGCCCGGCGGCGCGGACGGGTGTGCGGGCCGCCACGCGGCCCAGAGGGAGCCCACGACGAGACCCAACGCGAGACTTGCGGCGGGGACCGCGAGCAGACGCCGATCCCGCTGCCAAGCCAAGCAGAATAGCGCCAAGGCCATCGCAACCCCGGCGGCGGTACCCGCGGCGCGCCACCCCCATACGTATCGCGACCACTCGCTGGTGAGAAACGCGATGATGGCGCACGCGTGGAGGCGAGTGCGGGTCACGGCGCCTGGCGGCTGACGCTCGAAGCGCTGTCAGGTGTCCCAAAGGTAATGAGGTCTTTCCACTTGGCCAACGTTTTTTCGCCGATCCCCCTCACGTGGCGAAGACTCGCGAGATCAGGAAAGGGACCATGCGCCTCGCGATAGGCGAGGATAGCAGCCGCGCGCTTGGGTCCGACACCGGGCAATGTCTCAAGCGTCTCCAGATCTGCGGTGTTGATATTGATCTTCTGCCCTGCCGTGAGCGCGTGCTTGCGAGCGCGCTCCCCTGCACCATCTCGGGACACCGGGCTCGCGTCGCGCCCCGAGGAGCTCGCAGCGGCAAGCGCCAGGCCCACGTCCTGCACGCCTGACTGACCGGATTGCGGCTGAGAGGCCGCGTCCCCCGCTGTCGCTGCGGGAATGTCGATTTCTTCGCCGTCCCAGACCAGCGCGGCCTGATTCACGTCCTCGGCATCCACAGCGTGCAGAAATCCACCCGCCGCGCGTATGGCATCGCGGACTCGGGCGCCCTCTTGGAGCGTCACGAGGCCCGGGTGCCGCACGTCCCCATGGACATCCACCTGCAACGCCGTCGCGTTTGCGCCGTCGGCGTCCATCGGTTGCACTACCGCGCTCTGCGTTTCACCAGGCGTGGAGACCGAATGCGGCGCGGAGCTCGCCGCGGTCACATGCCGAGATGCAAACCACGCCGAGCCTGCGGCCAGGCCAACGAGCAGCACGACTCGCAGATACCCCGCCCAAGCACGCAGCCGAACGAACCACGACTCGCCCACCTCGTGACGCCCGATAGCCTCCGCGTCCATCCCTTCGTCTGTCCAGACGGGCAGAGCGCCGCCACGTTCCGCCATGTACCATCTCGCGCCGTCCTCGAACCCAGGGACTTCCTGAACCGGTCTTGCGCCATCTTGTGCGCGTTCCACGCCTATCCTCTCACCCATGCAACTCGCCACAGTGCATCCCTCCCACCGGACCTTCATGCCCCAGAGATTCGATGCACGGGCGGCGAACACCTGTTTGCCCAAGGATCAGTTTCTTTCGACTTCGGAGAGCCCGGTGGAATTTGGGGCGAACGGTGAATATGTTGCCTGAGAAGAGGCGTTGCCGAGCCTTTTCGGGGTCGTGTACAATCGAGGCAACGGTATGGGGAGGTTGAACGCGTTGCTCACACCCAGCATGGAAGACTACCTGGAGAAGATTTATGAACTGATTCACGAGAAGGGGTATGCGCGCGTTTCGGACATCGCCAACTCCCTGGCCGTGCAGCCGAGTTCCGTCACAAAGATGCTGCAGAAGCTCGACGAAAACGAGTACGTGAGTTATGAGAAGTACCGGGGCATTGTGCTCACGGCGAGAGGACACAAAATGGGGCGGCTGATGAAAGAGCGGCACGCCATGTTGGCAGATTTCCTTCGCATGCTCGGCGTACAGGAGGACACGCTGCAGAAAGACGTCGAAGGCATCGAACACCACGTGAGCCCCGCAACCCTGGAGGCGCTGCAGTCGCTCGTGTTGTTCCTGCAGTCCCATCCCGACGTTTTGTCCTCGTTCCTCGCGTTTCGAGAACAGTCGAGCGAGCAATCCTCGCCGTGAATCAACGAGCGGGCGGACCGTCACCGCCGTTTGAGCACCCATACGACGCGATCCGCCTGGTCCACCGGGGATTCTCCGAAGTCCCCTTGGACCTCTACGACCTCCCATCCCGTCCGGTCCAACAGTTCGGCGAGTGTCGCCGCATCCCAGTACCGCTGCACGTGCTCCTCGTCAAACCGGCGGTAGAGCGCTCCTTCTTCGTCGATCCCGAAAAAACCGCACACGCGATGGACAATTCGTTCCCCTTCGACTTCCGTCTCGTGCACGATGACGAGATGGTCGCGCACGTCGTGCCAAGCGCCGTTGTGAAGCTGTTGTATACGCCGCGGGCCGAGGGTGTCGAGCGCCCACTTGCCTCCCGGGCGCACGCATGCCCGAACGCGCTGGAGCACCCGCTCCAACTCGTCGCGTGTCAAGATGTAGTTCAACACGTCCGTCGAGGCGAGGGCGAAATCGGCGGCCTCGGGAAGGGCGAGATCGCCCAGATCCGATTCCAACCAATGTACGTTTGCCAGGTGGCCCCAGGTGTCAAACGCGACGGCCAGCATCTCCGGCGATCGGTCCACGGCGTAGACGCGCTCGGCGCGCTCCGCGAGCCATGCGGCCATCCTGCCCGTGCCGCAGCCGAGATCGACCGCCACGCGAACGGAAGAGAGATGGGGGGCGAGCGCCTTCTGCCACGCGTGGTAGAGCGCATCGCCCATCAACTCGTCGTAAAACGCCGCAAGATCTTCGTAAGCCATCGTCAGTTGGCCTCGATAGGTATCCACTCGGCGTCGCCCCACAGGCGTTCGAGGTGATAATACTCCCGCTCCTCAGGCCGAAACACGTGCACCACGACGTCGCCAAAGTCGAGCAAGACCCAGCGCGCCTCGTCCAGCCCTTCGATGCCGCGGCAGGTGACGCCGAGTTCGGCGAGATCGTCCCGCACCGCCCGGGCCACCGCCTCCACCTGCGGGCGCGAGCTCGCGGAACAAATCACAAAGTAGTCCGCCACGGGCGTGAGTTCCTGGACGTTCATCACTACGACGTCGGTGGCCTTCTTATCCAAACAGGCCGTCGCAGCTCGGCGAGCGATGTGCTCGACGTTTGGATTCATGCACATGCCTCCCTCGGAAAGAGCGAATGTCACGCCTTCCGGCGCACTTCGTTCAACAAGTCGTTTCGCGCGTTCACGGTCGTGAGATCGATGGGGAAGCCGCGATCGAGCGCGTAGCGGACCGTGGATTCGAGGCTCGCCAAGGCAGCGGCCTTGAGATCCCGTTCGGCGAGCGCGCGAAGGTCATCCACCCCGGAATAGTCGCGCGACGGTTCAATGGCGTCCGCCACAAACAGCACCATTTCAAGTGCCCCCATACCGGGCCTGCCGGTGGTGTGGTAATACACCGCGTTCAGCACGTCGGCATCCTCCACACCGTATTCTACGCGGGCGACGTCCGCGGCAATCGGACCGTGCAGCAGGATAGGTGCCTCGAGCCAAGCCGCGGGCACCTCGAGCTTCCGGTCACGTGCGTAGGCAAGGAGTCGGTCCTGAGGCCATTCCCGCGCGAGATCGTGGAGCCAGGCCGCGAGCTCCGCCCCAAGCACAGGCGCCCCAAACCGCCGGGCCAGCGCCACGGACGTCTCCACGACGCCGAGCACGTGCTTGTAGCGCGCGGGCGTCAGCGACGCGGCGAGGCGCTGCCGAAGATGATGGATGACGTTCCCCCGCTCCATCCCGGTCCCATTCCTCCTTCCGGCCCCTGGCGCCAGATCTCGAGCACCGGATCCGGCACGAGGCCACACACGTCGAGACGCCGATCCAGCCGATCTCGCACCCACGTGGACGACACGTCGAGCATCGGCATGTCGATCACGTCCATCCGAATGTTCGGAAGGCGCGCGCGGGCGCTGGCCGCGGCCGTGTCGAAGTCGTAACCCGGTCGGCGCGCGACGACAAAGCGCACCATCTCGCAGAGTTCCTCCGCGCCGTGCCACTCCGGAAGGTGCTGCAGGCTGTCTGCGCCGAGGAGAAACAGAAACTCGACCTCCGGATGCCAACCGGTGAGCGCGCGCAGGGTATCGACGGTGTACGACGGCTTCGGCAGGCGATTCTCCACGTCCGTGACGCGCATGTGCCGCCTCGCCCCAATCAGCGCCTCCACCATGCGAAACCGCCACGCGAAGGTGTCCACGTCGATGCCGGCCTTATGGGGCGGCTTCGCGGCCGGCATCCACCACACCTCGTCGGCGCCAACCTGCTCGTAGGCAATCTGAGCCATCGTCAGGTGACCGACATGCGGTGGATCGAACGTGCCGCCGAACAGCAGAATGCACCTCTGCGCCCCATCCGATGTCCGTTCGCCGTTTGCCTCAGTATACCACACGGTCTCTTCACCCATGGCCGTTCGCCTCTTCCCGCTCGAGAGCCTTGTACACCGCGCGCTGCATGACCTCGACGGGCGCTTCGCGCTCGAGCCACCACTCGTACGCCTTGACACCCTGCCAGATGAGCATCGAGGCGCCATCCACCGTCTTCGCCCCGCGCGCCTGCGCTTGGCGAAGAAAGAGCGTGTGAAGCGGCCGATAGACGATGTCCTGCACCACCTGATGCGGCTGGAAACATTCCGGCGACTCGACCGGCGACTCGTCGCTCCGCGGCCACATGCCAATGGGCGTGCACTGGACCACTAAATCCGCCCTCGCGATGGCCTCGTGCCGATCCGACCAGGCCACGTGACGAACGGAAAGCCAGTCGCCGTATCGCGACGCGAGCGCCTCGGCTTGCTCGGGCCTGCGGCAGCAGACAAGCACCTCGCTCCCCGGGCGCTCCTTGGCGAGCGCCGTGAGGATGGCCTGCACGCTGCCGCCCGCGCCGAGAATGGTCACCTTGAGCGAGCCCTCGCCCAAAAACGGCGCCACAGACGCCCACCATCCGCTCACATCCGTGTTGTGCCCCACCGCGCCCGTCGGGGTGAAGCGAACGACGTTGACCGCCCGGGCCATCTCGGCCTCGGCGGTGCGCGCCTCCACCCAGTCGTATACGCCGAGCTTGTGGGGAATGGTCACGTTAATGCCTACCGCGCCGATGGCGCGCAGGCCGCGCAGCGCGTCGACGAGATCGCCCGGCTCCACCTGAAACGGCAGGTACACCGCATCCACGCCGTGCGCCTGAAACGCGGCGTTCATCATGGCAGGCGATAACGAATGCATGACCGGCTTGCCGATCACGCCAAACAGCTTCACGGCCCGTCACCCCCGCCCTGCGGGTGTTGCACGCGATGCGCGAGCACGCCGACGAGCCTCGGCCGTATGGAAAGGGTCAACCACGCAGGCGCCTCAATCCGCGCCAGCGTCCTGCGGCCTGTCCACGCAATCCAGCCGAGCCCCGGCAGGACGATGTCCCCGCCCCGTTTCCCAAGAGAAAAATCGGCGTCGCGCCTCGGCGGCGCCGCGACGAGCCACGAACGCCGGTCCACAAACGCGTCCGCGCACGCCTCGCACGGGACCTTCAGGATGTCATAGCGGTGCTCCGCAAAAAACGAATCTGCTCGTTCCCGCTTCGTCCGGTGCACCGGCAGCTCGTTGGAGACGTAGAGCACAATGCCCTGGCGCTCGCCCTCCAACGTCTCGAGGCGCACCAGTCCGCCGAGAAACAGCGCTTGCCCCGGGTTCAACTGGTACACGCGCGGGCGCACGCGCGACCGCGGCACCACCCACTTCAAACAGTCGCCGCACAGCCGCTCGATGACGCGCGACGTGTACATGAGCCCTGGCGTGTCGAACAGTTCCACGCGTCCGTAGGGCCCCTCAATCTCGAGCCGAGACATGGCGAGCGTCGTGCCCGGCCTGCGCGACACGGTGAAGGGCTGCTTCCGCTCCGACAGCCGCTCGACCATCGCGTTGAGAAGCGTCGACTTGCCCACATTGGCCATGCCCATCACGTACACCGGCCGCTTCGTTTCCCTCGCGACGCGATCCACGAGCCGGTCGACGCCGCGGCGCTTCTCGGCGCTGATGAAGGCCACATCGAGCGGCTCCACGCCCGTCGCGCGCACCTCACCGCGGATCCAGTCCGCAAGCGCCTCGTAGCCCACATCGGCCGGCAGAAGATCCACCTTGTTCACGACGACGATCACGTCGCTCGACGCGACGAACCGCCGCGCGCTCGGGATGAGGCTGCCGGCGAGATCGAACACGTCAACCACGTAGAGTACGAGCCCCGGATGATCGAAGATGGCCGCGACCTGTCGCTGATACGTCTCTTCATCCACGGCGACGGGCGTGAAGTCGCCGTAGTGGCGAATGCGAAAACACCGCCGGCAAAGCACATCCTCCCGCTCCAGGTGGCTCTCCGGCACGTAGCCTGGCATTCGCTCGTCCGTCGATTGAAGCGGTGCCCCACATCCCACACACACTCGGGTGTCAGTCATCCAAACGCCTCCTGTCCGCGGCGGGCTCGGGGCGCCGGAGCCCTCGCCGTTCCAGCCGCCTCAACACCAGCCGCTCGGCCATACGCGAAATCTTGGTGCCCCACCACTCCACCGGATCCTGTGGAAGCACTAAAATGGCGTACAGTCCAAGCCGCTTTGCGCCCTGAATGTCGGTGAACAGCTGATCGCCCACCATCGCAGTGGCCTCCGGCGGCATATGGAAGCGGCGGAGCGCCTCCAAAAACCCGCGCGACTTGGGCTTGCCAGCCGCCGAGACCGCCGGCACGCCGCACAGTTTGGCAAATGATCCGACGCGATCCTCGCCGTTGTTTGAGATGATGCACACGTGAAAGCCTCGCGCATGCACGCTGCGCAACCACGCGGTGAGTTCGGACGGCACGTCGGGGTGGTTCCACGGCACCAGCGTGTTGTCGAGATCCGTCAAAATCAGGCGAATCCCCCGCCGCCACAGGGCGTCGAGATCAATCTCGTAGATGGACGCCACGTACTCGTCCGGCATGAGCCGCGAGAGCCAGGCCAAGCTTCTCACCCAATTTCGTCGTTCGTTGTCCGCGCTTCGATAACAGTTGGATATGATACCATATGCGTAGATACCGACGCCAGGGATGCGCTCCCGCGCGGACCCAACGTTTTCAGGCGGCGGCTTGTCCGCTTCACTCGCGGAGCTGGAGAAGATGTCCACGTGGACTGTGACCTACGCGTTTCCCGCCAATCTGAATTTCATCCTGTATGTATGGCGGCTACGCGCACATTCCCAGAGCTCTGAATGGAAAGACGCACGCGATGCCCATTCGGATGCGCAAGGGCGATTTGCGCGCGTTTGGCAACAGGAACTCGAGGAGATTCGCCGCCTGGGCGCGGCCGAGGTGGATGGCCGCTGTCTCGCGGGATTGGAAGGTCCGCTGCGCCTTCTGTTCGCCGAGTCGCCGATGGGGCATGACGCCTTCGAATCCGCGTGGCCCCTGTTCGCGGAGTGGCGGCAACCGGCGCGCGTGAGACCCGCCGAAGCTTGGCGGGCCTCCTCTACGCGTCTGCGCCAGAGCCGGCAGGTTTGCGCTGGCGCATGTTTTCGTACAATTTCACAATGGCCTTTTGCTCAATGCGCGAAACATAGCTGCGCGAAATGCCGAGTTCCTTCGCGATTTCCCGCTGCGTCCGCTCCTCCCCGTCCGGCAGCCCAAACCGCTTGCACAGCACCTCCCGCTCGCGCGGGGCGAGAAGCGGCAGGCACTCGAACATCTTCTGCTTCTCCCACGACATATCCACGGCGTCGATCACGTCGTCCGGATCGGAACCCAACAGGTCCGCGAGCGTCATCTCGTTGCCGTCCTTGTCGGTGCCGACGGGATCGGACAACAAGGCGTCGCGCCGATGCTTCTTGCTGCTGCGCAGGTACATGAGAATTTCGTTTTCGATGCAGCGGGCGGCGTAGGTCGCGAGCTTCGTGCCCTTGTCGGGCCGATAGCTCTCGACCGCCTTGATGAGCCCGATGGTGCCGATGGAGATGAGATCGTCCATCTCCTCGCCAGAGGATTCGTACTTCTTGGCCAGGTGCGCGACGAGGCGTAGGTTATGTTCGATGAGGCGATTACGCGCATCGGCGTCGCCCGCGAGGTAGTCGCGAATCGCGCGCTCTTCCTCCTCGGGGCTCAGCGGGTGAGGAAAAGCGCCTTGCTTGACATACGAGACAAACAGCGAGACGTCCTTGAACACGAGCGCCAGCAGCGTGAGCAAGCCGGGCACTTGGTCCACCTCCAGCCTGGATGCGTTGCATCTAAAGCTTTATGCGGAGGGGACAGGAAAACTGCTACGACAAACCCCATCAGAATCCGGACCAACTCTTTCAACGGCTCATTGAGGACACGTGAACATCAAAAAGAATCAAAAAGATAGATCCCTTCTCCCAGGCGTTTGGCCGTCCGCCCCCAGCGGCTTTCGGAAAGTCAAGCCGTACAGGTTTCCCCCATCGAGCTCCTGCACGCGAACATCCTCAGCCATCTTCGGCACCGCGTGGATGGGGATGCCCACGAGCGCGCCGCGGTCTCGGAACCAACGCCTCACGAATGGAACCCGCTCGTACGTGCTTCTCACCTTCCGCTCCGTTTCGTCCACCACCACAACCTTCGTGCCCGGCTTGGCAATGCGCATCATCTCCTGCATGGCGCGCGCGGGATCGGTGAAGAAGTTGATTCCCCCCACGAACTCGAGCGGCCCGCCGAGCACGGGATCGCGCAGGAGCGCGAGAATTTCACGCTTCATGAAGCACCGCCTTTCGCAAGACTCTCATGGTCCGCCTTCGACGGGATCACGGCACGGGATGCCCATGACCGCGCGCATCGCGTCGCCCTCGCTCCCACATCGCAGGCGTTCGCCCCACACGGTCAACCACTCAAACGCCTCGAGCAGCCGTTCGGGATCTGGGCCGCCACGTTCATAGACGAGGTGGAATTCAAGCTCGCCACCCACACCCCGGATCTCCGTTCGATCCGGCTTTGGCTCCATCGCCAGAGCCGAGCGGCACACGAAGCGCACCACGGCGCGCGTCCGGGCCCAGTCCCGTGCAGAAAGCGCGGGAACATCCCGCACGTGACAGGGGACGCCTGGAAGGATGGATTCCGCCTCTCGCCGGAGCGCATCCGCGAGCGCGTCGCCGGGCCCCGCCTCTCCCGTATGCTCCGTGCTCTGCACGAGCCCCTCGACCGACTGTCGCCAGCTCAGCACCGCGAGCTGTTTCCACGCCTTTTCACAGCGCCGAGATTCGGCGAGCAGGCGCGCGGCGCGCACGCCGAAATAGAGCATCACGATGGCGAACCCGGCGATGGCGCCCTCCATCGGCGTCAGCCGCGTGGTCAACACCAACGACAGCCCGAGGATCACGTATAGAACCGTGTTCGCCACGTCGTGCGGCCGCAGCACGGCGGCCACATAACCCAGAATGGGCCACAACAGATCCGTCGCGTGGTTCGGCGGCGTGTCGCCGGCAAACAGGAGTCCGAGGCACGCCAGCATGGCGGCGATGCTCACGTACGGCGCGAGACGATGCCCCGCGCGCCCGCTGAGCACAAGCACTACGGCAGCCTCCGCGAGCACCATGGCCTCGTAGTACAGGCGAATGAAGAAAGGACCGTGCGCAAGCGGTAGGTAGACCACCAAAATCGCCAGCGCCGCAATGGTTCGCGGCACCCAATGCGTCCAGTCCGCCCACGTCCGGCGGATGTCCGCCCGGACCTGTCGATACACGCCCAGAAGTTTCTTCCTCTTCATGCGCCTATCATAGCAAACGCGAAAGAGGTCGGCCACTGACATCCCGCGGCTGAGGCGCGAAGCGCCCCCTCTCGCCCCGCGGCTCACTTGCCGCTCGACTGCTCCGACCGCTTCTTCAAATTCTCTTCCCGCAGCATCTCATTGTGCAATTGCTGGCTGTACGTCTCCGCGAAGTAGTGTTCGCCGGTTCCGTTGCCCTTGGCGACGTAGTACAGATACTTCGTGTGGGCGGGGTGAAGCACCGCCTCAATGCTCGCAAGGCTCGGACTGCAAATGGGTCCGGGCGGCAATCCACCGTACAAGTACGTGTTGTAGGGATTTCGCGCGTCCAGGATGTCCGCATCCGTCACGACCGTCAAGTGTCGGCCGATGGCGTAATCCACCGTGGCGTCGATCTGTAGGCGCATACGGAGCTTCAGCCGGTTGTCGATCACGCTCGCGATGATGGGCCGCTCGGAAGGCACCTGCGCCTCGTTTTCGATGAGCGACGCCTCCGTGATGGTCTCGTTCAGCGTGAGCTTGTCTGCCCGCATCGCCGCTTCGTTCGCGGACGTGAGCACGCGCGCCGCAAAGTCGTTCAGCATTTCATTGACGACGTCCACCGGGTTTTCATTCCGATAGAACTGGTACGTGTCTGGAAACAAGTACCCCTCGAGCCGGTAGCGAACATCGCGCCGCCCCGCAAGCTGCTTCAAAAACGCCTGATGGTAGTTGTCGGCTTGCACCGCTTTGAGAAACGCCGCCTCGCTGCAAACTCCATCTTGTGCGAGCCGCGCCGCGATGTCCACAACGTCATATCCCGGCGGAATGGTCACATTGACCACATCGGGGACGATCTCGCCCGCGGTCATCTGCCGATAGATCTGTGGCGCCGACTCATCCGCGGACAGCGCGTACGTGCCGGCCAAAATCGGCCTGCCCCCGCTGAGGCGCCCGTACAGCTCAAACGCGGTGGCGCTGCGGATGAGCCTCATCGCCTTCAATCGCTCGGCGACCGTGGCGACCGTGTCGCCGGCCTTCACCTTGAATCGCTCGAGCGGAGCCTTGGCCGACACGGGCCGCAGCGCCGCGCGAAACCACGCGCCGAAGACGAGTGCGACCACGACCACAAGCGCCAAGGCGACAAGGATCATCCATCGCGCGCGCCGCCTCGCGCTTGCTGGCTGGTTCGACATACGTTCACCTTCCAACGTTCAACCTTCGAATTCCGCGCCCTCACCGTCCGCCCGCTGACGCGATCGCAGGTAGTCTTCGAGCAGGACCTGCGCGGCGGCCGCGTCGACCGTCGCGCGGCGCTCTCTGCGCCGCACGTTCTGCTCGATGAGGAAGCGCTCCGCGCTCACGGTGGTCAACCGCTCATCGTACAGATGGACCGGCAGGCCCGTGCGCGCCGCGAGCATCCGGGCGAACTTCTCCGCGCGCGACGTCATCTCGGACGGCTGGCCCGACATGTGGAGCGGTCGCCCGACGACAATCCGCCCCACCTCTTCTCGCCGCGCCAACTCCGCGACTTCGTCCGCCGCCTGCCGGTCCGATTGGCGCTCGATCACGCCATACGGCTGCGCGATGAGCCCCATGGGGTCCGACAAGGCGACACCAATCCGCCGCTCGCCGAAATCAATCGCCATCGTCCGCATCGCCATACAGTGCGGCGTAGGCCCGCACGAGCTCCTCGATGAGATCATCCCGCTCGATGCGCCGGATGGTGTTGCGCGCGTCCATGTGGCTTGTGATGTACGCCGGATCGCCCGAAATCAGGTACCCCGCAATCTGGTACACGGGATTGTACCCTTTTTCCTTCAGGGCGCGGTATGCGATTTGAAACGCGCGCCGAACCTCGGGATTGCCTGACTTCGACGCAAATCGCATCGTGCTGTCAAACTCTTGTCCCAATGCCCGCACCTCGCTCGGGCGTCTGCCGACGCCAAAAAGTCGCTCGTCCCCTTACTTTCGAGTCAGCGCGCGCGATTTCCTGCGATCTCGCCGAGAATTTCTCCGACCTTTTGGATGGCCTCGGAGAGCTTCGCCGCGTCTCGGCCTCCTGCCTGAGCCAGATCCGGCCTGCCGCCGCCACCACCGCCGGTCACCGCGGCCACCTGTTTGACAATCTCACCCGCATGGAGGCCCCGCGACTGCCAGTCCTTCGACACGTACGCGACAAACTGCACCTTGCCGCGGTGAGCGGATCCCAGCACCACCACGACGGAGTCCACCCGGGCCTTGATCTCGTCCACCAGCTGGCGCAGCCCGTCCATGTCGAGATCGGACAGCGCAGCGCGAATGACGGGGACACCCGCCAACGTCTCGACGTTTGCGACGAGCTCGTCCACGCGCGCATGCGCCAGACGCGCCTTCGCCGACTCCAGCTCGCGCTCCAGCTCGCGCATTTCCTGGACCACGCGATGCGCGCGCTCCACCACCGTGCTGACATTCGTCTTCAGCGCGTCCGCCACCTGGCGCAGCCGCTCTTCGCGCTCCCGGGCGACGCGATACGCGTGCCGACCGGTGACCGCTTCAATGCGGCGCGTGCCGCTCGCGATGCCCGTCTCGGACGTAATGAGAAATTGCCCAATGACGCCCGTCCGCGGCACGTGACAGCCGCCGCAAAGCTCGATGCTCTCGCCCGCCTGGACGACGCGCACCCGCTGGCCGTACTTCTCGCCGAAGAGCGCCATGGCGCCCATGGCCTTGGCCTCGTCCAAGTCCATCTCGCGGATGTGAACGGTGTGATCGCGCCAGATCTCGTCGTTCACGCGCCGCTCCACCTCGGCCAATTCCTCGTCCGTGAGTGGCCCGAAGTGAGAGAAATCAAACCGCAGGCGCTCCGGCTCGACAAGCGATCCCGCCTGCGCCACGTGCGTCCCAAGCACGTCCCGCAGCGCCTTGTGCAAGAGGTGCGTCGCCGTGTGGTTTTTCACGATGTCGCGCCGGAAGTCCTCGTCGACGTGCGCGCGCACGCTGTCACCCTGAAGCAGCGAGCCGTCGACGACGCGCACTCGCATGACGTGCTGCCCGTGTGGCGCCTTCTGGACGTCGAGCACCTCCGCCTTGCCGTTTGTGCCGACGATTTCGCCGCGATCGCCCACCTGCCCGCCGCTCTCCGCGTAAAACGGCGTCACGTCGAGGATGACCTGGCCTTCCTCGCCGATGGCGAGCCCGTCGACGCGATCGCCATCCTTGAAGATGCCAAGGATGGTCGCGTCCACCGTGAGCTCGTCGTAGCCAACAAACCGCGACGGCTCCGTGAAGGTCTCCAGGGCTCCGCGCTGGCTCTGCATGCCCTCGGCCACCTGACGGGCCTCGCGCGCCCGCGCGCGCTGTTCCTCGAGCTCTCGCTCAAACCCTTCCCGGTCCACCGCGATCCCTTTCTCGCGCGCGATCTCGACGGTGAGATCGATGGGGAAGCCGTACGTGTCGTAGAGGCGAAACGCCGCTTCACCGGACAGGACGGTCTCGCCGCGCGCCTTGACCTCTTCAATGGTCCGATTCAAGAGCTCCTCGCCGGCGGCTAGCGTCTGCAGGAAGCGCTCCTCCTCCGTGCGAACCACGCGCTCGATGAGCGGTCGCTTCTCGCGCACCTCGGGATAGTCGTCGCCCATGATTCTATCCACCACGGCCACGAGTTCGTACAAGAACGGCCGCTCGACGCCGAGCTTCCGGCCGCTGCGCACCGCGCGCCGCAGCAGGCGGCGGATGACGTACCCGCGGCCCTCGTTGGACGGGAGCACGCCGTCGCCAATCGCGAACGTCACCGTGCGGACGTGATCGGCGATGATCTTGAGATGGACGTCGTCCTCAGCCGATTGACCGTACGGGCGCCCCGAAAGTTCAGCGGCGCGATCGATGATGGGCCGGAACAGGTCCGTCTCGAAGTTGTTCGGCACGTCCTGCAGGATACTGGCCAGGCGCTCCAGGCCAGACCCCGTGTCGATGTTCTTCTTCGGCAGCGGTGAATACGATCCGTCCGCGTTCTTATTGAACTGCGTGAACACGAGGTTCCAGATCTCGAGGAACCGATCGCAGTCGCAGCCCGGTTTGCAGTCCGGCGAACCGCAGCCGTAGGCCTCGCCGCGATCGTAGAAGATCTCCGAACACGGACCACAGGGTCCTTCGCCAATCTCCCAGAAGTTGTCTTCCTTGCCGCGGTAGATGCGCGACGCCGGTAGCCCGACTCGGTGATGCCACACCTCGAACGCCTCGTCGTCCTCCTCGTGAATGGTGACGGAGATGCGATCCGGGTCCAGTTCGAGGACCTGAGTCAAAAACTCCCACGCCCAGGTGATGGCCTCGAGCTTGAAGTAGTCGCCGAACGAGAAATTGCCGAGCATTTCAAAGAACGTCTGGTGTCGCGCGGTGTGGCCAACTTCCTCGATGTCGTTGGTGCGAATGCACTTCTGCGCGTCCACGATGCGCGGCACTTCGGGGATCTCCCGGCCGTCGAAATACGGCTTCAGGGGCGCCATCCCCGCGTTGATCCAAAGCAGCGTCGGATCGTCCTTCGGCACGAGCGGAAAGCTCGGCAACACCATGTGACCGCGCTCCGCGAAAAATTGCTTGAACGCGCGGCGAATTTCTTGTCCAGTGAGCGATTTCATGCGCAACCTCCTCCTCCGACGCATCGCACTTCGGCTGTGTCCTCCTGCACGAAAAACCCCCGCCCCACATTCAGGGACGGGAGTTTCCCGCGGTACCACCCTGCTTACAGGCTCGTCCGAGCCTGTCGCCTCTGGCGCTGTAACGGGCACACCCGGCGTGCTTTGCCACACGCGCTTGGAAGGGGCTTCGAACCGGTTGCCTTGAGGCAGCTCGCAGCCGAAGGCCGCCCTCTCTGAGCAAGGCGCCCCGATTCTACTTGTCTTCCGCATCGCTTTGTCGTCGATTTTTGATTGTATCGGGCAGGACAGGCCCTGTCAATGCGAGGCATGGGAGCGCGCTTCTCGCCACTGCGTCCACACCACTTTGCACACCGCGAGCGCCGGGACTGCGAGAATGAGGCCCAGGATGCCAGCCGCCTCACCGCCGACAATCAGGGCCGCTACAATCGCCATCGGGTGCAGATGAAGCGTCCTCCCCATGATTTGCGGAGACAGGATGTTCCCCTCGATCTGCTGCACCGCAATGTTGACAATCACGACCTTGACGAGCATCGGCCAGCCGGAGGTGGTGAGCGCGATGATCACCGCCGGCGCGATGCCGATGATGGGCCCCAGATACGGAATGATGTCCGCGAAACCGAGGAAGGCACCCAAGAGGAGCGCATACGGAAGGCGGATGATGAGATAGCCGATGAACGACAACAGCCCGACCGCCAGCATGATAAGAAACTGACCGCGCACGTAACCGCCGAGCGTGTCATCGATGGCCCGGAGGACCAGATGCACGCGGTGCTTGATTTTCGCAGGCGCAATGCGCACCACGCCGCGCCCAATGGCCTTCGCATCTTTCAACATATAAAAGACGAGGAACGGCACGACAAATGCCATGAAGATCGCATTGATGGTGCTCGTCACCACCGAGAACAGCCCCGTCGGTGCCACCTCGACGCGGTGCTCCAGTTGGTTGAGTGCATTCTCGATGCCCGTCCGCACCGCGTTCGGCAGGTACGTCTTCCGGCTGTTCACCATGTCGATCCAGCGGCTTAATTCCGCCGTGATGGCCGGCAGGCTGCTCGACAGCTGCGCGATTTGCCGTGAGATCACCGGGATGAGGTTCAACACCACCACGGCCAGGATGGCTGCGATCACGGCGTACACAATGAGGATGGCCGCCGAGCGAGGGACGCGCCGCCGATGCAAAACGTCCACCGCCGGCTGTAGGATGTAGGTAATGATGAGCGACGCCAGAAACGTGTAAAAGAGGCTCGACAGCACGCCCCAGATGTCCAGAAACAGGCTGCGCAGGAGCCCGACGAGATAGATACACGTCAGCGTCAGGGCGATGGACATCATGGTGCGGGCGTAACGCCCCATCGGCACGGCGATCTCCTCCCTCTGCGGCGGCGCCGGACAAGGGTCTACCACAGAGTATATGCAGAATCGCATGCCATTATTTTCATCACACTGTACCAGACACCCGCATCGCGCTGTTTCGACAAAAAAAGAGCGGGCCGAGCCGCTCCCGCTCGACAACCGCCCGTTCTTTTTAGTGGACAACGCGCTATCTTTGAGCCTCGACCCTCAGGCCCCCGTGCCAAACTCGACGTCCGCGTGATTCGTCTGATCCACGACGATGAGCGATCCGTCCTCGGCCACTTCGTAGATCCGCACCTCGTCGCCGGATACGTTGAACTCGGCGAAGCAGTTCCAACAATAGTATTGGTTGGCACCAATTTTACCGACGTCTCGGCTTGTGCAACTCGGACACCGCATGACGTTGGTCCTCCCTTCTCGCCCTTGGAAGGCGCACTGCGGCACGCCCCATCTCTCTGGATGAACTTTCGAAACCTGCCAACAGTCTATCCACGGACAATAAAGCCAAAACCAAATTTCAGGTTCCGAAATATCCATCCACCGAGATTCCGTGACCCATGCTACGCCTATCCAACGCGCATTGCAATGCAGAAAAAGGAAAAGAAGCCTTGGCTGACGCGGCAAATGTCACGAATTTGTGAAACGTGATCGCAGGGACCCGACGACTTTCGACAGCACGGCAGCCGATTCACCAATCTCTTCCATGGTGTTTTGCCAGGCGAAACTGAGACGAATCGACTCCCGCGCTTCTCTCGCTCTCCCCATGGCCCTAAGCACGTGGCTTGGCTCCAGGCTTCCCGCGCTGCACGCCGCGCCGGCACTCGCCGCCACCCCCTCGAGGTCCAGCCGCATGAGGAGGATGTCGTTGCGAATCCCCCGAAAACCGACGTTGAGAATCGAAGGCACCGCGTCGGCCGGGCTGTTGCGATACGCGCCGTCGAGCGATTCGATGGCGCGCCACATCGCGTCCCGGAGCGCGGCCAAATGGGCCGCATGCGCGTCGAAGTGCTCCGCAATCTCGGCCATGGCGGCGTGAAAGCCCGCGATGCCGGCGACCGGTTCAGTTCCCGCGCGAAGCCTGTGTTGCTGCTCACCCCCGGCGGCAAGCGCCACAAAGGGCGTGCCGGATCGGACGTACAGGAGGCCCACGCCCTTCGGCCCGTGCACCTTGTGCGCGGAGAACGAGGCGAGATCGACGCCCAAGTCCTTGAGGGACAGGCGCATCACGGGCAGCGCCTGCACCATGTCGCTGTGTACCAGAATCCCAGGGTCCACGTCTTTGATGCGGCGCACAATCTCGGCGACCGGCTCGACGGTCCCGACCTCGTTGTTGACGAGCATGACGCTCACGAGCGCCGTATCCGGGCGTAGGGCGCGCACTACATCGTCCGGATCGACGCGCCCTTCCGAATCCACCGGGACGACCGTCACGTCCGCGCCGAGAAGGCGCAGCCTGTCCACGGCCTCGAGCACCGCGTGATGTTCCACCGCTGTCGTCACGACGTGCGTCCGGTTGGGGCGCTGCGCGAGATACGCGCCGTAGAGGGCGAGATTGTTCGACTCGGTGCCGCCGCTTGTGAAGGCGAGATCGCGGGGAGAGACGCCCAGCCAGTCGGCGAAGAAGCGGCGCGCTTCTTCGACGGCTTGCCGGGCCTCCCGCCCCGGCCGGTGCAGACTCGACGGGTTGCCGTACGCGTCACCGAGATAACGGTCCATGGCCGCGCGGGCCGCAGGCAGCAGAGGGGTCGTCGCGGCGTTGTCTAGGTAGATCATCGCTGACCCCCCACGGTTCAGATGTAGTACATGTAGCCCTGCGACGACCCCTGGCGCAGCTCGACGAGATCCTGCAGCGTCATGGACGACAACACGTCGTGGATGGCCTCCCTCAGCCTGTCCCACAGCACCTGCAGGCCGTCATCCATCTCCTCGTCCACAATGGTGATGGGCCCCTCGAGCGCGAGAAGCACGTCCTCAATGACAATCTCGCGCGGATGCCTCGCCAGCACGTACCCACCGTAGGCGCCCCGGATGCTCCGCACGAAGCCGCCGTTGCGAAGCGGCGCAATGAGCTGTTCGAGGTAGTGCTCCGATAGGTTGTTTCGCTCCGCAATGGACTTCAGAGAAATGGGCTGGTCACTCTGCTGTTCGGCGAGATCGACCAGAAGCATCAGGCCGTAGCGGCCCTTTGTCGAGATCTTCACGGTCATCGTCTCCTTCCCGGTAGTACACGCGCGGCTCGACGCCGATGGGCCAGTAGTTCTGCTCGACGTAATGGCCCGGGTAATCGTGTGGATACAGGTAGCCTTCCCCATGCCCGAGGGCCTTGGCCCCTTTGTACGCCGTGCTCCGGAGATGCAGCGGCACCTCGAGCGGCAAACCAGACCTGACGTCCTCCATCGCGAGGTTGATAGCCCTGTACGCGCTGTTCGACTTCGGCGCCTTTGCGAGGTACGCGGTCACCTCCGCCAGCACAATCCGCGCCTCCGGCATACCGATGGCCATGGCCGCCTGCCAGCCGCTCACGGCGATAGGCAGCGCGTTCGGATCCGCCATACCCACGTCTTCGGCCGCCAGAATCATCAGCCGGCGCGCGATGAACGCGGGATCTTCGCCGCCCTCGAGCATCTTCGCGAGCCACAGCATCGCTGCATTCACGTCCGATCCGCGCACCGATTTGATGAACGCAGAGATGGTGTCGTAGTGATCGTCGCCTGCGCGATCGTAGCGAGGCCCACCGCTCGCCTCGAGCGCCACCTCAACCTCGCGCATGCCAATCTCGGTGGCACCGTCGGGCCCAACTCTCGCCGCGAAGGCAGCGAGCTCGAGCAAATTGAGCGCCCGCCGGGCGTCGCCCCGCGCCTGCAGGGTGAGCACACGTCTCGCATCCGGGTGAAGCCGCACCCGCATGCGGCCAAGTCCGCGCTCCTCGTCCGCAATGGCCATGTCCACCAGGCGCCCGATGTCATCCGGGGAAAGCGGCTCGAGGCGAAACACGTGCGATCGCGACAACAGCGCCGCGTTCACGTCGAAGTAGGGATTCTCCGTCGTCGCGCCCACGAGCGAGAGGAGCCCCGCCTCCACGTGCGGCAGCAGCGCGTCCTGCTGACTTTTGTTGAAGCGGTGAATTTCGTCGAGAAACACTACGGTGCGCCGCCCGTACAGATCCCGCTCCTCTCGCGCGATCTCGACGGCCTTCCGCACATCGGCGATGCCCGACGTCACGGCGTTCAGCGGGATGAAGCGCGCCTTGGTGTGGCGCGCAACGACTTCGGCAATGGCGGTTTTCCCAGTGCCGGGCGGCCCATACAAAATGATGGACATCAGGCGATCCCGCTCGATCATCCTCCGCAGGATTCCATCTCGGCCCACGAGATTCTGGTGTCCCACCATCTCGTCGAGCGATCTCGGCCGCATCCGGTAGGCGAGCGGAGCCTCGCGCTCCGCTTCGTGTTCCGAAGCAAGTGAAAAGAGATCCATTCGCATTCGCCTCACACGGCTGCGCAATTCCTAGTCGTCCACTCAACTTTTAACGATTATACACGCTTTGCGGACGGAGGAAAAGGAGGGGCAGTGTCGCGTTCCCGAAGGGGGATGTCACCGCGCCGACATGTCACAGAGCGCTGTCATCGAAGTCCTTCTCGGCTTATGCGCCGCATCGCGGAAACCATGAGGATTGTTTGCGGCCAATTCGGTATGTTTCCCTTTGTACCTTGAATTTTTCTATGAAAGCAAACCCTGGCCAACCCCTGTACGCATGGAGTTCCGTAAGGAACCTTGGCGAACACAATTTGGGCAGAGCACTAAACCGCTGCATAGAAAGCGACCTCAGGAAGCTCGCTCGGGGAAACATGGGTCTCGGCATGTCGACGCGAAGCTCTCACGCGCTACACGAACCCATGGCTAGCAACCCAAGGCCGCCCCGCCAGAGGGATCTCCACAGGCGTCACTTCCCGCGGAACTCGCGGTACTGATTCTCAAAAGATTTTTCGCTGCGTTGATGTCGCGGTCATGCCGCGTGCTGCACGCCGGGCACGTCCACTCCCGCGCCGACAATGGTAGCTCGCTTATCACGTACCCGCACGCCGAGCACGTCTTGCTGCTCGCGTAAAAACCGTGGTGCCACGATGAGTTCCGAGCCATACCACGCACACTTGTACGTCAACATTCGCCGAAAACTCGCCAAAAACCCACGTCCGAAAATGGCTCGCGCCAACGCTCGATTCTGCACCATGCCTCGCACATGCAGGTCTTCGATGACGATCACTCGCTTGGTTTTCGCGAGCTCCGTCGTCACTTTGTGCAAAAAGTCCTGCCGTATGTTGCGGATCTTCCGGTGCAGCCGGGCAAGCGCCAGCGCCGACTTCCGCCGATTTCGCGAGCCTGGTCTCTTTCGGCTATGCCGCTTCGACAACCGCCTTAAGCGGCGAAGGTGTCGGACGAGCGGCTTTGCGAGTACGGATGCAGATCCGCACAACCGACGATGTTCGAACCTACGGTCGCCACAAAGACCGGATATCGGCTGTTGTGTTGAGAAACCACGATTCCAAGTAGGACATATCCTTGAAATCCGGCTCCAACGTCGCAATTCGATCTTCAATGCCTTGGTTGTAAATCGACAAATCGCCGTTATGTCTTATCGTGTCGCGATTCGCACATCGACATTCATAGCAGTTCCTTCTCAAGAAACGCCCGGATCTGCGCGCCGATGGCATCGCGAACCTGGCGAAATTGGTTCAGAATCTCTTCCTCCGATCCCGTCGCCTTAGCTGGATCGGGAAATCCCCAGTGGAGGCGTTTCACGTGCGGCGGTGTCACGGGACAGCGATCGTTCGCGTCACCGCACAAGGTGATGACATAATCCGCCTGTTCGAGAAAGTCCGGATCGATGAGCTTCGACCGATGATGCGAAATGTCAATCCCCACCTCCTGCATCACCTGCACGGCGCGGGGATTCAATCCGTGCGCCTCGATGCCCGCACTCTGAACTTCGATCCGCTCTCCTCCCAAATGGCGAGCCCATCCTTCAGCCATTTGACTTCTGCATGAGTTCCCAGTGCAAAGAAAATAAATTCGCTTGCGTGACATACAGCTACACTCCTCTCCCATATTTGCGACAGCGAACACTAGTTCACAATCGCCAACCACCCATATAACCCCATCAGGGTGAGTAACAGCGTCGGCATCGTCAGGATGACACCCGTGCGAATGTAGGTGCCCCAGGTGACGTTGACACCCTTTTGACGAAGGACGTGCAACCAAAGAAGTGTCGCCAACGATCCGATGGGCGTCAGTTTCGGACCCAAGTCACAGCCTATGACATTGGCATACACGAGCGACGTCTTGACCAGATGTGAAACATGCACGCCGTGAATGGCGAGCGCGTCGATCATCACGGTCGGCATATTGTTCATCACGCTCGACAGCACGGCCGCGAGAAAGCCCATCCCAAGCGTGCCTGCCAGCAGACCGTGATCGGCGAGGACTTGAATGAGCCCCCCAAGGAGGCTCGTCAGACCCACGTTTCGCAGTCCATACACCACGACGTACATGCCGACGGAAAAAAACACAATCGCCCACGGCGCGCCCCGAATGACGGACCAGGGCTGAATCACCCGGACTCGGCCACCATACACCAGTAAGGCGATGGCGATGGTCCCAGCCACGAGCGACACAGGCACATGCGCGATCTCCGTCACCATGTAGCCTGCCATGAGCGCAACGAGGAGAATCCAGGACGCGCGAAATAGTCCTCGGTGTACAACAGCTTGGGATGGACGAGGAAGGAAATTTGGTTCGTAACGCTCAGGGATATCCCTTCGGAAATAGAAGTACAGGACCCCGGTGCTCGCCAGAAGGGAGACGAGATCGGGCACAACCATCTTCGCAAAATAGGTCAGAAAACCAATGTGAAAATAATCCGCCGACACGATATTCACAAGATTGCTCACCACAAGCGGAAGCGACGTGGTGTCCGCGATGAAGCCGCTCGCGATGACGAACGGAAACATGCGACGGGCATCGAGTTGGAGGAGCTTCATCTTCTCCAGAACGATGGGCGTGAGGATCAAGGCTGCGCCATCGTTGGCGAACACGGCAGCCACAAGGGCCCCGAGAAGGATCACATACACGAAGACCTTCTTCCCATCTCCGCGCGCGGCTTTCGCCATCTTCAAGGCTGCCCACTCGAAAAATCCGACTTGGTCAAGCACCGTGGAAATCACAATGATGGCCACGAAAGCAAGGGTCGCGTCCCACACGATTTGCGTTACAGACCACACATCGCGCCAGGTAACCACGTGCAACAGAAGCGCGAGCGCCGCCCCTCCCATCGCGCTCCAGCCAATCGACAAGCCTCTTGGTTGCCAGATGACGAAGGTGAGCGTGACCAAAAACAACGAAACTGCGACGTACGTCATGAGTTCTCTCCTTGTTGTGAACGTGCCCAAACCAACATGACCGTGGATTTGGATGCTTCTTTCATTCCGACGACGAGGAACCTGTCGGACAGGTCGTACAACATGTCTCTGTGGACTTTTCGACCAAAATCCTTGACCCAGGTACACGGTCGTCTTCTTGGTCAAGGACCGCGAAAACTTCCCAACGAACCCCATTTGGATCTGTTGCCCAAATCTTGTCCTGCAGCGCGTAACAACACGTAGTATTCATCTCGTCAAAGGTCGCGAGCCACGCTTCTTCCAATCGTGTCTTAGCAGCTAGGACTTCTTCCGTAGACGACACTTGCAATCCAAGGTTTCGCACGTTGATGGCGACGTGGGGCTTCCAGGCGAACATGGACAACACGCTCCTTTCTCATTTTGGTGAGAATCAACTGGCGTGATGAGTTCAGTCGTCAGCGCGTGAACCACCTCCTGTAGCGCTTCAGGATTTGGAAAGTAACAAGTCCAAGGACCGCGGGATTCTCTGCGAACCAATCCCACCCTCTCGAGAACTTTGAGATGGTGAGACACAGTTGGTTGTGATAGTCCAGTGACAGCCACCACATCTGCGACGCAGCACCCATTTTCATACGCCTCAATACGATCGCAGCACGTTGCGATTGTGCCTTTGGCCATCAGTTGAAGAATATGAAATCGGCTCTTGTCCGCCAAGGCGTGAAGACGGTCGAGGAGGATATCATTTTTCATATCGATCACCATCAATATCGATATTGATAAATGTACTATACAACAGACACCGGGCCCGATCAAGTGTGCCATTTCACATCCCCATCGACCGATGCACGCGTGCTCCCATCGACGAATTCATGGCGAACTCCGCATTGATTGTATGGTCGGCAGGAGGATGCGAAACATCATGGTCGCCGCGCTCATGCCCCATCTGGACAGCGTGCGCGGCGACTCGCTTCACAGCCGGCCTTTCATTTCCTCAGGATGGTCCGTTCCAGAGCCTAAGACCCGCCCTAACGTTGGCCATTGCGTTCGTTCCACACCGTCGCACAAGAACTTTGTTTCATCAGCGACCACGTGGTATCTGGTGCGCGACGGTCACTTCACCGCGCGCCAACCATCCCCCGTCAGGTCGCTTGTCTCCGCTTCACAGCTTCCTCTTCCGCAAGGACGCGCCGCAGAATTTTCCCGGTGCCTGTGGCAGGCAGCGCGTCGCGAAACTCGACGTGACGTGGACACTTGTAGTGCGCAATCTTCTCGCGGCTCCACGCGATGATATCCGTCTCCGTCACTTTGCCGACGTATGACGGGTTGAGCACCACAAACGCCTTGACCACTTCGCCCTTTTGCGCGTCCAGGACACCAATGACGGCCACCTGACGAATCGCCTCGTGCCGCGACAGCCAATGCTCGACCTCTTCGGGAAACACGCTGTACCCCGAGCACTTGATCATCTCCTTCTTGCGGCCGCGGAAGACGAGATATCCGTCCTGATCTAGGAAGCCGATGTCGCCGGTTCTCAGCCATCCGTCCTGAATCGCCTCCCGCGTCGCGTCGTCCCGGCGGAGATAACCCTTCATCACGCCCGGGCTGCGAATCCAAATCTCGCCTGCTTCCCCAGGAGAGAGAGCTCCCGTGGGATCGTCCAACGGCGCGATGCGAATCCGCGTGCCTGGAATCGGCTTGCCGTGGGTACCGTAGCGAATCGCGTCGAGCGGCATCTGCGTATCCGCCGTGTGGGTCTCGGTCAGGCCATACGCGGCCTCGTAGAGCGGCGCGCCCGTAAGCGCTTTCCACTCGGCCGCCACGCGGTCCGTCACGAGAACGCCGAAGCTCGTGCACGGATTCAAACGGAGGCTCGAAAAATCCACGTCGCCCGATCGCGGGTGTTCCATGATGGCCAGATTCATCGGCGTGACCGTGTACATCACCGTCACGCGATGGCGTTGAATGGCGTCCATGGCCAGTTCCGGATCGAACTTGGGAAGCAGGGCGAGCGTGGCTCCGGCGCGCACGGTTGCACAAGCACCCATGAGGAGCCCTGCGATATGACACAGCGGCATCACGCCGAGCACGACGTCGGCCTCCGTCAACTTCGACGCCGCCACCACCGCCTCGGCTTTGTACGCCGCGTTTGCGCACGTCAGCATCGCGCCCTTCGGCATCCCGGTGGATCCCGACGTGTACATGATGAGGCACGTGTCGTTTCCGTCTACGGGCGCCTGCGCGGACCTGCCGAGCCTATCGCGCAGCGCACACACAAGCGCGTTGCGGTCGTCTTTCGACTTCCCTGTGGCTTCGCCCAAGTCGCAGGATTCGCGCGAGAAATCCGACATGGACGCAGAGAATAGATGCCGGATGCCGAGCCGCTCGCAGACCGCGCTCGCCACCGCCATCCGTTCGTCGTCACAGATGACAAGCTTCGCACCCAGGTCCTGCAATTGATATTCGAGTTCCCACTCCTTGGCGAGAGGACTCACGGGGGAAACGGGGACGCCGACCCGCTCGGCACCAAGCTTCGCAATGAGGAAATGCGGCATGTTCGGCAAAAAGAGCGCGATGGGATCGCCTCGCCGCAGTCCTAAATCCGCGAGCAGCGCCGCCATGGCCGAGGCGTAGGCGTCAAGCTCTGCATAGGAAAGGTGGGTTCCCAAAAAATGCACCGCGGGATGCGACGGGCGCTCAAGCGCGTGAAGGCGGAGCCACTCGTGCAGAAACGGCATGGATATACACCCTCATTCCGTGATGTGGAAGGCTCGTGTCTGTGTCATGTGAGCCTCCTCTATCCACGGATGTATTCCATCCGTTCTCGCGCCATCCCTGCTTCCCGCCAAGAAACGAGCCGCGCGGCCCACTGAGCCGCGCCCATCCTTCAATCCTTCGTCTTTCGAATGCGCAGATGAAGCACTTCGAGCTGCGCCTCCGACACCTCGCTCGGCGCGCCAACCATGAGGTCCGTGCCGCTCGCCGTCTTTGGGAACGCGATGACGTCGCGCAGCGACTTGGCCCCGGTGAGCAGCATCACAATGCGGTCCAGCCCAAACGCGATGCCCCCGTGCGGCGGCGTGCCGTACTCGAACGCATTTAAGAGAAAGCCGAACTTCTCCTGCGCCTCTTCCCGCGAAAAGCCAAGCGCCGCAAACATCTTCTCCTGCACGTCGCGCCGATAGATGCGCATGGACCCGCCGCCGATTTCATATCCGTTCAGCACCATGTCGTACGCCTGCGCACGCACCCGGCCGGGATCGGTGTCGAGCAGCGGAATATCTTCCTCCTGCGGCATGGTGAACGGATGGTGTTCCGCCACCCAGCGCTTTTCCTCCTCGTCCCACGAGAGGAGCGGGAAATCCGTCACCCACAGGAACCGGTACTGCGACTCGTCGACGAGGCCCAGCTCCTGTCCGAGGTGCAGCCGGAGCGCGCCCATGGCCGGCAGCACCGTATCTCGCGGCCCGGCGCCGATGAGCACCAGATCGCCCACTTTGGCGCCGGCGCGCTCGGCGATTCGGCGAAAGTCGTCGTCCGTGAAGAACTTCGCGATGGACGACTTGAACCCGTCCTCTTGCACCGCGACGTACGCGAGCCCGCCAAGGCCGTACGGCTTGACGAACGCGACGAGATCGTCCGTCTGCTTGCGGCTGTAGGAGGCGCAGCCGGGCGCCACGAGCGCCTTAATGACCCCGCCTTTCTCCAGGACGTCTGCGAAGACGCGGAAGCTCGTGCCCGCGAAGAGATCGGCGAGATCCGCCATCTCCATGCCGAAGCGGAGATCCGGCTTGTCCGACCCGTACTTGTCCATGGCCTCCTGGTATGGCAGGCGCAGAAACGGCCGCGGCACCTCGATGCCCGCCACTTCCTTGAAGACGGAGGCCATCATGTCCTCCATCATCGACATGAGTTCGTCCTTCGGGAGAAACGACGTCTCGATGTCGAGCTGGGTGAACTCGGGTTGCCGATCCGCCCGCAGGTCCTCGTCGCGGAAGCAGCGCGCCACCTGATAGTACCGCTCAAAGCCCGCGACCATGAGCAGCTGCTTGAAGATCTGCGGCGACTGCGGCAGGGCGTAGAACTCCCCGGGCTGCAGGCGGCTCGGAACCAGGTAATCGCGCGCGCCCTCCGGCGTGGACTTGGTCAACATGGGCGTCTCAATCTCGAGAAAGCCGTGATCGTCGAGATACCGGCGAAACGCCCGGACGGCCTGGTGGCGAAGCGCGAAGATGCGCTGCATCTCCGGGCGGCGGAGATCGAGGTATCGATAGCGGAGCTTCACGGGTTCCTCGACCTGGATGCCGTCCTCGATGTAAAACGGCGGCGTCTTGGCCGCGCTCTCGATGCGCGCGCCTTTCACCACGACCTCAATCTCGCCCGTCTCGATCTTCGGATTGACAGTATCGGGATCGCGCCTCTCCACGGTGCCATCCACGACGATCACGTACTCGCTTCGCAGCCGGTCCGCGATCTCCATCGCCTCATCGGACGTGCCGCGGCCGCGATCGAACACGAGCTGCACGATCCCGGTGCGATCGCGCAGATCGACAAACACGACGCTGCCGAGATCGCGCCGGCGCTGCACCCAGCCGGCGAGGCGCACCTCGGACTTGGGTTCTACGCGCACTGTGTCGGCCACCCAGTGGGTGCGCCAGCGCGATGCCACGACTTGCTTCTCCTCCACCACTTATGCCCATCCTCCTTCGCGAATCCGATCCGCCAACTGCCCAAACGGCACGTCGCGCTGCTCACCGGTCGCCAGGTGCTTGACGGTGGCAGCTCCCTTGGCGAGCTCGCTCTCGCCGATCACGACGGCGAAGTTCGCCCCAAGGCGGTCCGCCTGTTTAAACTGCGACTTGAGGCTGCGACCCTGGTAGTCGCGATCGCATCGAATGCCGAGCCGCCTGAGCGACGTGAGGACCGCCATGGCGGTGTGCTCGGCGGTTTCGTCCGCGACGCAGATGAACGCGTCGAGCGGCGGTCTCTCGCCCAGTGACACGCCCTGCGCCTCGAGCACGGCAAGGACGCGGTCCATCCCCGCGGCGAAGCCAATCCCTGGCACGTCGGGTCCGCCGAGTTCCGCGACCAGCCGGTTATAGCGCCCGCCACCGAGCACGGTCGAGAAGTTCGGAACGGTGATCTCCCACGCCGTCCGCGTGTAGTAATCCAGGCCGCGGACGAGCGACTTCTCGAGGCGGTAGGGCACGTCCATGGCCCGGAGGTACCCTTCCACCGCGTCGAGGTGCTTGCGGCAATCGTCACACAGCTCGTCGACGATGTACGGCACGTTCGCTTCGCGCAAAACCTGTTGGCACGACTCGTTCTTGCAGTCGAACAAGCGAAGCGGGTTCTTCTCGAGGCGCACCTGGCAGTCCGCGCACAGTTCCTCCTTGTGCGGCAACAGGCGCTCGATCATCTTCTCGCGGTGACGAGGCCGGCAGACGCTGCAGCCCACGGAATTCAGTTCCACGGTCATGTCGCGCATGCCGACCTTTTTCAGAAGCGAATAGCCGAGCTCGATCACCTCGGCGTCGATGGCCGGCAACTCGGACCCGAGCACCTCCACACCCACCTGATGGAGTTGGCGCAGCCGGCCTCGCTGCGGCTTCTCATAGCGGAACATCGGCCCTAGGTAATACACCTTGGTCAATCCGCCTTGGCCGTACAGCTTGTTTTCCACGTAAGCTCGCACGACGCCGGCCGTTCCTTCCGGGCGCAGGGTCACGCTCCGCCCGCCGCGGTCCAGAAAGGTGTACATCTCCTTGGACACGATGTCCGTGGTCTCGCCCACGCCACGCTCGAACAGCTCCGTGTGTTCGAAGATGGGTGTGCGGATCTCCTCGTAGTTCGCTCGTTCGAATACGTCCCGCACGACTGCCTCAAGCGCCTGCCACGCCTCCACGGCGCCCGGCAAAATGTCCTGCGTGCCTCTCGGCCGCCGAATCTCCACGCGCGCTCCCTCCTTTTTCTGTCCGCCGAAGGGGATCCCATGCGCGGTTCCGTCTGTCTGCGCGAAAAAGCGCCCTTTCGTCGATGCCGATCCACATCGGCAGGGACGAAAGAGCGCTTCCGCGGTGCCACCCTGCTTGAACCTTGTTGGGTTCCCCTCTTCGGCGTAACGCGCCGTCCACGCGCGCCCACCGTGTGACACGGCAAGCGCGATATCCGAAGCCGTCTTTCCAAACGCAGGCTGGAGTCGCTTGCAGCCACGGCGCACTCTCTCTGGAACAGCCCAAACCGCTTGTACTCTGCTTCTTCATCTACGATGGCGATATCCAACATGTCGCATGGTGCTATCGCGAATTATAAGGAAGGCGCAAACGGTGTGTCAAATCGCTCAAGGCGACCCAACCCCAACATTCATCACCGATGGTACGGCTTATCTGGCGAGGATTTCTCCGTCGGGATCCCGCGTTCCAGGCCGAGCGCCCGCACCTCCTGCGCATTGCCAACCGCCATGTGCATCTGTTGCATCGATCTTCGCGCCACGTCAAGGGGCGACAGCCGCATGATCCATCTCCTCCGCAGGCCTTTTCCCTACGATGCCCCGTGAGCGCACCGACGATGCCATCGCCGCTTCCCTTGACGGCGCCTCGCGCAGTTGAAACAATGGTGCGCGAAGGAGGAACGTGGCATGGAACGACCGCAATCCGAAGTTTGGTTCAAACGAGCTGAACAGGTCATCTTGGGTGGCGTAAACAGTCCGTCGCGATCGTACAAATCCGTGGGCGGAGGCACGCCCGTGGTCATGGTCCGCGGCGAAGGGCCTTACCTGTACGACGTGGACGGCAACCGCTACATCGACTACCTCGCCGGCTACGGCCCGTCCATCCTCGGCCACGCGCATCCAGCCATCACGCGCGCAATTCAGGAAGCGGCGGAGGACGGTGTGCTCTACGGCACCCCCACCCCATACGAGGTAGAGTTTGCGGAGATGCTGCGCGCCGCCATCCCGGACCTTGAGCGCATTCGATTTGTCAACTCCGGGACGGAGGCCGTGATGACCACGGTCCGCGTCGCGCGCGCTTACACGGGGCGTACGAAGGTGCTGAAGTTCGCCGGATGTTACCATGGCCATTCCGACGCGATGCTCGTGGCGGCTGGGAGCGGCCCCTCGTCCATCGGCGTGCCGGACAGCGCGGGCGTCACGCGCAACGTCGCAAGTGAGATGGTCACCGTCCCCTTCAACCATCGCGACGCATTGAAGGAAGCGCTCGCCGCGCACGGCCCGGAACTCGCAGCCGTGCTCGTCGAGCCCATTGTGGGCAATTTCGGCATTGTGCCGCCCGTGGACGACCGGTACTTGGCCGACGTGATTGATCTCGCCCATGAAGTCGGGGCGCTCGTCATCTTCGACGAGGTGATCACGGCATTTCGCTTTCACTACGGAAGCGCGGCGCAGCTGTACGGCGTGCATCCAGACCTGTACGTGCTCGGCAAGATCATCGGCGGAGGATTGCCCATCGGCGCCTACGGCGGACGGCGGGACATCATGGAACAGGTGGCGCCGCTCGGGCCAGCGTACCAGGCCGGCACAATGGCCGGCAACCCGCTCTCGATGCGCACCGGCATGGCGTGCCTGCGCGTGCTGTCCGATCCTCGGCTGTACGACGAAATGGCGCGCCGCGCGGCGTTTCTCGTGGACGTGGCCGAGTCGGCGGCCCGCGCAAACGGGGTGGACATCGTCGTCAACCGCGTCGGTGGCGCGTTCACCATCTATTTTGGCCGCGAACCGGTGCGCGATTACGACGCGGCCACGAGAACAGACAGCCGACGATTCGCGCGCTTCTTCCACCTGCTGTCCGATCGCGGCATCCTCATCGCGCCGTCCAAATATGAGGCCTGGTTTGTCTCGGCGGTGCACAGCGACGCCGACATCGAGGAGACAGCGGAGGCTCTCGAGGCGGTATTTCGCGATCTCGCGCGGGAAGTGTAAAGCTTAGCGGCGAGAGGGCAGGCTGCGTCTACGCACGAGCAGGAAGGCGCCGAGCGCTGACGCGGCCGACATGGCCGCCCAAAGCGCGAAGCGCACAGACGGCGGGAGCGCGTTCGGATGGAGCGCGGCGAGAGGAAACGCAAAGTACGCGATGGAGACAAAGGCGAGCGCCCACGGTTCGACGCGCGACGTCAGGCGCACCGCGACCAGCAGAAACAGGGCGGCGGCGATCGTGAGGCAAGCGGTCCACCACGCGGCGCGCGTGAACGCCCAGTCCGTGAGCAGCATGCCGATGGCGGGCACGAGCGTCCCCTGAAACACCATGGCGCCTGTGATGTTGCCGACCGCGAGGCCGTCCTTTCCATCTCGCATCCAGACGACGCTGTTCAGCGTCTCGGGCAATTCTGTCGCAAGGGGAATGATGAGGGCGGAAAGGAGAAACG
Organism: Alicyclobacillus acidocaldarius subsp. acidocaldarius Tc-4-1; assembly: GCF_000219875.1. Classification (NCBI taxonomy): domain Bacteria; kingdom Bacillati; phylum Bacillota; class Bacilli; order Caryophanales; family Alicyclobacillaceae; genus Alicyclobacillus; species Alicyclobacillus acidocaldarius. The sequence goes on from NC_017167.1 coordinate 2,051,747, forward strand.
TGGGCATTTGCATCTGCGCCGCGAGGGTTTCGACGCCCTTCGTGAGCAGATGTGCGCCGCCCACCACGAGGACAAGCGCGACAGCGAGCTGGAGAAGAACCGCGACCGAGGCCGGCTGGCCGCCGCGAAGGTTCAGGTACAGAGGTCTCAGGTCGGACGCGGACCCTGTCGTTGTGCCATCTCGCAAGTGCGCGCCAACGAACACGGCGTACCACGTGACAAGCAGACACACGACCGACACCTTGACCGCCGGCACTGGCCACGCCGCGGGCGCGAGAGAAAGCGAAAAACCGACGAGGAAAAAGGCGAGATCGCGCAGAAAGGCCCGACTGCTGACCCCCATTCCATGCGGATGCCGGCCTGCGCGAAACAGCGCAGCAGCGAGCGCGAGGACCAGGCCGCCCAGAGTCACCAAGAGAAAAGGCGCTCCCAGAATCCCTCCCATGCCAACCTGCTGCGCATCGTGCCCGCCGCCGAGCACCATCGCCGTCATGGGGACCGCTGTCTCGGGCAAGGCGGTTCCAAGGGCCGCGAGCACGCTCCCTACTGCCCCCTCGCCCAGGCCGAGCTTGACGCCGAGCCACTCCACGGCGTTGGTGAAGAGCTCCGCGCCGAACAACACCATGCAGAGCCCGAAGGCCATCCCGACGGCCGTCACCTCGTCCACCCCCACGCGCACAGGTCCTTACACCTGTACGCGCATCCCGCCCTCGCTATGACAAGCACCCACCGACGAGTCCCGCTCTCACTGGTATTGCTTCTCGGTGCCACTCACGAAGGGCAACCACGAGAACCACTGCGGCCTGAGCCGCCAGAGGCTCGGGATCAACAGGATGGCGATCACGGCCGCGTAAAACTCCACAAATGGCACCCACGCATGAGGTCTCGCGGACACCACACCCAGGAACGCAGCTTCGACGTAGAGGGGATCCAGCGCGTAGAAAAAGTGGGACCACACGAGCGCCGAGTAGTCGATGGGATTCTGTTCGTACAGCGATTTCAGCCCGTAGCCGAGCGCCCCGAAGATCACCGTCATGAGGCCCACGCTGCCGTACGCAAACACCGTGCTCCACGTGGACCGGAGCGCGATGGTCGAAAACAGCACACAGACCGCTGAGATGACCACAATGGTCACCAGTTGAAACCCGAGCACGGACGCGACCTGGGCCGGGACAGCACCGCCATACAGGAACACAAGGCTGTACACGGGCAAGGTCAGCACCACGAGCAGCACCAACAGCGCGCTCGAAGACACGACCTTCCCAAACAGGATGCCAAAAGGGCCGACCGGCGTGGTCAGAAGGACCGCCAGCGTCTTTCGTTCGCGTTCGCCGCTCACCGAGCCGGACGCAAAAGCCGGCGCCAAAAACACCACCACCACCATCTGCAAGAGGCTGACCAGGGCAAAGACCTGCTGACTCTTCGTGGGCTGGACCAAATACAGTTGCCCCTGCACGTTTTCATACAGAAGAAACACGGTAAGCGCACTCATCGCAAACAGATACGCCGTGATGACGAGCGGCGCCCGAATGGTGCGCATGCGCTGGCGGAACTCCTTGAGGAGCAAGGGGTTCAAGTGCACCCTCACGACATCACCCCCTCCTGGATGGCGGCGAGGCGCAAAAACAGCTGCTCGATGTCCGTCGGTTGCTCGCGGAACTGCGTGATGAGAAACCCTTCTGCGACGAGACGGCTCAAAAGCTCCGCCTGTTGCGCCAACGTGCCCGCGTAGAGCACCTCCCACCCGGGCGAAACCGGGCGAACCTCGGCGACGTGCGGATCAGCAAAGAGCGCCTTGACGAAGCGATCGCCGAGATCGCGGCCGTCGATCACAATGGTGCGGTAGGCGCTCGAATGCTGGACCATGACCTGAACCGCGGCCACGGCCACGAGCTCGCCCCGCAGCAGAATGCCCACCTCGTCGGCCACCTCGGCCAGCTCGTTAAGAATGTGCGTGCTGATGATCACGGTCTTGCCCAACTCGCGAAGCCCTGCGAGCACCGCCCGCATCTCGAGCCGCGACTTCGGATCGAGGCCGCTCGACGGCTCGTCCAAAATGAGCACGTCCGGATCGTGCATCAGGCAACGGGCGACCTCGAGGCGCTGCTGCATCCCGCGCGACAGGTGATTGACGTAGACGTCCCGCTTGTCCGCGAGGCGAACCCGTTCCAAGAGTTCGTCCGCTCGACGCGAGATGGTCCGCCGGTCTACGCCGTAGCACTGGGCGAAGAAACGCAGGTATTCCATCACGGTCAGGTCGTCGTACACGCCGAACGCGTCCGGCATGTAGCCGATGGCTCGGCGGACCGCCTGCGGTTCCCTCGTCACCTCGTGGCCGCAGACATAAGCCCGCCCAGACGATGGCAACGTCAGCGTCGCGAGCATCGACAACGCCGTCGTTTTCCCAGCCCCATTTTCGCCCACGAGCCCGAAGATGACTCCACGCTCGATGTTGAGATTGAGGTTATTCACCGCGAGCGTCTTGCCATACCGCTTGGTGAGATTTTGCGTGAGAATCACGATCCCGCCTCCACCACCGGCATCACCGGTGCGTACTCGCGCACGAGCACCAGCGTCTTCTCGCTCGCCAGCGCGCGCGGATTGGATGGCGCCGACAACTCGGGAAGGCCGCGATTGGCCGTGGCGAGCACAAGCGCTGTCGCAGAGCTCGGACGCCATCCAGCAGCCAAACCGGACAAATAGGCCCCGAGCGTCCGACCCAATCCGTGCGTGAGTTGGCGATTGTACACTCCATAGTCGGAGATCCAGGACGAGGTCGCCACCTCCTGGCTCGCGTTGAGCGATCTCATCTGGCCCGGCGCGAGCGTACCCACCTTGACCAGCATCCCGTTGTATACCACGGCCACATCGGTCAGCGTCATCTGCGTCTCATTCGTCACCGTGCCGAACAGAAGCCCATAGGCTTCCTTCAAATTGCATTGGATCCGACCGGCGCCTGCGGCGAACCCGGACGCGAACACATAGCGCACGTGCCAGCGCGGCACATCGGTCAGCGAAACCGAGGTAGCATCGCCGCCGTGCTCCACCAGGGCGTTGGCGACAGGTTGATTATCGCTCTGCAGCGTCAAGACGTCGTCCGAAGGCGGCAGCCGAAGCACGTCATTCCCGCTGTCCGGCGACATGATGGCGAGCGCTCCGTACTCGAATGCGCGCCCGTCCCCGAAGAGCTCCATCACGCCGACGCCGTTCATCAGGAGTCCCGCAGGCCGCGACGAACCGCCGAGTGCGAAAATGCCCACCGTAGTGAGGCCGCTCAAAGCAGGCAGAATGACCCACGCGAGCGTCGCCCGGCGAACGCGCCGCAGCACGTAAAACGTGACCGGCCCCGCCGCCAGCAAATAGCCCAGCAGAACCAGCGCAAACGTGGACAGCCCCGGCATGCGCAGCGGCTCGAGCGCGTCACCCACGCTCGTCAAGTTGAGGCCACCCGTTGGGCGAAGCAGGCCCGAGACAGCCGCATCCGCGGCCTGCGCCAGACCGGCGTCGTGAAACAGGGCCGTCCACATCTGCGCGTTCCCCGGCCAAGCCAACAGATCAGGGTCCAGCGGGGAAAAGGACGTCTGCCAGATCTGCCCCCGGCCGAACGATTCGCTAGCAACGAGCGGTTCCGCATTCGATCCAGCCCAGAGCCGGGCCTCGGCCGCGACCTGCCCAGCGGTGGACTCGATTTGCCCAGGTCCGCCGGTCGTGCCCGCGAAACGCGCGAGCGGATCCCCATCCACCACCTGGAACGCGCCAGGAGCAATCGGAAGCGTGCCGAGCGCTGAAGGTAAGGTGCCCGTGCCCGTCACGACGAGCAGCCCGCCTTCATCCACCCATGTGGCGAGCGATTCCGCCTGCGCCTTGGACAGCGCCTCCAGCTCGTCCACGTTGGCTACAAGCGCGCTCAGATCGCAGAGCGCCTGCGCGGACGTCGGCAGGTCCTGCGGTCTGAGCGCAACCGGCAACACGGGAGTGCCGTCTGCACTCGTGCCCGCGAGGAACTGCGTGGCCTGCGAACTGTCGCTCACGACGCCGACGAGATCGACATGAGAAACGCTGTTGCCTCCGAGCCACGAAGTGGAGACAACCCGTCCATCCAGGACAAGATTCAACTCGGCGCCCTGCGACAGCGCAAATCCCGGCACGTCGATAAAGGTGGACGTCGTCCCTCCCTTCGTGAGCCAAAGCGGCCACGTCAACGCGCCCGCAACGTGACGATCCCCGATGGATGGCCCGCTCACGCGAAGCACCAGCTTCCCCATGACGGCAGAGCCGTCGTTACGCACCCACACGTGCACGGGCACCCACTCGTCCGCCACGTAGTATCCGCCGTAGCCCACAGCCGTCGCCATGGACACAGACGCGCTCGCGAAGGTTTTGGGCGCCGGAACGGTCCAAAATCCGAGACACGCCGCGGCGATGGCGGCGAACGCCACCATCGGCTTGCAATCGAGTTCCCGAAGGCAGCGCGAGACGAACCTCATGCCACCGTCCCTTTCGAAAGGCATCCATATCACGCCTCGTGAGATGGCCATGCGGTTCCATTGTACCGCCATCCGAATCTCGCTGCGAATGTCACGCGCTGGCCTTGCGGGCGAGATCGTCGTATCCTCAAATGGTGAACTTGGCTTCGAGGAAGAGGGTTTGTCTCGTGCTCCCATCGCGTCCACCTGGAGATCATGGCTATATCGCGCGAGGCACGTCGGTCTATCGGCGCGTAAGCATCGCCTTTTTGGCTGCAGGACTTGTGATCTTCGCCAATCTGTACGCCGTGCAGCCGCTTATCCCTGCGTTCAGTTTGGCGTTCGGGCGCTCGCCGGCGGCCGCGAGTCTCGCGCTCTCCGCGTCGACCTTCACGCTCGCCCTTTCCCTGCCCATCTTTGCATCGTTGTCCGACCGATTCGGCCGCAAGCCCATCATGCTGTTCTCCCTGTTCTCGTCGTGCGTCCTTCAATTCGCGGTGGGTATGGCGCCAACGTTCTGGGAGATCGTTGCCGCGCGGGCCTTGGAGGGATTGACGCTGGCGGGACTGCCCGCCGTGGCCATGACGTACTTGAGCGAGGAAGTGGAGGCATCTAGCCTCGGCTTGGCCATGGGCCTCTACATCAGCGGGAACACGCTCGGAGGCCTACTGGGGCGCGTGCTCATGAGCGTCGCAGCCGATCACGCCTCGTGGCGGATGGGCATGCTCATCTTCGGGGGCGTCAGCTTGGCACTCAGCGCCTACGTGGCGTGGTCGTTGCCCGCCTCGCGTCACTTTGTCCCAAGAAGGGACGGCGTCTCGGACATCGTGTCCCGCTTCGCGCACGCGGTGAAGCGTCCGGAACTGGACGCCTTGTATCTCCTAGGCGGGCTGCTCATGGGCGGATTCGTGTCCCTCTACACCTACATGGGTTTTCGCCTCGCTCGCGCGCCTTATCACCTCTCGACTTCCGTCATCGGCCTTCTCTTCTTTGCCTATCTAGCAGGCACGTTCAGCTCATCGTTCATGGGGAGCCTGGCGGATCGAATCGGACGTCATCGCGTGCTGCCGCTGAACATCGCGATCATGGCGGCAGGCGCGATCATCACGTGCGCGCGGGGTCTCGCCGAGGTGATCATCGGTATGGTGATTTTTACCTTCGGATTCTTTGGGGCGCACTCCATCGCCTCGTCGAGCGTCGGGAGGCTCGGCGGCGCGCAGCGAGCGCAGGCATCGGCTTTGTACCTCTTTTGCTATTACACCGGATCCAGCGTCATCGGTTCCTTGGGCGGCTTGTTCTGGACGGACATGGGCTGGCGCGGCGTGATTGGCATGATCCTGAGCGCCCAAGGATTCGCAAGCGCTGCTTTCCTTTTCGCAAGACGAAAATTGCGCGCGGCGTGATGGGCCAGGTGAGTGAATCACCTGGCCCGCCCTCTACGCGCGGGTTGCCACGGACGCAGCGGCGAGAAGATCCGACAGCGTGTATTCCACGCGCTCCTCGGGCAGAACGCGCGGGATGCCCTCCGCCACCACGCACTCCGGATGAAACGAGTGAATCGGCAGGTAGACGCGTGGTCGGATTTCCTCGACAGCCTGTTCGATCTCGGAGAGCGAAGCGTGGCCGCTCGTGCCCAGCGCACGGAAGGTCACGCCGAAGTGAGCCAACCACCGTTGGAGATTGTCCCAGGCCGGATCGAACGGGCCAAGGGGAGCGCCGTTGGAGTGGATGTACAGGCCGTTGGCGGCGGAGCCGAGATCGATCAGGCGCCACAGTTTGTCGTACGCGAGTTCCGCCGCGAACCCGCTCGGCGCGTCTCGGAGGTCCTCCGGGCGAACGAGCGGAAGTTTCAAAGAGGCAAGCCATTCCCTTACAGGGTCTGTGAGTGAATCGTCCGCCCAGACATGCACGCTCTCTGGCACTCCGCCCGCGAAATGGGAGGCCACGTAGAGCGTTCTCGCCTCGAACACGGGCGTGCGTCCCGCCTCCTGGGCACAACGAGCAAACGCGAGAACGCGCTCGGGGTGGCGCGGGTACGCGTTGAAGTACACCATTCGCTCCTCGCCCGCCATGGCTTCCACCATGTGACGGACGAGCTCCTGCTCCGTCACTTGCGGGCGCGCCTCGTCCCCGGCTCGCGTTCCCTCCACCAGCAGCACGTCTGGCTCGAACGTGCGCGCCTTTTCGACAAACGCGCGCGATAGCTCGGGCCGCCATCCGTGAAACCTGAGATCCCCGCTGTATACGAGCCGCAGATCGGGCGCAGCGATGAAGATGGCAGCCGCGCCAGGCGTGTCGTGATCGACGGGAACGAACTGAAATCGCAGGTCGCCGACGCTGTGCCACGTCTCGGCGTCGACGCCGGTCAACTGGAGTGGAGGTTGATCTTCGATTCCGGCTTCCGAGATAAGCTTCAAGATCTTACAGGTCTCTTTCGTCGAAAAAACCGAGATTTCGTTTGCCATATACGGCAAAAGCGCGGTATGATCCAAGTGGTTATGACTTATGCAGATCGCCATAGACTCCGGCTTCTCGATTTGATAAAGCTCAGGAATATCCGGAAGAATGCCGACGGCTCGCAGGTCAGCCGTCGAGCGCGGGCGCAACGAGCCGGAAAACATCGGCGATTCTGGGCGAACCACGTGCCCCATGTCGAACACGATTTGGCTGGAGGACGTCTTCACGCGACAGATGGTTCCACCGATAGTGCGCGTCCCCCCGAAGAATGTGATGCGCGTCGACTTGTCCACACTCATCACTCCCTTATGTAAGCTCGGTCGCGGCCGAGCATTTCAGAATATCACACGAGAGGAGCTGAGAACATACTTCGATTTTGAATTTATGTGAAGTTCCCTTTACTCAATCTTCACTTGATCTGTCTGACCGATGCTGTGACAATGTCGGTGGAGTGGAAGCCAAGGCACGACATGCTTCTTTTGAGAGGGATTCCGCAATGACGTTGAAGGCCCGAAGAACCATCACGGCCTATATGATGCTGCTGCCAACACTCATCCTCTTGGCCGTGTTCACCCTGTATCCCATCTTTGAGTCCTTCGTGATCAGCTTTTTTCATTGGGACATGATTAGCCCCCACAAGCAATTCGTAGGCTTGCAAAACTACGTCCAAATTTTTGAGGATCCCCTGTTTCACCGAGCAGTCGTCAACACGCTCCTCTTCGTCGTCTTGTATGTGCCCATCGTGATGGCCTTGGGGCTGGCCGTGGCGCTTCTGCTGAACGCGAGGATTCGCTTCAGGGCGTTTTTCAGAACCGCCATCTTCCTTCCCTACGTGACGTCCATCGCAGCGACCGGGATTGTATGGCAGTGGATCTTTAACGGCCAATACGGCCTGTTGAACGATCTCCTGCGCCAAATCGGGATTCAAGGTCCGGACTGGCTCAACACGCCCCAGGACACCATGATCTGCCTGGTGACGCTCAGCGTGTGGCAAAGCTTGGGCTATGTATCGGTCCTCTTTCTGGCAGGCTTGCAGAACATCAGCCGCGAATACTACGAAGCCGCACGCGTCGACGGCGCGCACGGCTGGCACCTCTTTCGTCACGTCACATGGCCACTTCTTTCCCCGACGACGTTCTTCGTCCTTCTGATGAGCACCATCGAGGCCTTCAAGGTGTTTCTACCCGTCTACGTCCTGTACGGCGCGACCGACGGGCCGAACGACAGCGGTCTAACCATGCTGTACTACATGTTTACCGAAGGCTTTAGTGACTATCGGATGGGCTACGCAAGCGCATCCGCCTACATTCTGTTTGTCATCATTCTCGCGTGCACGCTTCTGCAGATGACGCTGCAGCGACGCGTCCATTACGAGTCCTGATGGAGGAGCAAGCATGCGAAAGCTATTCATTTATGCGGCGCTGATTGTGGTCACGCTGTTCGTCCTTGGGCCGTTCACCTGGATGATATCGACGTCGCTCAAACCGGCCGGCGAAGTGCTCACGGCGACGCCTTCCCTGTGGCCACACCCGTTTGAGTGGAACAATTACTCGACCGCGTGGAAATCCGCGCCCTTCGGTCGCTATTTTTTGAACAGCCTCTTCATTTCTGGCGTGGAAACTGCGTTTGACCTGACGCTTGGGGCGATGGCTGCGTACGCATTTGCGCGGCTTGATTTTGCTGGTAAGCGAACGCTCTTCCTCGCGCTCCTGGCGACGTTGATGGTGCCTGGCGAGCTGCTGCTCATACCGAATTACATCACGGTCGCCAAGCTCCATTGGATGAGCACCTACCAGGGCATCATCGTCCCGTGGCTCGTGAGCGTGTTCACCATCTTTCTCATGCGCCAATTCTTTTTGTCCATGCCAAGCGAGATTTTCGAGGCAGCTGAGTTGGACGGACTGCATCCCGTACGCACACTTTTTCAAATCGTCATGCCACTCACGAAGCCTGTCTGGATCACGGCAGGGCTGATTAAGTTCATTGGCAGTTGGAACTCGTTCCTCTGGGTGGTCGTCGTATCGAACTCCCAGTCCTTGGACACGGTACCCGTCGGTCTGATGAACTTCACGTCGGACGTCGGGACCGAGTACAACCAGCTAATGGCCGCTGCGACTTTCTGCATGGTTCCACTGGCCATTGTGTTCCTCCTAGGACAGCGGTACTTTGTGGAGGGCATTGCGCGCAGCGGCATTAGATAAAATTTTGTTCATCGAAAGGAGAGGTCAGTGTGAATTCCAAAAAGAGGATTATCACGGCGACGGCGACTGCGGTGGTGATGTGCACCTTCATGGCCACCGGCTGTGGCGATGAGGAGACAGGAGGCGGAGGAGGCATCCCCATGACGAAGTCTGCCAATTCCGCTGGACAAGCCGCAAGTACCGCGCAACCCGTGACCATCACCTTTGAGGAATCCATGCCGGGAAAGCTCGGTGTAGAGCTTCAGAAGCTGACGAATGAGTTTGAGAAGCAAAATCCGAACATCCATGTCCAGCTCATCTTCAATGGCTCGTATAGCACATTGGAGCAGAAGTTGACGGCCGCCATCGCCTCCAACACTGAGCCGACCGTGGCCCAGGTTGAAGAGACGTGGGAGACGAATTACGTTCAGAACGGGCTGATTCAGCCCTTGGACTCCGTCATTCCGAAGTCCACGCAGAATGACCTGATTCCGATTTGGCGACAGGACTCGTCGTACAACGGCAAGTTGATGTCCGTACCCTTCAACAAATCTGCCTACGTCTTGTACTACAATGTGGACGACTTGAAGAAAGCCGGGATCTCTTCGCCTCCAAAAACGTGGAGTGAACTCGAACAGGATGCCATCAAAATTCAAAAGGAAGGTATCCCTGGCCTCGGCCTGCAGGGCAACTATTACACCTTTGAGATGCTTTTAAAACAGGCAGGAGGCCAGATCCTCAATGCTTCGAACACCAAGGCGGCCTTCAACAGCTCAGCGGGTCTCACAGCACTCAATTTCATGAAACGCCTGGTGGATGAACATGCGGCGAAGGTCATCGGCGCGAACGAATACCTCTCCGACGGCTTCAACACGAACGCGTACGCGATGGATCTCGATACCGTGGCCGCGATGTCGTTCATCAATAACCCGAACATCCATTGGAAGGTTGCGCCGCTTCCGAAGGGCGTGACCTACGCCGTCCCCACGGCTGGTTTGAATCTGGTGATCTTTAACGCAGCGACACCCGCTCAGAAAGCCGCGGCGGCGAAGTATTTGAACTTCCTCATTTCTGTGCCATCCACCATCGAGTGGGCAGAACAGACGGGCTATCTCCCGGTCCGGCAGAGCGCGCTCACCAACCCGGAATGGACGAGCTACATCAAGACACACCCGAATCAGGGAGTTGCCCCGAACGAGCTGAAGTACGCCTACTTCTCTCCTCGACTCGCTTCGCTCTACTCCGCGGAGCAAGAGATGACCACGCAGATTGGCAACATGCTTGCGGGTCGTCAGACGCCACAAGTCACCCTGCAGAATATGGCGAACATCACGAACAACGCTCTCGCGCAGGGGAAACTCGGGCCAGTGACCCGACTTTCGAGAAGCAGGCGGCCGATTGTGGGCCGCCTGCTGTCATATTGGGCGCCTTGCGCCATGGAGGATGCGACCGGTGCTCCTCCGTGATTTGAATGGGGCTTGCATAATAAATTAACAGGTATATATAATTTGTATCATGCTCTTTACGGAGAAGTGGAGGTGCTGTCCAGTGGCAGACCGCAAAAGTCCGGCTCCGAGCGAAGATGGCGTATTCCCTGCGACGTGGTACGCGGTCTGTTTCTCCGCCCAGATTACGCGTCGCAGACCGCTTGCCGCGCGCGTCGCCGGGCGCGATCTCGTCCTGTTTCGCAATGCATCCGGGCGTGTTCACGCGCTCAGCCGCTACTGCACGCACCGGGGCGCGGATCTCGCGCTCGGCCGCGTGGAAGGCGCGCACCTCGCGTGTGCCTACCACGGATGGCAGTTCTGCGGCGACGGCCGCTGCACCCGAATTCCCGCCCATCCGGATCGACCCATTCCAGACTTCGCCCACACGCGCGCCTATGCCACGTGCGAGTTAGCCGGCATAACTTGGGTCTACCTCGGCGGCGAAGCGCGTCCGCCGGAGTTGCGCGTGTTCTCGGAACTCACGGACGGGTCCTATCGGCTGGTGCCGTATGAAGATGTGTGGCAGGCACACCTCACCCGCGTCGTGGAGAGCGTGCTCGACGTCGCCCACCTGGCGTTCGTTCACCGCAAAACCATCGGGCGCCGCACGCCGGCCGCCATCCCACGCCTGTCGTTTGAAACGGACGGAGGAAATCGCATCCTCATCCGCAACGGCGGCGGCTTGCTCGAGTACTGGTTTCCGCAGATGTGGATTCTGCGGCCAACCGAAGGAAGGGGTGGTTTCCTCAACTTCGTCACCTTCACGCCCGTCGACGAGGAGACCACGCGCATCCTCGGTTACGCCGGCCGCACCTTCGCGCGATCCGTCCCTGGCATGGACGCCCTATTTCGGCGCTACAGCCTGCGCGTGCTCCGCGAGGATCAGCGCGTGGTCGAGAGCCAACACCCGAGACCCATCCCGGAAGCGCTTCGGATGGAGGCGCACGTCCCGGCAGATGCGCCGCAGGTCCGCTTCCGCCATCGCTGGTATCGGTTTCTGACGGGTGATGAGCCTCGCGTGACGGTCGAGCATTCCGATTCCTAAGGCCGTCGTGTTCTGGACGGTGAGTCGGGTTCCACCTCAGAGCGCCGGGCAGCCCCTCCCGCGCGCGTGCGCAATGCGATGGCCCGGCGCCCACACCGCCTATTCTCCGCGGAAATGTGGCTTGCGCTTTTCCGCGAACGCGGCAAGCGCCTCCAGCCGATCCGCCGTCGGCAGAACGCCCTCATACGCCGCATCCTCCATGGCAAGCCCCGTCGCCAAATCGACGTCCAGGCCGCGATCGATGGCCCACTTCGCCTGGCGCACCGCGACCGGCCCGTTTTGGGCGATGGAACGGGCCAGCGCTCGCGCGGCGTCCATCGCGGCCTCGCGCGTATCCGCCACCTCGAGCAGGAGGCCGAGCTCTCTCGCGCGCTCCGCGTCGATGCGCGCGGCCGTGAAGATCATCCACTTGGCCCACGTCGGCCCGATGAGGCGAGCCAGCCGCTGCGTCCCGCCCGCCCCGGGCACGATGGCGAGCGACGTCTCCGTCAGCCCAAGCCGAAGATCGCGGGTGCCGATGCGGAAGTCGCACGCCAGCGCCAGCTCCAGCCCGCCACCAAACGCGAATCCGTGCAGGACCGCGATGGTCGGCTGCGGCAGGCGCGCGACGCGATCAAACGCCTCGCGCGTCAGGCGCACGTTGCGCCGCACCTCGTCGGGCCCCAAGCCGCGCCGCTCCTTCAGGTCCGCGCCCGCGCAGAACCCCTTGCCTTCCCCGCGCACCAAGACGGCAAGCACGCCGCGGTCGTCCGCGATTTCGCGCACGGCATCTTCCAGCGCGCGGAGCAGCGCGTAATTGAGCGCGTTCATCGCATCCGGCCGGTTCAGGACGAGCTCCGCGATCCCGTCGTCTCCCCTGTGCCACACAATCGGCTGTTCCACCGCCGTCTCCCCCCCTCAGACCGGGTACACCGGATGCTTCCGGTGACCGAACGCGACCGATTTCCCTTCGTACATCGCAAATCGGCGGATGAGTTCGTCCCGGAGTTCATCCGCGTCCACGATGTGGTCCACCACGAGCTCGGAGGCCAAGCGGTAAATGTCGATGTCGCGCCGGTACTCCTCCCGCTTCTCCTTCACGAACGCCGACCGCTCGGGCTCCTCCAGTTCCGCAATCTTGTTGGCATAGACCGCGTTCACGGCCGCCTCCGGTCCCATGACGGCGATCTCTGCGGTGGGCAGCGCGATGCAGGCGTCCGGCTCAAACGCAGGCCCCGCCATCGCGTACAGCCCCGCGCCGTACGCCTTGCGCACGATCACGGAGATCTTCGGCACGGTGGCCTCCGACATCGCGGCGATGAGCTTGGCCCCGTGGCGAATGATGCCCTGGCGCTCCACCTTCGTTCCAATCATGAACCCGGGCACGTCCGCCAGGAAGAGGAGGGGGATGTGAAAGGCGTCGCACAGCGCAATGAAACGCGCCGCTTTGTCCGCGGAGTCGACGAACAGCACGCCACCCTTGACGCGCGGCTGGTTCGCGATGATGCCGACCGGCCGACCGGCGATGCGCGCGAGCCCCGTGATGATCTCCTGCGCGAAAAGCGCCTTGACTTCAAACCACGAGCCCTCGTCGATCAGCCGATCAATGAGGTCGTACATGTTGAACGGCACGTTCGGGTTCTTCGGGACAATCTCCGAGGCCCTGCGCGGTGACGGCGCCGGATCGCGCGGATCTTCCATGGGTGGACGCCCGAGGTACGAATCCGGCATGTAGCGCAGGTACCGCCTGCAGGCCTCGATGGCGCTCGGCTCGTCAGGCACGAGCACGTCCCCGCACCCGCTCACGGTGCAGTGCATGCGCGCGCCGCCCATCTCTTCGAGCGTCACCTTTTCCCCGATGACCATCTCCGCCATGCGCGGCGAGCCCAGGTACATGCTCGCGTTGCCTTCGACCATGATGACGAGATCGCAGAAGGCGGGAATGTACGCGCCGCCAGCCGCAGACGGGCCGAAGAGCAAGCAGATCTGCGGGATGTGACCGCTCAGGCGAACTTCGTTGTAGAAGATTCGCCCTGCGCCTCGCCTGCCGGGAAACATCTCGACCTGGTCCGTGATGCGCGCGCCGGCCGAATCCACGAGATAGATTAAGGGGATGTGCAGCTTCTCCGCAGTCTCCTGGATGCGGAGGATCTTCTCGACCGTCCGCGCGCCCCAGCTCCCCGCCTTGACCGTGCTGTCGTTGGCCATGATGGCGACCTTCCGCCCGTGGATGCGCCCGATGCCGGTCACCACGCCGTCGGCCGGCAGATCGTCCGCCGCGCAGTTCGCATACAGGCCGTCCTCCACCTCCAGGCCGTCATCCAAGAGCAGCCTGAGTCGATCGCGGACAAACAGCTTGCCCTGCTCTCGGTTTTTCTCGTGATACTTCGCCGCGCCGCCAGCCATTGCGCGCGCTCGCATCTGTTCCAAACGCTCGTCCGCCACGGCGTCAACCCTCCCTCACGTTGCCTGACACGCGCTTCTCGCCACTTGGCGCGCGTGGCTCGACAGGGGCTTCTTAAGCTTCCCCTCCAACCAGGCGACGACGTCCAGATACCGCTCGGCGTCGACGCCCGTCTCCGCGCCTATGCCATGCAAGAGGTACAGCACGTCCTCCATGGCCACGTTTCCAGACGCGCCTGGCGCGTAGGGACAACCGCCGAGCCCCCCGATGGATCCATCAAACTGCCGCACCCCCGCGACAAAGCCCGCGTAGAGGTTGGCGATGGCCATCCCGCGCGTGTCGTGGAAGTGGAGCGAAACGCGATCCAGAGGCACGATGCGCTCCACCTCGCGCACGACCTCCGCCACCTGCGTGGGTACCGCCACGCCGATGGTGTCGCCGAGCGCCACCTCGTCGACGCCCAGCTCCAGCAGGCGCTCGACCACGGAGAGGACCTGCGACACCGGCACTTTACCTTCGTACGGGCAGCCGAAGACGGTAGACACGTACCCACGCACCACGAGCCCCTCCGCCTTGGCTCCCTCGATCACGGGGCGCAACACGGGATACGTCTCCGCGATGGTCTTGTTGATGTTCTTCAGATTGTGCGACTCGCTCGCCGACATGAACACGTGCACGGCGTCCACCTTCGCCGCCAAGGCTCGTGCGAGCCCGCGCTCGTTGGGCACAAGCGCGGACAGCTCCACGCCGGGCCTGCGCCGAATCCGCGCGAACACCTCGTCGGCGTCCGCCAACTGCGGGATCCACTTCGGATGCACGAAGGAAGAGACTTCGATGAATCTGACGCCCGCATCCATCAGTCGCTCGACGAGCTCCACCTTGATCTCCGTGGCGATCACGCCCGGTTCATTCTGCAACCCGTCCCGCGGCCCGACCTCGCGCAGCCACACGCGTTCTCCCATGCCATCGCCCTCTTCCGCATCAGTCTTCCAGTCGGACAAGATCGTCTCCCTCGTTAACAAAATCGCCCTCGTTCACGAGCACTTCAACCACCACGCCGGCCTGTTCGGCCGGAATGGGGATCTCCATCTTCATCGACTCCAGCACGACGACGTCCTGCCCCGCCTCGACGCGTTGGCCCGGCTGAGCCAGCACGCGGAGCACGATGCCCGCCATCGTTGCCTGCACAGTTGTCATGACGCACCCTCCTCAGCGCTTCCCCCAGGATTCCAGAAAGTCGGTCGTCGTGTCGCCGGCGGCGAACCGATCCGAGGCGATGATGGCCCGAAGCAGCGGCAGGTTCGAGCGGATGCCTTCGATGACATACGCGTCAAGCGCCTGCTTCATGCGATCGATGGCCTCAGCCCGGTCCCGGCCGTGGGCGATGAGCTTGCCGATCATCGGATCGTAAAACGGCGTGATCTCCGAGCCCGATTCCACGCCCACATCGTTGCGAATGCCCTCGCCTTCAGGCAACACCATGCGCGCAATGGTGCCTGGGGACGGCAGCATCTTCTCGGGATCTTCTGCGTACACCCGGCACTCAATCGCGTGGCCGTCGCGCCGGATGTCGTCCTGCCCAAACCCGAGCGGCTCGCCGGCGGCGATGCGAAGTTGCCATTCGACGAGATCGAGCCCGGTGATCATCTCGGTGACAGGGTGTTCGACCTGCAGGCGCGTGTTCATCTCGAGGAAATAAAAATGCTTCTCCTCATCGACGAGAAATTCGAGCGTGCCCGCATTCTCATAGCCGATGGCCCGGCAGATAGCGAGCGCCGCCTCTCCCATCCTCCGCCTAAGCGCCTCGTCGACAAACGGGGACGGCGCTTCCTCGACGACCTTCTGATGACGCCGCTGGATGGAGCACTCGCGCTCCCAAAGATAGACGCCATGTCCATGCCCGTCGCACAAGACCTGGATCTCCACGTGTCGCGGCCTTTGCACGCGCTTCTCGAGGAACATCTCCCCGTTGCCGAAGTACGCCTTGGCTCGCGCGGAGTTTGACGCGAACGCCTTGCGCAGCTCTTCCTCTGAGTTCACCACCTGCATGCCGATCCCGCCGCCGCCGTACGACGCCTTGAGCATGACCGGATAGCCGATCTCGGCCGCGATGCGAACCGCCTCCTCCACGCTCGCCACCGCGCCCTCGCTCCCCGGCACGACGGGAGCTCCCGCGCGTTTCACCGTCTCCCGCGCCGCCACCTTGCTGCCCATGGCCGCAATGGCTTCGGGCGAAGGCCCGATGAAGCGGATGCCCCGTTCCATCGCGGCTCGCGCAAAATCGGCGTTTTCGCTGAGCAGTCCGTAGCCCGGGTGAATGGCCTCGGCGCCAGTCTGCTCGGCCGCATGCAGGATGGCCTCGATGTTCAGGTAGCTCTTCGCGACCGGGGCCTCGCCGATGCGCACGGCCTCGTCTGCCTCGCGGACGTGAAGCGCTTTCTCGTCCGCGTCGGAATAGACGGCGACGGTCGCGATGCCGAGGCGCCTGCAGGTGCGAATGATGCGCCTTGCGATCTCGCCTCGATTCGCGATCAACACCTTGGCAAACATGCCGTCCCCTCCTAACAGCCCAGCTGGCGCGCGATCACCAGGCGCTGAATCTCCGACGTGCCCTCGCCGATCTCGATCAACTTCGCGTCGCGATAGTGCCGCTCCACCGGGTATTCGCGCATGTAGCCATACCCGCCCAAGATCTGAATCGCCTGCTCGCACGTCCGCGTGCACATCTCGGACGCAAACAGCTTGGCGTACGACGCCTCGAGCGTGTACGGCCGGCCCTGATCCTTCAGCCACGCGGCCTTCATCACCGCATTACGCGCGAGATCGATGTGCATGGCCATGTCGGCGAGCTTGTGCTGAATCGCCTGGAACTTGCTGATGGCCTGCCCGAACTGGACGCGCGTCTTGGCGTACGCGAGAGCCGTCTCAAACGCCGCCCGCGCGATCCCGACCGCCAGAGCCGCGATGGCGACGCGCCCGCCGTCCAGCGTCGAGAGAAACTGCTTGAACCCGGCATTCAGCGGCCCGAGTAGGTTCTCCTTCGGGACGCGGACGTGATCGAGAATCAGTTCCACCGTGTTGGACGCCCGCATGCCCAGTTTCTCATACGGCTTGCTCACGGAGAAGCCCTCGACATCCGTCGGCACGATGAACGCGCTGATCCCGCGCGACGCCGGATCCGTCACCGCGGTGAGCACAACGTACTTCGCATAGCCGCCGTTCGTGTTGAAGATCTTGTTGCCCGTGATGACCCATTCGTCGCCCTCCAGGACAGCCGTCGTCCGCGTCCCTCCGGCGTCCGATCCGGCGGCAGGCTCCGTCAGGCCAAACGCGCCGAGCGCCTCGCCGCGCGCCATGGGGACGAGGTACTTCTGCTTCTGCTCCTCCGTCCCGTAGAGCAGAATCGGCGTGCACGCCAGCGACACGTGCGCCTCGTAGCTGAGCCCCGTTCCGCCACAGGCGCGCCCGATCTCCTCCACCGCCAGGCAATACGAGATCATGTCGGCGCCCGCGCCGCCGTATTGCTCCGGGATGGGCAGCCCGAGAAAGCCGAGCTCGCCCATCTTGCGAAACACCTCGATGGGAAAGTGCTCGGTCCTATCCCACTCCGCGGCGTGCGGCGCGATCTCGGCCTCCGCAAACTCGCGAACCGTATCTCGAATCATCTTTTGTTCCGGGGTGAGATCAAAGTCCACGCGGTCTCTCTCCCTTCGCTCTCACCTTTCACTGTAGCCGAATAAGCAAGCGCTTGCAATCAATTTTGAAACGCACAGTTTGCCACAATCGCTAGGGATGCCGCCATTCCTTTCCGATCGATTCGATCATTCACCGCCCGGCGCCCGCTCGCGCAGATCGTGCAAAAGCCGTTCCACGACCTCCCAGTCCTCCAGGCCGGTGACGTCTCCCTTCACTTCGCCGGTCTGCAAAATCTCGCGCAGCATCCGCCGCAGGATCTTGCCCGATCGCGTCTTCGGCATCGCTTCCACGAAATACACGCGCGCCGGCCGCGCAAACGAACCGATGTCCGCCACGACGCGCGCCTTCAGTTCCGCCTCCAGGTCGCTCTTTGGTTCCCACCCGCGCTCGAGGGTCACGAACGCCACCGGGACCTGTCCCTTCACGTCATCAGGCTCGCCCACGACCGCCGCCTCCACCACGGCCGGATGCTGGATGAGCGAACTCTCCATTTCCATGGTGCTGATGCGGTGGCCCGACACGTTGATCACGTCGTCGACCCGGCCGAGCACCCAGAAGTGGCCGTCTGCATCCCGCACCGCGCTGTCGCCGGTGAAGTAAAGGCCTGGCATGCGCGAGAAGTACGCGTTCAGATAGAGGCTTCGATCGCCGTACACGTCGCGTGCAAGAGACGGGAACGGACAGCGGATGACAAGGTATCCAGGCACACCGTCCGGCACCTCTCGGCCCTCTTCATCCACCACGGCGAGATCGTGCCCAAAGAACGGCACGCCGCACGAGCCGGGCTTCATCGGCACCGCGCCGGGCAACAGCGCGAGCGGCGTTCCACCGGTCTCGGTCTGGCCCCAGGTGTTGTTGATTACAGCGACGTCACCGCCCACAACGCGGCGGACCCAGTGCCACGCCTCGGGATTGAATGGCTCTCCGACCGACACCAAGAGCTGAAGCGACGACAGGTCGTATTGCCGCGCGATGTCCTCGCCGTGTTTCATCATCATCCGATAGGCGGTGGGTGCCGAGAACAGTTTGTTGACGCGGTATCGCTCGATCATCTCGTATAGCCTGCCCGGTTTCGGCCAATCGAGCGCGCCCTCGTACAGGAGGGTCGTGGTGCCTAAGGCGAGGCCGCCGACCAGGACGAAGATGTGGGATGTCAGCCAGCCGATGTCCGCTGTGTTCCAGTACACGTCCTCGGGTCGGAGGTCGAGCTGGTACTTCGTGTACGCGTAGGTTCCGAGCAGAAATCCTCCGCCGGCGTGGACGATGCCTTTGGGGCGACCGGTGGTCCCGCTCGTGAAGATGAGAAACGCAGGCTCGTTCGCCTCCAGCAGGGCCGGCGGGCAGTCCCGGGATGCGCCCTCGACGAGCGACTCAAAGTCGAGATCGCGCCCCGGCGTCATCGGCGTGTCGAGATCCGGCAGGCGTCGGTAGACGATCACGTGCTCCACCGTCTCCACGCCTTCAAACGCCCGATCGACGGTTTCCTTCAACCGCAGCACCTTGCCGCGCCTGAGGCTGCCGTTGGCACAGATGACGGCCTTCGCGCCGCACCGCACAATCCGCTCGCGCAGCGCCTCGGCGGAGAACCCCGCAAACACCGTGTTGTAGAGCACGCCGATGCGCAGACACGCCAAGAGCGCGACGTAGGTCTCGATGAGATTCTGCATGTACACGCAGACCACGTCGCCCTGGCGCAGCCCGAGATCTTGGAGCGCGTTCGCAAACCGGGACACGGCATCCTGGAGCTGGAGGTACGTGACGCTGCGGCGCTCGCCGTCCTCCCCCTCGAAGAAGAGCGCCACCTTGTTTCGGTACATCGGATGCTTCGCGTGCCGATCCACGCAGTTCTCGCAGACGTTGATGTAGCTGCCGGGAAAAAACTGAAAGTCGGGAAGCTCGCCCGCGATGACCGTCTTCCCGCGCTGCTGCCAGACCAACTCGTCGGCGATCTCGTCCCAGAATGCCGCCGGATCGTCGATGGACGCCTGATATCTCGCCCGGTACTCTTCGTAGCTCGAGAGATACGACCGAGCCGCGTAGGCCTCCGGTGGCGGGATCAGCCTTGCGTTCGCAATCATGCTCAACACTTCGTCTGCCACGAGGATCCCTCCTCAGGGTGATGGCCGCGCCCGTTTGTCAACGCGAAAGGCGTTCCACGACCATGGCGACGCCCTGTCCTCCGCCGATGCACAGCGTAGCGAGGCCGAAACGGCCGCCTCGGCGCTCGAGCTCGTACAGGAGCGTGACCAAGATGCGCGCTCCGCTCGCGCCGATGGGGTGACCGAGCGCGATGGCGCCGCCGTTCACGTTCAACTTGTCATCCGGGAACGACAGCTCGCGAGCCACCGCGAGCGCCTGGGCCGCAAACGCCTCGTTCGCCTCGATGAGGTCGAGGTCGTCCACGGAAAGCCCGGCCCGGTTGAGCGCCCGGCGCGTCGCCTCGATGGGACCGAGGCCCATTACGCTTGGGTCAAGACCGACGCTCGCGTAGCTGACAATGCGCGCCATCGGCTTCACGCCAAGCTCCTCGGCGCGATCCCGGCCAAGCACCAGCATGGCGGCCGCGCCGTCGTTGATGCCCGAGCTGTTGCCGGCGGTCACGGTGCCGTCTGCCTGAAACGCGGGCCGCAGTTTCGCCAACGCCTCATACGTCGTGTCGGGGCGCGGATGTTCGTCGCGGTCGACCAAGGCCGGATCGCCCTTCCGCCGCGGCACGGAGACGGGCACTATTTCTTCTTTGAAGCGGCCTTCCTCCATCGCTTCCTTGGCGCGCATCTGGCTCCTGAGGGCGAAACGGTCCTGATCCTCCCGGCTGATGCCGTGGCGGTTCGCCACGTTTTCGGCGGTGACGCCCATGTGGATGTCGCAAAACGCGCACCAGAGGCCGTCCCTGATCATGCTGTCGACGACTTCGCGATGGCCCATGCGGTAGCCGTCGCGCGCCCCTGGAAGCAGGTACGGCGCGTTCGACATCGACTCCATGCCGCCCGCCACCAGGACGCCCGCGTCCCCAGCGCGGATGGCTTGCGCCGCGAGCATGACCGACTTCAGGCCGGATCCGCACACCATATTCACCGTCGTCGCCGGGATGTCTTCGGGGATCCCCGCCCGCATCGCGGCTTGCCGCGCGGGATTCTGGCCGACGCCCGCCTGGAGCACGTTGCCCATCACGACTTCGTCCACCGCTTTCGACTCAACCCCTGCGCGCCGCAGCGATTCCCGGATCACGGCCGCGCCGAGATCCGGCGCCGAAAGCAGCGAGAGACTGCCCTGGAACGTTCCGATGGGCGTCCGCACGGCCCCTGCAATCACTACGTCTTGCACATGCCATCCCTCCTGATGTAGCCCGTGATCACTCGACGTCCATCACTCGAACACCCTCGGACGGGATGTGGAGTTCGGGTTCGGTGATGCGCTGCACCTCTTCCACGGTGTGGCCGGGCGCCACCTCACGCAAGAGAAGCCCTTGCTCTGTCACGTCCATCACGGCGTAGTCCGTGATGATTCGGTGCACCACCCTCCGGCCCGTGAGTGGCAGGCGACAGGTCTTCAGGATCTTCGGCTCGCCATTCTTGTTCACGTGCTCCATCGTGACCACGACGCGCTTCGCGCCGTGGACGAGATCCATCGCGCCGCCCATCCCCTTGACCATCTTGCCGGGGATCATCCAGTTGGCGAGATCGCCAAATTCCGAGACCTCCATGGCGCCGAGGATGGCGATGTCGATGTGGCCGCCGCGCACCATGGCGAACGACTCCGCGCTGTCGAAGAACGCGGCGCCTGGCACCGCCGTGACCGTCTCCTTGCCCGCGTTGATGAGATCCGGATCCTCCTCGCCCTCGTAGGGATAGGGGCCGATGCCAAGCAGACCGTTTTCGGAATGAAGCATCACCCCGCGGCTGGGATCGAGGTAGTTCGCCGCGAGGGTCGGCATGCCAATGCCGAGGTTCACGTAGTCGCCGTCGCGAATTTCTTGAACGGCCCGCCGGACGATTTGATCGCGCGTGAGCGGCATCCACCATCACCTTTCCTTTCACAGCGTCATGCCTGAGGACGCGGCCGGACAGTCCGCCGCTCGATCCGCTTGATGGGGTTCGGATTCACGACAATCCGATGCACGTAAATGCTTGGCGTATGAATGAAGTTGGGATCCAACTCGCCTGGCTCCACAAGTTCCTCCACCTCGACGATGGTGACCTTGGCAGCCGTCGCCATCACCGGGTTGAAGTTGCGTTCCGTCTCGTGATAGATGACGTTGCCGAGCTTGTCGGCCTTCCAACCCTTGATGAGCGCAAAATCCCCAGTGATGGCCCGTTCCAGCACGTACTCGCGCCCGTCGAACGCCCGCACGTCCTTGCCCTCGGCGACGGTCGTCCCAACGCCGGTGGCCGTGTAGAACGCCGGGATGCCCGCGCCGCCCGCGCGAATGCGCTCGGCTAGCGTCCCCTGCGGAACGAGTTCCACCTCGAGCTCGCCGTTCAAAAACAGGCGCTCGAACGTCTTGTTCTCGCCGACGTAAGAGGACACCATCTTGCGGATCTGCCGCGTCTGAAGCAAGATGCCAAGCCCCCAGTCGTCCACGCCGCAGTTGTTGCTGACGCAGACGAGATCGGACACGCCCCGATCTCGCAGAGCCTGAATGAGTGCCATCGGAATGCCACACAGCCCGAAGCCGCCGACAAGTAGCGTCGCGCCATTGGGAATGTCTGCGACTGCCGCCTCTGCCGACTCATACACCTTGTTGGAACCCATGAACCTCACTCCTCTTCGACCAAGGCGCGAGGCGCCGTGGTGCCTCCAGAACGAGTAAGCGTTTTCATTCTAACAGAAGCGCGAGGAGGCGCGCTAGACCGAAGGAGGCAGCGTTCCGCGCCCCGAAGTGACGTCCCGGCAAGCTCGAGTCCGCGGCGCGGCTCTCGCGGAGAGCCGCACCTGGCCTTGGCACCTCGGCGCCTCACACGGGCCGCACCGCATCGAGGAAGTTGCCGCGGAACAGCCTTTCGGCCACGCCCCCGATCTCGTCGCGCGTCACGCGCCACCCTTCCTCGGCCAATTTCGTATACTTGTGTACCAATACGTCCACTGCGAGCGCACGGGCGTTCTTCCACTTGTACACCAGGTGTTCCAAGACGCGCGCATCCGAGTGCTGCAGGACGAACGTGGGCCCCAGGAGTTCCAGGCGCATCGCGGAAATCTCGCGCGTCAGCGTGTCCGTGTTCACGAACCACCAGCAGCCGAACGGGATCACGTTCGCAAACTTGCGGGCCAATACGACGAGCTCGTGCTGATCCCCGCGCGACAACACTGTAACAAAGAAGCGTACATCGGGGTTCGAGGCGGCGAGGCGCTCGACTGCCGCGAGGTTCGCCCGTCCGCTGGCGTCGCCTGCCTCCCTGAGCCTTGGGTTCACCTGCCTGCGCACCCCTATCATGAGCGCAAGGGGCAGGCCATTCGCGCGACAAGCCGGCAGGATGCACGCGTCGAGCACGCGCCCGGGGGCCTCTTCGCTCGGGTAGGTGAATTCGGGCGGCGCCGAAAATGCCAGGTACACAGGCCGCATTCGGCCAAACCAGTCCTCGAGAAAGCGGCGCACCTCGGCGAGATCGGGCGCGTCTGCGGACTGAGACACGAAGACGCCCGCATTTGCGAGACGAGTCCGAAGGGCGCCCCAGTCCCCGAGAAAGGAGTCCAGGCGCAGCGCAGCAAGAAAGCGCGGATGAACGGGATCTCCCGCCAGCCAGTGCGCGCGTTCGGCGGGATCGAGTGGATCGTTCGTCATGACCACCTGATCCACTCCCGCGAGTTGAAACACGCGTTCGGCGTATGGCTCGCTCGGCTCGTGCTGCAGCGCTTCCCGAAGCCCTTCGATCCCGTCCTGTTGCAGATCCACGCCGAACGCCTGGGCGATGGCCACCACGCCCATCGCCGCCTCAGACAGGGGACTCGTGCGGGCAAAGATCTGCTCGTACACCCACGCCGCCTGTTCCCGAAGGGGCAGTCCGTAGAACCACTCCGGTGAGCGGCCGCCCGCGCGGATGGCTTCCGCGATCAGGTAATGATAGGTGAGGACGTGATCGGCACCGGAGCGCCAGAGCGAGGAGAACGAGGGCGGAAACAGGTGCGTGTGCATGTCGACAACCCGGACTCGATCGACGGCTTCCCGCACCCAAGTCGAGATGGATGGTTCCATGGGCACACCTCCTGGCCCGATTGTATCACGCTGCCTTCGGGAGGGAGGTGGGCGTTTCCACATGAGTTTCAGCGCCGTGTCAGCCAGCGAGCAAAGCCCGCCTGGCAGGCGGCCAGCTTTTCCAGCATCGGCCGATCCAGAAGCGAACGAGCCGGTTTGGGGTTCATCTCAATCATCCGGACGCTTCCGTCCTCCTCGACGGCCATGTCGAAGCCGACGAGACCGAGCGTCGGATACCGGCGGGACAGCGCTTCGGCAATCGTTTGGGCCGCGCGGACGAGTGACTCCACGGGTACTTCCTTGCCTTCCCGCTTGGCCGCGGATACAAGCCGTTCAAGCGTCCACCGCTCTCCGCCCGCGATGATGTTGGTCACCACGCCGTCTGGCGCGGCGAGCTTCGGCACGACGCCAATGAGCTGCCATTCGCCCCGGTGGTCCCTGTGCAGCACCACCCGAAAGTCGACCTTGCGCCCGCCTACGCGCAGGAGGCGAAGCCCCCGCTGCACCAGATACCTGCCTCGGAGCGAGCGCACAAAAGTGGCGAGGTGCGACCGGTCCATCACGCGCTCCCAGTGCCGCACGCGTCCGCCTCGCCGGTCCGCGCGGGCGCGGACGCCGCCGTTCGCGAGCAGTTCAAGGCGATGCACGTTGACGCCGCCATAGCCGCCGCTCGGCTTGACGTACACGGTTTGCCAGCGCTCCAGCGCTCGCCACAGTGCCTCGGCTGTGGTCAACGCCTCCGTCTCGGGTACAAAGTGGTCCAACCGAGCCCGGCGTAAGAAGCGTATCATCTGCCACTTCCCAGGTAACATTGGGTTAAAGAGCGGCACGCCGCGGCGATGCGCCTCCGCCCTGAGCGGCGCGCTGTAACCCTTGACCGCCAGATGCACATAGACGTTTTCGTACACGACGTCGGGAAATCGCAGCGAGACGGGTTCCCACGCCCCGTCTGGCCGGTCGCGATCGACAGGAGCGAAGGCCGAGAGGCGCGACCAGTCCGCCTGCCGGCCGGGATCGAACACGCACACCCGCAGGCCGTGACGCCTGGCGGCACGCGCGATGCGCCGGTAATGGACGCCAGGACTCCACCTACGACGACCGCCGTGCGGAACGGCCGTCGTGGCGATGCCAAGCCATAATCCTTCATGATGATCCGTCACGCGAATCCCCTCGCATTCGATTCATGGTATGCGAGAGGTGCGGGTTCGCGCGAAAACGCGATCGCCCACCCGCGATCGCGTTTTCCCGTCATTTGCGGTATTCTACGGTCACCTTGGTGTGAATTCCGCCGCGAATCGTGAAGTCGCCCACGACCTTGGCGTAGTGCGGCTCTGCGGCGGCCACGAAGTCGTTCAGAATGCGGTTCACGCAGTCCTCGTGGTAGCTCGCCTCGTTGCGATAGCTCCACAGGTACAGTTTCAACGACTTGAGCTCCACCAGCTTCTGATCCGGCTCGTATTGAATGTAAATGGTCGCGAAGTCCGGCTGGCCCGTCATCGGGCACAGTGTCGTGAATTCCTGCGTCTCCATCTCCACCGTGTACCGGCGATCCGGATGGGGATTCGGCACGGTCACGAGCGTCTTCGACGGCTGGTTCAACATGGAGAATCTCACCCCTTTGGCATTCTAACGTTCGAGTTGCGCGCGGACAAGCGAGGAGGATCGACCGATGCGCAATCCACCCGACATTCCGACAGCCTTCGTGCAACAGATGGAGCATTGGCTGGGCGCCGAGGCCCGAGATCTCGTCGCCGCCCTCTCCGGGAAGCCCTGGCGCGGGCTTCGCTACGCGGCGGTCGCGCGGCCTGATGGAGGTCTGCCGAACAGCCTCGCGCCGTTCTTGGCAGACGTCGTCCCGTGGGCGCAAGACGGTTTCTACCTCGCCCCCGGCCCGTCGCTCGGCTACACGGTGCTGCACCAGGCGGGCGCCTTTTACCTTCAGGATCCGTCGGCGATGGCCGTCGCCGTGGCGCTCGATCCCCAGCCAGGCGAGCGAATCCTCGACCTGTGCGCCGCGCCAGGCGGCAAGACGACACACGCCGCACTTTTGGCGGCGCGGCGTGGCGGCGCTCAGCTCGTCGCCAACGACATCCATCGCGATCGCGTCCTCGCCCTCGCCGAAAACGTCGAGCGCGTGGGCGCCCCGTGCGCCATCACGAACGAACCGCCCGAAGCGCTCGCCGCGGCGTGGCCGCAGGCGTTTGACGCCATCGTGGTGGACGCCCCATGCTCTGGCGAAGGCATGTTTCGCAAGGATCCGGCCGTGCGCGCGGAATGGCGCCCCGATGCGCCAGAACGGTTCCAGGCGCTGCAAAAAGAGATTCTCCGCCACGCGCTCACGATGCTCAAGCCGGGCGGGCGGCTGGTGTATTCGACGTGCACGCTGAATCCGCTGGAAAACGAACAAGTGGTGCTGTGGCTGCTCGAGCACTATCCTGTGGAGTTGGAGCCGCTGCCGGACTGGCCCGAGTGGCGCCCTGCCCGGAGCGACTGGGCGGCCGACCGCGAGGAGGTTCGCCTCGCCAAGCGCCTCTGGCCTCACGTCGGGCGAGGCGAGGGGCACTTCGTGGCGCGCTTCCGCCTGTGCGAGCCGGTGGTTGACAAGCCCCGAAGGCGCTCCAGAACCACGGCGGCCTCAACCGACAAAACGTGGGACGCGTGGCTGGCGTCGCTGCTGACGGAGGTGCCTCCCGCGTGGCGGCGAACCTGCACCCACAAGACGGTCGTGTTCGCCGACCTGCTCGGCGATCTCGCCGTGCCCTCCCTCCGCGTCCTGCGGCCAGGGCCACCGCTCGCGGAGCGCAAGGGACAGGTGTTCGTCCCGCACCACGCGGCGTCGCGCCTCATTCCGCTCGGCGGGTTTCGGGAGACGGTCGAGATCGACGAGGAGACGGCCATCCGGTACCTTGCCGGCGAGCCGCTGGCGGCACCGGACGGGCGCCATCCCGAGGCCCCCTTCTGCGCCGTGGTCCACGAAGGATTCCCTCTGGGGTTTGCCAAGCGAGCGCCGGGGCGGCTCAATAACCTCTATCCAAGAGGCCTGCGCTCCACGCGCATTGAATCGCTCGCCGCGCTCGCCGGAGCCGTCGCGTCTTCCTCGTAGACGTAAAACCCCTCTCCGCTCTTCCGCCCGAGCTTGCCCGCCCGCACCATCTGGCGCAACAGGCGCGGCGGAAGGTAGCGGCTGTCCCCGGTCTCCCGGGCGAGCTTCTCGCTGATGGCGAGGACGTGATCCAGCCCCATGCGATCCGCCAGTTGCAGGGGGCCTACGGGGTGCTGCAGCGCGAGCCGCATGGCTTCATCGATGTCGCTCGCGTTGGCGACGCCCTCTTGCAGCGCGCGGATGCCCTCGTGGATAAACGGAATGAGGAGGCGCTGCACCAGAAACGGCGGTACGTCGATGGTCTGAATGGGCGTGAGCCCCGCGCGCTTGCAGAATCGCAGCGCGAGATGATGCGCCTCCTCGCATGTGACATATCCGCGCACCACCTCGACCACGCGCGACGACGTAGGCGGCTGTGGAAAATGAAGACCCAGGAACCACTCCGGCCGGGAGGTGGCGCCGGAGAGCTCCGTGATGGAGAATGTCGAGGTGGTGGTGGCTAATACGGCCCGACCCGGGGCGAACCCATCAATCTCGCGCCACACGGCCAGCTTGGCCTCGAAGTCCTCCGGAATCGCTTCGACGACGAGATCGGCCGCGCAGGCGGACTCGAGCCGAGTCACGGTGCGGATGCGCCGAAGGACTTCCTCCATCTCGCCGGGCGTCAGGCCGTAGTGGCGCGAACGCGCCGCCAACCGCTGCCCCATGTGAAGCAGCGAGCGCTCGAGCACGTCTTCATTGATGTCGTACAGATGCACCCGCATGCCGCCCAGCGCGGCTGCCATCGCAACGCCACGGCCGATGAAGCCCGCCCCGATGACTCCGACGGATTGAACGTCCACCGACCTTCCTCCTTCCGCCCAAGGCCCAGGCGGTTCCCTTTGGCCGAATTGATGGTATAGGAAGCTCGAATCCTTCGAAACCTGTGAAATGCTGACGCAGAATCCGTTCACCAGATGAGAGGAGGCCCCCGGGATGCGCGAAACCACGGCGTATCTCATCGCTGCGGCCTGTTTCGCCGCGTACCTGACCTGGCGTCTTTCAGACGGCCTCAGGCGCTCGTTGAAACAGCGCAATGGCGGCGACGAGGAATCCAAGTCCTAGGGTTCGGGCCTGCGCGGGAAGGAGTCCTTCGCCACGATTTCGCGGGCGCCGGTGACCTCGAGTACGGTTCCATTCACTTCCTGGCTATCTTCGCGCAAGAACCACTCCACCGCGCGGGCTACGTCTTCTCCCACCGGCGGCCGCAATCCTTCTTCCGTCCGCACATCTTTCACGTCTTCAATCATCCGCATCTTGTCCTCGCCGCGGATGTCCCCCGGGCACACCATGTTGGCCGTGATGCCGTACATGCGCTCCTCCCGCGCGATGGAACGCGTGAGGGCCGCAAGTCCGGATTTCGCCGCTGCGTACGCGGCCCGATAACGCCATCCTCGGGCTTCGCCTGCGCCGTCATACCCGATAGTGACGAAGCGGCCAAACCGCCGAGCGCGCATGTCGTGCACGGTGGCTCGGTACAACCAGAAGAAATTCGTCAGATTGCCGTCCATCATCTGGCGCCACATGTCATCGTCGTAGTCCGCGAGCGGCCTGCGCTCAAACACAAAAGGCCCAAAGTTGTGGACGACCGCGTCGATCCCGCCCAACGCACCCTTGGCAGCCGACACCGCGGCCTGAATCGAGTCGGAGCTGAACAGATCGCAGTGGAGGGGCAGGGCGCGGCGGCCCGCGTTCTCCACGCGTCTCGCGAGCGCCACCGCTTCCTGCTGGCTGTTCCCGTATGTAAACGCCACGTCCCAGCCGGATTTCGCCAGCGTGAGCACCATGCTGTGGCCGAGCCCCTTCGCGCCGGACGTGATGAACACCACTTTCGCCACAGCTTGTCCCCCTTTCGAGCGTGCGGTGGGAGGGGGCCCTCACCACCACCAGGGTCCCCACCACCAAGGTGCGAGTGCTAAAGCCACAGCCCATGGAATGAAGATGAGCGGCCAGAGCCACCACGCCGTCTCGGCGTCGAGCGATTGCGGCGCTTGATCGAGTGTGCGAATGTCGGGCTCGCCGTCGAAGCCCATCACGCGCGCGCCTGGACGGTACACGCGCAGGTACATGCCGCGATCGTCCACGTGGTGCAGGATGCCGCGGTGTATGCCGTTGTGCGTGTGCACAACAACGGGCCGGCCGATATAATTTCGCGCGACCTCGCGCAGATCCGCCACGATCCATCCCTCCTTTGCCGCGTTTGTTGTACGGTACGCAGCAAAGGAGCGAAAGGGATGGACGGAACGGAAGGGTTGCCGCGCAGAAGGGCACAGGCCTCGACCCAATTTCCACTCATTGTACGGGTTTTACAGGTGCGAAGCCAGCCCCAAACGCGACGAGCGCGGGTCGGGCCGCCGCCCAGCCTACGACACCGCACCGCTTTGCACGCGGTGGTAGATCCGCATGCACAGGAACGCGCCTGCGAGAAACAGCGCCGGAACGAGGCCAAGCAAGAGGCGAAATCCTTCCACCGCGCTCGGCGGTTGCACGTTCGCGCCCGCGCGATACCCTGAGACGGCGAAAAAGATGGCCATGACGGCGTACTGCAGGGACAGGCCGAGGCGCACGATGCACCCGTTCACGCCCAAATACATCCCTTCGCGTCGGCGGCCTGTCCGGCTCGCGTCGAGATCGATCACTTCGGCCATGAGCATGTTCAAGAGGACCATGAACCCCGCCACGGGGACGCCGAGGCAAAGGCCGGTTGCGAGCACGGAAGCAGGCGACCGATCGACGAGCAGGAGCGCCTCGATGCACGCGTACAGCGCAATGGCGACCATGGCCGAGCGCGCCGCGCCGTAACGGATGGCTGCCCGAGCCCACACAAAGGCGACCGGCATCGCGACGACGAAGATGCCGCCGAGAAAAAGCGAGTTCTGCAAGGGGCTCAGGGACACCACGTACGATGTGTAGAACGAGGACGCCGTGGTGAAGAGCGTGGTCGTGAACTGGACGAGGAAGCTCGCGACGACATACCAGATGAACGCTCGATTTCGAAACGTCTCCCAGAGCGCCTCGCGCCAGCGAAAGGGTTCGACGGGATCGCCCGTTTCAAAGCTGCCCCAGAGCGACACGTACATGGAGGCGATGGCCACCGCGGCGAAGATCCACGCCATGCGAGACCAGCCAAGGGACTGACCGAGTGATTTGGACAGGGCGACGCCGGCGATGAGCCCAACGATGCCAAAGACCTGCTGGAGCGCCGACACATACGCGCGGTCCCGAGGATCAGTATACATCTCCGGGTACAACGCGTTCGCGTTGAGGGCGGCGAACGTAAAGGCGAGGTCGAACAAAAACGTCATGGCGAGAAAGTACACGACGAGACCTGTCTGCGTGAGGTGGGGCGGAGAGAACAAGAGCGCGAAGCACACGGCGTACGGGATGGATGCAATGGCGACATACGGAATGCGCCGTCCGAAGCGCGTCCTGGTGCGATCGCTCACGTGGCCCGCCACGAGATTGAAAATGGCGTTCAGCACGCCATAGACGATGAGGCCACTCGACAGCCGCACCGCAGACACGCCGTGATACGCCACGTAGTCATACACGGCCACCGCGTTGAACGCCTGCCACAGCATGTTGACGGCAATCTGATTGGCGGCGTACGCGGTCTTCTTCGCAACCGTCGGGCGCGGCCGGGCGGAAGGATGGAGGCCGACCTGGGCCATGATTTCGCCCCCGTTTCAGCTCGTCATGGCATCGGGAAAGAAGTGGAGCTGGCGAGGCGACAGGAGCTTGAACGTCTCCGCGAATCGCCCGTCTCCCGAGCCTTCAAAGAATCGCTGTGCCGCGACTCGCGCCTGAAACTCCAGGTAAGCCCTCAACGCGGGCCATTCAGGCGTGGCAAACTGACTCTCGTGCGCCTCAATCGCCCGGATCTTCCTATCCCAGAAATCCGTCACATCCACGGCGGCATTCGGATACGCGCTCGCGTAGAACGCAAACATCGGCGGAACGTACGCGGGTGAGGTTTGCGACACCGTGAGACTCGCGAGTCGGATGGCGCACTCCGCCACGGCGCGCCCGGTCTTGACGTGATCGGGATGCGCCTCGTACGGCGTCCAAGGGTCCACGGTGACCACGACCTCCGGCCGGATGTCGAGGAGCACCGGCACGAGCTTGTTGACGACGTCCCTCTCGGTGTACGAACCGAGATCTTCGAAACCGAATTCGATATGCTCCTGGATGCCGAGCGCCGTGCAGGCCGCCACGAGTTCCTCCTGCCTGCGGCGGGCGAGCTGGGCTGGATGAACCTCGCCTACGGCGCCGTAGCGCCCATCGGTGACGGTCACGGCGACCACTCGACAGCCTTTTGCGGCGAGCTTCGCCATCGTGCCGCCGGCGCCCACCTCGTTGTCATCGGGATGGGGCTGGACAAACAGCGCCGACTGCACGTCGTCAAGCGCTTTCAAACCAAGCAACGCGCGTACATCCATAAGGCGTCCTCCCTGCCGACGCGGTGGTATCGTACCAAGGATTCGACGCCCATTGGCAAAGTCCTGTGTACTCGTGAAATCGTGCGCGACAGAAAGCGGTTTGGCCTCCGCAGAAAAAGTCAGTACAATGGGAGCGGAGGTGTCCGCGCCATGAAATACCGCAGACTCGGAAAGAGCGGACTCAAGGTGTCTGAGATTGCGCTCGGCAGCTGGTTGACATATGGGACCGTGACCGAGCGGGAGCAGGCCATTGCCTGCGTGCGCAGGGCGTACGAGCTTGGGATCAACCACTTTGATTGCGCAAACGTGTACGGTGCAAAGCCCCACGCCGCGGAGGAGGTCATGCGCGAGGCACTCGCCCCCTTCCCGCGCGAAAGCTACGTGATCACGACGAAAGCGTTTTGGCCGGTGGGACAGGGGCCGAATGACCGCGGGCTGAGCCGGAAACACATCGTCGAACAGGTCCACCAGAGCCTCAAGGCGCTCGGCGTCGACTACATCGACATCTTTTACTTCCACCGCTACGACGCGGAGACGGATCTCGAGGAGAGCCTGCGCGCGGTGGACGACCTCATCACGCAGGGGAAGATCCTGTACGCGGGCTTCAGCGAATGGCCTGCGGACAAGATTGCGGAAGGTGTGCGCCTGCAGCGGGAACTTGGGCTGCATAAGTTCGTGGCAAGCCAGCCCATCTACAACATGTTCGAACGGTATATCGAAGCCGCCGTCGTGCCCATCTGCGAGACGGCCGGCATTGGCCAGGTGGTGTTCTCTCCGCTCGCGCAAGGCGTGCTGACGGGCAAGTACCGCAAGGGCCAACCCGCTCCGGTGGGATCGCGCCTCGCGACGCCGGGCGTCAACCAGTTCATGAAAGTGACCGACGAGATCCTCGACAAGGTCGAGCGGCTCGAAGTCGTGGCAAAGGAGGCGGGCCTCTCCCTGGCGCAACTGGCCCTCGCCTGGACGCTGCGCCTGCCCAACGTAGCAAGCGCGCTCGTCGGGGCGAGCCGACCCGAACAAGTTGAGGAGAACGCCAAGGCTTCGGGCGTGGCGCTGAGCGAAGACGTCCTGACGCGCATCGAGCAGGTGCTGAAAAGCTGAGGGCGAGTCCGATGGAACTTGTCACATTCGATGAAGCGTGGACGCGCCTCGAGCGGCATCTGCCGGTGCGCCCCACCGTCTCCGTCAGCTCATGGGTTCACGCCGAGCCGCGCTTTCTGGCTCAGGATGTGGCGGCGGCAGTTGATCTGCCGCCGTTTTCTCGCTCGATGATGGACGGATACGCCATCCACGCCGAAGACCTTGGTGCCGACGACACCTGGCTCCGAGTGGTGGCCGACGTGCGTGCGGGCGATGCGGCCGCGGGTGTCGCCGTGGCACCAGGACAAGCTGTGCGCGTGCGCACGGGGGCGCCCGTCCCACCCGGGACGGCCGCTGTGGTTCGGGAGGAATGGGTCGACGTCGAAGGCGACGCCATTCGGTTGCTTAGGTCCGTGCCTGCGGGCGAGTCCGTGCAGCCTCAGGGCGACGACGCACGGCGCGGCGACGTGATCGCCCGAGCCGGCCAGGTATGGGATGGGCAGACACAGGCCGTCCTCCGCGCAGCGGGCGTTCACGAATGCAGATGCTTCCGTCCGCTCACCGCGGCGATTCTGTCGACGGGATCCGAGTTGGTGATGGGGCCTCACCTCGAGGGGGCCCGCTGCCCGGACAGGTGTTTGCTGCGACGGACGCCTTCCTTCAATCGGCGCTGGACCAGCTCGGCGTGTCGGTCATCGCGACGGAGCATGTGGCGGACCATCGCGACGTTATCACGTGCGCGGCGCAGCGCCTCGCCCAAGCGGCGGATCTGCTGATTCTGACGGGCGGCGCTTCCGTGGGAGACGCGGATTACGCCCGGGACGCCCTCCATTCCATCGAGGGAGATGGCCCGCTTCTCTTTGAACGCATCTGGATGCGGCCGGGCGCGCCCTTCCTTGCGCGCCCCACGCCGAACGGATTCGCGTTTGGCTTATCGGGAAATCCGGCGGCCGCCTACGTGCAGTTCCACGCCCTCGTGGTGCCGTTCGTGTTGCGATGGCTAGGTGCAGAAGAGGCGCGCCCGTTTCCCCTCACGGCGCTTGTCGAAGGCGAGGTGCGCGCGAAGCCGGTCAAGCATACGCGCGTGCTCCGCGGTCACCTGCGCCTCCGCGGCGCCACGCTCGTGTTTCGCGCGGAGGACAGGCAGTCTTCAGGAAGCCTGACGGGCCTCGTGTCCACGAACGCCATTGCTCGGATGGACGGCGACCGCCTTTCCGAAGGCGAGACGGTTTCCGTCGCCTGGACGCGAGGATGGCTGCCGTCGCTCGGCTTGACCGGATTTCCAGATACAGGCGTGGCGCGCGCGTTGCAGGATGGCTAAAATATGGAGGACAGGCCGATTTGTGCGAAACATCGCAGAGGTGAAGCATATGAAGGTCAGAAAGGCGGTCATCCCGGCCGCGGGATTTGGCACGCGGATGCTTCCGGCCACCAAGGCCGTGCCCAAAGAAATGCTGCCCATCCTCAACAAGCCTTGCATTCAATACATCGTGGAAGAAGCGGTGTACTCGGGCATTGAGGAGATTCTCATCATCACCGGCCGCGCGAAAAAGGCCATCGAGGACCATTTCGACCGGTCGCCGGAGTTGGAATTGCACCTGGAGCAAAGCCGCAAGTCCAACATGCTCACCGAAGTGCAGGCCATTTCCGATCTCGTCAACATCCACTACGTGCGCCAGAAGACGCCGCTCGGCCTCGGGCACGCGATTCTGTGCGCGCGATCCTTTGTGGGTGGAGAGCCGTTCGCCGTGCTGCTCGGTGACGATATCATCCAGTCGGATGAGCCCGTGGTGCGCCAGCTCATGAAGCAATACACGGATCCAGAGCGCGCCCTGCTCGGGGTGCAGCCCGTCCCGGCGGCCGACGTGTCGAAGTACGGGATCATTGAGCCCGCTCGCCTTGTCGTCGGATCGGAACCATTCCCCGTGAAACGGCTCATTGAGAAACCGAACGAAGCCGAGGCGCCTTCGAATTTCGCCGTGCTTGGACGATACATACTGCCTCCATCCATCTTTGATGCGCTGGAGCAGACGCCCATTGGGCACGGTGGCGAACTGCAGCTGACCGATGCCCTTCAAAAACTCGCCGCGATGGGGCTCGTCGACGCATACCAATTCGAGGGCGTGCGGCACGACATCGGCAACCTCGAGGGGTGGCTCAAGGCGAATCTGGCATTCGGGCTGGAGGATCCGAAGCTGGCCGCGTCCATGCGCAAGTGGCTGATGGACGATCGCGTCCAGAGCCGCCTGGCGAACTACTGAGTTCTGCATACCTGGCGCCGGGATCACGAGAGACCGGCGCGTGGGTTCTAGAATATCTGGAATAAATGATTATGGATGCTTTTTCTCTGGTTTGATTTACATAAAGGAGTCTTCGCGTCCGCCTCGAAATCGAAATTTGTCTAAAACCTTCGATTTCGAGAGGATGGAGAGACCGAATGAGACGACCGCGCGCCTGGATGTTCACCACCCTGACGCTCAGCTTCGCCGCACTTGGCTACGCCACAGTTTTCGCGGCCACCGAAAACCAGCCCGCCACGTACACGGTTCGCCAAGGTGATACGCTGTATCGTATCGCTGAAGCCCACCACCTATCGCTCACGGCTTTGGAACTCGCCAATCCCCAGTTGTCCAATCCGAACGAGATTGCCGCAGGGCAGAAAGTTGCGCTGCCCACAACCTACACGGTCCAGCCGGGCGACACCGTCTATCTCATCGCCAAGGCGCACCACCTCACGCCATCGGCCATCCTCAAAGCGAACCCGGGGATTCAGCCGTTGGATCTCCTCGTCGGCCAGACGCTGTATCTGCCCATTTCCGCGGCCAGCAGCACCGCACCTCCTCCGGCGAGCGGCACCGTGACTGCAGGCGGAACCTCAGCCAGTGCAGGTCACCCCGCCTCCACACAGACCCAAGGTAACCGAGCACAGCTTCGCCAGGAGATTCTGACATACGCGAAGTCGTTCCTCGGCACGCCGTATTGCTGGGGCGGTGACTCACCGAAGACAGGCTTTGACTGCTCCGGGTTTGTCGAATATGTCTTCGGACACTTCGGAATCCAACTGCCGAGAGAATCGCACGATCAGGCCGCAGTCGGGACGGCCGTCAGCCCATCCAACCTCCTGCCTGGCGATCTCCTCTTCTTCACCGACACGGACAGTTACGCCTCGCTGTATCCCAACCACGTGACACACGTGGGCATTTACATGGGCAACGGTGCGATGATTGAGTCCTCTTCTGCCCACAACGGCGAAGGCGTCGTCATTGTGCAAAACGTGTTTCAAAATCCGTACTATGCCGCCCACTACTACGGGGCGCGAGACGTCATTGGTCCCTGAAACCAACCGGGGGGCCGGGGCACTTGGCCTCAGCCGCCCTCCGCATCGCCGCACTGTGTTGCTACACCCTCTTCATACCTCAGTCAGGTGGTAGGGGGAATCCGCTCGCCGTGCGCCGCGCCCATTGCTCCAAGCGAGTCCCCAGCGGACTTGGCACGGTCGCACGAGCTTCTCTCGCGTGCACGAAGTACAGATACACCTCTGGCTCCGCCCCAACCGCCTCCCGGACCGCCGCCGCGTAT
Organism: Alicyclobacillus acidocaldarius subsp. acidocaldarius Tc-4-1; assembly: GCF_000219875.1. Taxonomy (NCBI): domain Bacteria; kingdom Bacillati; phylum Bacillota; class Bacilli; order Caryophanales; family Alicyclobacillaceae; genus Alicyclobacillus; species Alicyclobacillus acidocaldarius. Next base: position 2,087,891 of record NC_017167.1, read on the forward strand.
GTCGCGACCTGAGGTTCATACGCCCGCACCAACCGGTCGAGATCGGACGCATCCCGCACCTGATCCGTCTTGTAGTCGATCACAGCATATCCGCGCGCATCCCGAATCAAGCAGTCGATCACGCCCTGGACCACCACCGGCGACTGCGTTGCGCCTACGCGCACGTCCAGGCGGTAGAAGAACGGCTGCTCGCGGTACACCTCACCCGCCGTGAGGACGCGTCGCCCCAATGGAGAGGCGAAAAAGGCAAGGACGTCGTCAGGATCAAGTGCGGACGCCGTGCGCTCGTCCAGAAGCCCCTGCTCCAGAAGCGCCTGCGCGGCGCGCCTCACGTCGCCCGGATTCGCATAAGGCTCAATAGGCGCTCGCTGCATGAACGCGTGAAACGCCACGCCTCGCTCGCGGGGCGACGCGCCGTTCTGACGGATGAAAGCCGGATCTTCCAACACTGCCCCCGCGTGGTGGCCGCGCGCGCGAAGCTCTCGCTCAGCAAACAACCGCCGAATGTCGGTGGCGGTGAGCTTGCTCGGCAGCGAGACGCGAGACACCTGCTGCTCCGACGTAATCCGCACGGCGCGATACCGCCACGCTGGGCCTTGCCACAGGCGGCGAAGCTCGCGCTCCACTTCTTCTGCAGGCGGAATCGGCCCTTCCAACACGGACGAGCGCGGCTCGCCGCTGTCCGGTTCCTGCGGCCTGCCGTCCACCTCGACCTCGAGTTCGAAGCGAACGCCGTTCGCATCCAACAGGCCGGCGCGCGCGTCTCCCGCCTCTTTCCTAAGCCACGCGCCATCTGGATGGCGCATGAGCGCAGGCAGGAGCCAGGAGGCATAGGAGTTCCCTTTGAGGAAGGCCTCCGGGGTCAGGCGTCCCTCATCGTCATGGCTTTCGGCCACATCCGCGAGCTTTGCTACTTTGCCCGCGTGACCCACGAGCACGAGGCGCTCCTTCGCCCGCGTGAGCGCGACGTACAGGACCCTGGCCTCCTCCGCGCGCGAAGCCTCGAGATTGGCCTGGTCCACGGCAATGGAAGGAACGGTTCGCCAATGAACGCCCGTCTGAACGTCGCACATCATCGCACCGATGCCCAGGCGGCGATGCAGTGCGAGCGTGCGCTTGTTGTTCGGAAACTGGCGGCCGAGGCAGAGCACGTACACGTGCGGGAACTCGAGCCCTTTGGAGCCGTGAATCGTCATGACCGCTACGCTGTCCGCACTGGCCCCGTGCGCGTGGCCGAGATCGACGTCCGCTTCTTCGAACCCCCGGACCAGGGCGAGAAAACGGTAGAGATCGCCCGCGTGAGGCGCATGCGTGTGCGCTAGGCGAATCAGTTGCTCAAGGTTCGCCGCGCGGATCCGTCCCCGGGGCATGGCGCGGAGATACAAGTCGATCTCCACCTCGCGGGCGATCTCGCGCAGGAGATCCCCCGGCGAGAGCGTGTGCGCGAGGGCCCGCCACCGCTCCATCCGCTCCACGGCCCGGCGCAATGTGTCGCGTGCGCCCTCCGATTCGCGCGCAGCATGACGCACTGCATGCCACAAGGGTCCACTCGGGCGCGCGATCCTCGCGGCGGCGAGGTCCTCGTCGCTCAAGCCCACAAATGGCGACTTGAGCGCCGTGGCGAGCGCCAGGCTGTCCAGCGGGTTGTCGAGCGCCGCCAGCAGGGACATGGCCCAGCGGATCTCCATCGCGCGAAAAAATCCGCTCGACGAGCGCGCCACTGCGGGGATTCCGCGGGAAGCAAGCACCTGCACCACGGTGTTGAGATGCTCGCCGCCCGCGCGAAGCAGAATGGCCACGTCCTGGTATCGCAGCGGTCGATACGCGTTCGCCGCGCGATCGTACACCTTCTCATGGCGCTCCATCGCTTGGGCAATCTGTTGGGCGACCCACAGGGCCTCGACCTCGAGTTTTTCGCGGGCCGCCTGTTCGTCCTCCTCCTCACTCTTCCCTTCGGAGCGTTCACGCTCGTCGGCCTCTTCCTTCCTCTCTTCGTCCCCAGAAAAGAACAGCTTGACTCTGACGGGACACGGACCGCTATCATCGTCTGGATAGGCCGCCTCGGGTTTCATCTCATGCCCGTCCGCGTAGTCGAACCCCGCGACGTCCGCGCGAAACAGTTGGGCAAACAGATAGTTGACAAAGCGGACGATGCCGGATCGACTTCGGTAGTTGGCCGAAAGGTCGATGGCCTCGCCGCCGTCCTTCGCTGCGTACCTGCGGTATCGGGCCAGAAACAGCGCAGGCTCCGCCATGCGAAAACCGTAGATGCTCTGCTTCACATCGCCCACGAGGAACAGTCCGCCAGAGGTCGCGACGGCGTCGACGATGGCGTCCTGAATCGGGCTGGTATCCTGGTACTCGTCCACGAACACGTACCGGTATCTCGCGTGAAGCGCGGCGCGAACACCTTGGTCTTTGGTCAGAAGCTCGTGCGTCAGATGCTCGAGGTCTGAAAACGACAGGCGGTTTTCCTCGAGTCTTCGCGACTTGGCGCGATCCAGCGCGTCCCGCGCGACCGCTGTCAACACCTCGATGTGCGGCTGCATGGCCCGCACGTCGGCCTCAAGCGCAGATCGACCGCGTCCGAGCACCTTGCGCACGAGCTTCACGGCATCCTTTGCCTTTTCTCTCCATTTCTTAAATGACTCGTACTCCTTCGACAGCCGCGCCGATTCCCAGTGGACGAGGGGCGCGAGGCGGTTGGGATCGAACGGAGCACCAGGCGTCGAAAGGAGCGCAAGCGCTTCTTTCAGTTGGCTGAGGATGGAGAGCGCGCCCGCCACGACCTTCTCCGGCGCCCGCATGCGCTCGAGCTCCCCCAGTCCTTTCCGCATGTGCTCGAACGCCTGTGCAATCTGGATGCGCGTCCAGCGGGCGAACACCTCGCCGAATGGTCCCGCCCACAGCTGGTCCGCATCGTAGTGCCGGGCGATCTCGGCGAGCCATCCGCCGGGATCGACCTGGCTCAGCGCCACGCGGCACAGTTCGAGCACCGCGTTCACAGCCTGCTGCTGCCGGTAAAGCCGGAGGGCCGCGAGCGCGGTGCCGAGTTGCAGCCCGCGCTCAGGATGGCGCGCCCACTCGTCAAGCGCCGCTTGGGCCTCATCTCGAAGCAACACGGCGTCTTCCTCGCCCGACAGCACGCGGAAGCCTGGAACGAGCCCTGCCTCCACGGCGTGATTCCGCAAGAGAGCGAGGCAGAAGCTGTGAATCGTCGAGATCTGGGCGTCATTCGCGCGATGCGCCAGCCTGCGGAATCGGCGCGCCTTCGCGGATTCGCCCGCCTGCTCCGCCTCGGCGGCGCGTTCGGCCAGCCTACGCACGATGCGCGCGCGCATCTCTTCCGCCGCCGCCTCCGTGAACGTCATCACGAGCAGTTGATCCATCCGAAACGTCGGGTCCTCCTCCGCGAGGCTCGCGACGCGCTCCGCAAGCACCGCCGTCTTGCCCGATCCGGCCCCCGCCGACACCACGAGATTCGTTCCCCGGGCCCGGATGGCTCGCGCTTGTTCCTTCGACCAATGCACGCTCATCAGTTCGCATCCCCTCCGGCGATCACGTCGTCGAATTTCAGCTTCGGCACAGAGCGGTACAGGTCGAAGTGATCCGCGCGCTCGAAGTGGCACAAGGCGTTGTAGGGGCAATTCGTACAGCCGCTGTCCACGTGGCTCAGATGGTACGGCGAAACGCGCACCTCACCCTCCGCTATGGCTTTGGCAGCTTCCTCGGCCCGCCGTTCAACGTGACGGAGCACCACCTGCCACTCGTCGTCGCGCCAGGCGGTCGCATCCGCCGCCCAGGCTCCGTCTGCGCGAAACTGCCTGCCGTACAACGCGGAACCTCGGCCAGGCGCGAGGTCCTCGTTCACGCGCAAAACCGCTGCCTCCTCCCGCAAGAAGAACCCCTTCGCCCGATACGCGCCGAGTTGCGCAGAGCCCTCGCGCTCTTCAGGCGGGACATCAAGGGCGTCCCGCTTCGCCACGAGCGGCATGTAAAACGCGCCATACAGTCTCACAGGCGCGCCTTCGACAGCCTCCGCCTCTCGCATGGCCATGGCTGCGTAGATCAGGAGTTGCAGCTGCAGCCCCTGATACACCTTGGACGGATGAAGCGCTGTCTCCGACGACTTGTAGTCGTACACGCATAGCGCCGCCTCGCCCGCCTGGAGCCGATCGACGCGGTCAATCCGTCCATCGAGCACCACGCGCGCCCCATTCCACTCGCCCACGTCGACATCGCGAAATTCTTTCTCGAGCCAGAGGGGACGCATTTGGCCCCGCGAGAGCTGCATCCAGATGGCCCGCACGACGAATTCGAAGTGGCGCCGCCGCTCCCCTACGTAGACGGCCACATCCGGCCGTTCGAGCGTAACTTGCAACTTCGTCGCTTGCGCAGCCTGTTCCAGCGCCTGATGAGCTATCTCGAGAAGGGCAGCCTCCAACTCCGCGTGGCCAAGTTCGGAAAGGCGCGGGTAGTCCTCCGCCAATCGCTGCGTCGCCAGCTGAACCGCGGCGTGGATCCAGGTGCCGGCGCTCCGCTCCGCTTCCGGCTGAAGCGCGAGCGGCTCGAGCCGGAGCGCATACTGAGCGAAATGCCGATAGGAACACTTGGCGTACGTCTCCAGTCGACTCACGCTCACGCGGATGGGATCGCCGTACAGAGCCCGAATCCATGGGGGAGGCAATCGCCAGGGCCGCGGGCGATGGCAGAGCCCCGCGAGAACGCGCTGAAACCGGTCGACGTCAGTCGCGCCGGTCCACACGTGCGTCAGCACGTCTTGCACGACCGGGTCCTGCATCACCTGCTCGAACGGCGCCCCGGCATGCACCCGGCTCAGCGCATCGGCGAGAAGCCGCATCGCTTGTACCGGATGAACCGGAACCGCTCCTTCCCCGCACGCCGCGTCGACCGTCAGATGGCCGCGCTCGACGAGCGAGGCCAAGGTCGGCGTCAGGTGGCGCTCGATCCCGTCGTCGGTCGCCGCATACGTCACCACAAGCGCCTCGGACGCGCGCGTCATCACCCGGTACGGCAGGCACTCGAGGGCGCGCCGCTCATCCTCCGAAGTGCGCCCGAGGGGGCGGAGAAAGACCTCCGCAAAAGCGAGGCGTTCGTCATCGCGCAGGATGCCCCCTTCATCCGGGCGCGGGGGCAGCGAGGCGTCGTCCGCGGACACGACGAACACCCGCGGGCGGGACCAGTTGTCGGCGCGCGCGAAATCGCACACGAACACCGCGTCTGCATCGCTCGGGATGCGCGTGAGGCGCAGACTGGCCATGGACTCGAGGACGAGATCGGCCACCTCATAGGTCGGGAGCGCGACCTCGGGCTGGAGAGTGGCGAGATCGTCGAGGAGCGCCGTAATCCCGCTCCACGCCTGCTCGTGGATCACGCCAGCCATGGGGTCCTCCCCCACCTGGACCACGGATTGCGCGAGGGTGTCCTTGACGTGAAACGCCTCAAGCAACTCCCAGAGCGCTCGCGCCGCTTCCACAGGGCGAAGCACCGGCTCTGCAAAAACCTGGATGATAGGCCGGAGCGCGTCGGCCACGTGTCGCCTGATCTCATCGGCCTCCTCGTCGCAAAGACCGGATGCCGTGCGCGGGGCGCGAGCGGCAAAGTCCCATCGCTCTGGTGCCAGCCATGCCGAGAAGCCGCTGACGTCGTGCTCGCGGAGATACAGATCGAACGCTTCCCGCCGCTTCACGGGCACGAGTGGGCAGCGGAGCAGTGCGGCGACGGCGTCGAGACTGAACCCGGTGCGCACCACGGCGATGGCGGCGCGCAGCAGTTGACCGACAGGGTGGTCCGCCAGGGTTGAGAACGAGTCGATGGCGACCGGAACCCCGCGCAGCTCCAGCTCGTCGGCGAGACGGCGCCCGATGCCGTCGAGCGTCGGGACGCACACCGCGATGTCCCGCGGTCTCACCCGCTCGTGCTGCACGAGGTGCGCAATCTCGTCCGCGACCGCACACAGTTCCTCCTCGCGATGGCCAAACGCGCTCACACGGATGCCCATCAAGGGCTGAACCGTCGGGTGCCCCGCGAGCGCCCGCTCGAGGTGAATGAGCGGCGATGTGCCGAACCGGCCCTCGGCGGCACCGAGGGGCATGCGGCAAAACACCTGTTCCAGCGAATCTCGCGCGAAATCGCGTGCGCACGCGAGGAGGTGGTACGCGGCGACGGCCTGCACTTCGCCGACGAATCGATCTTCGTGTTTGTCGAGCCAAACGGATAGATGCGGCCACGCGGGAAGCAACGACGCCTCCTCGCGAAGCGCCTCCCACCGCTCTCCCTCAAGGCCGGTGTCCTCCCAGGTGATGACCAGCCGCTTCACGCGCCGCGCAAGCGCTGAGATGAACTGCCGCTCTGCAGGCGAAAAGGCGTGAAAACCGTCGAGATACAGCGACGCACCTTCAAGCCACGAGACGTGTGGCACCGCGTAGACCGCATCGAGGAACAGGAGGGCCGGATCCACGAAGCCCGCGGCTTCGGCGCGTTGTCGGTACCTCACGTACAGCTTCAGCACGTCGCCCAGCTTGCCGACGAGAGAGCGATGCACCGCCCTCTGCTCCTTCTCCACTTCATCGCAGCGAGCCGCGGACATCTCCAACAAGGCCGCGAGCTGTTCCGGGGACACCCCATGCGCGGTAAGCTCGTCGAATGCGGACAAAAGGTGATGATACAGGGACGAATTGCGCACGGCACGGCGCAGTGGGCCAAGTGAAGGCTCGAGTTCATCGTACGCCGCGCGCAAGAGAAGCTGCCGCCCCACTTGCGTCAGGCGTGGTCGCGCCATCCCGCCGTGCGCGCACACGCGGTCGGCAAGTCGTTTCATCGTCACGACTTCGACGCGAAAGGCCGCGCGAACGCGATCCATCAGCAGCGTCTCGGCCGCAAACGCCGTCGACTCGGGCACCACCCAAAACACGGGCGGCCCAAATGGATGGGCTTCCGCGGCGCGGCGCATCTCCTCCGCCACACGGGACGATTTGCCACTCCCCGCAGCTCCAATCCACCACTCCACCCGGTTGCCCATGGGCTTTCATCCCTTCCGTCGTTCTTGAGCCGACATCGACGCCGGCTTGGGCGGCTGTCACCGTTCGCACATGCGGCACATATACCGTGGGTAAACGCACATGTGAGGTGAGCGCAGTGGTCGATCCCGTGTCTATCCCGGTCAAGCGCGTATCCGCGGCTCGAATCCTTGTCTCTTCCGGCCTTGGCCTCCTGTTTGATGCGTTTGACGTGGGCATTCTGTCGTACGTCCTTGTGGTCCTTGCCAAACAGTGGCACCTGACGCACACGGTGACCGGCCTCGTCGGAAGCGTGAGTTCCCTCGGCATGGCCGTGGGCTCTGCCCTCGCGGGCCTTTGCGCCGATCGATTCGGCAGGCGTTCGCTGTTTATGGTGACCATCCTGATTTACAGCCTCGCGACGGGCCTTTCCGCGTTCGCGGCTGGTATCGGCATCTTCTTCGTGCTGCGCTTTTTCGTCGGCCTCGGGCTTGGGGGCGAGTTGCCTGTGGCGACGACGTACGTGCTCGAATCCTCGCCAGACGAGGTTCGCGCGCGCCGCGTGGTGTTCCTGGAATCGTTCTGGGCCGTGGGATCCCTCGCCGCCGCGCTCGTATCGTACTTCGTCATCCCCTCCGCCGGCTGGCGCGTGGTCTTCCTCATCGGTGCCATCCCAGCCTTGTACACCCTCGTGCTGCGATTTGCGCTGCCAGAGGCCGCGCGCTACGCTCGGCTCCAGCGCCGAAGCACGTTTGGCGAGTCCGTGCGCAATATCTGGTCGCGAAAGCTGGGCCGCCGATCGCTCGTGGCATCCGTCGTCTGGTTCGTGATGAACTATAGTTACTATGGCATGTTTCTCTGGCTTCCGTCTGTCTTGTACGACAAAGGATACTCGCTGGTACACAGCCTGGGCTACTCGCTCATCATGACACTCGCTCAAATTCCAGGATACATGACGGCCGCGTGGCTTGTCGAACGTTGGGGCCGCAAGCGCACGCTGGTTACCGCGATGATCTTGACGGCGCTATCCGCGCTCGCGTTCGGGTTTGCCTGGAACACGGCATCGCTCATCGTGTTTGGGCTTTTGCTTTCGTTCTTCACACTCGCGGCCTTCGCGGCAACGTACGCATTCACCGTGGAGCAGTTCCCGACGATGTTTCGGGCGACTGGCATGGGATGGGCGGCCGGATTTGGCCGCTTCGGCAGCGCCATCGCCCCGTTTGCCACGGGCTGGCTGTTTGGAGCGCACCTCGGGTACGAGTGGGTGTTCGGCGTCTTCTTCGCCGTGTTGTTCGTGGGGTTCGTCATTGTGACGGCGCTTGGAAAGGAGACCAAGGGGATCGCACTGGAGTAAACCGTTCGAGGGCCCTATACGACGTGTGGCCGCCGATCGTCGGACATAGACGAACGGCGGCTTTCCATGGTCCTCGTCCTCGAACAACACGAGCATGGTGATCAAGCCGTCTTTCGGCGCAGCACCCATTCGCAGTAGTCGCGCAACACGGCCTCCATGCCCGCCATCGTCGTCTGCTGATTGATGAGCGTCCGCACCTCCGCGGCGCCGGGCAGGCCCTTCACGTACCAGGCCGCGTGCTTGCGCATCTCCCGCACGCCGATGTCCTCGCCCTTGAACTCCACCAGCATGCGCATGTGTCGCAACGTCACCTCGAGCCGCTCCTCGACCGACGGCGCAGGCAGGAGTTCGCCGGTGTCCAGATAATGCGCGATTTCGCGAAAGATCCACGGATTCCCAAGCGCCGCCCGGCCGACCATGACTGCGTCACACCCGGTTTCCTCCATGAGCCGCTTGGCGGATATTGGATCGACCACGTCCCCATTGCCAATGACGGGAATGCGCACGGCCTCCTTCACCCGGCGGATGATATCCCAATCGGCCTTCCCGCTGTACATCTGCTTCGCCGTCCGCCCGTGAACCGCCACCGCCTGCGCCCCCGCCTCTTGGACCGCAAGCGCCACCTCGACCGCGTTGACGTGATCGTCGTCCCAGCCTTTTCGGAACTTCACGGTCACCGGCTTGTTCACGCGGCTCACGACCGCCCGCACGATCTTCGCCGCGTAATTGGGATCCCGCGCGAGCGCCGCGCCGCTTCCGGTCTTGCAGATTTTCAACACGGGACAACCCATGTTGATGTCGATGAGATCCGCGTTGGTCTCACCCACCATCTCCGCGGCCTGTTCCATGGAGGCGAGATCATACCCGACGAGCTGGAGGCTCACGGGATGCTCGTCCGGCAAAATGGTCGTCATCTTTTTCGACTTCTCGTTTCCGCTCACAAGCCCTTTGTCACTGACCATCTCCGCGCAGACCATGCCCGCGCCGAGCTCCTTCGCGAGCCGGCGAAACGGGGGATTGCACACGCCAGCCATCGGCGCGAGGATGACCGGGTTGTCGAGCGTCACGCCAGCGATGGTGACCTTCACACGAACCTCTCCTTCGACCGTTCCGGATTGCATGTCCGATATTATAAAGCGAGCCGCGGCTGGGGTTCAACCGCGGTAACCCGCCAGTCCGTGTCAAGTTGTCGTAGGGGAGGACCTCACCGCTTAGGTTGAGTCAGGCAACCGTGGCTGAAACTCTGGCGAGCTCACGAAGCACGTACTTCACCCATGGTCGGTCCGCATGCGGACCGACCAATGCTGGCATGTGTTTTTCCAGCCAAGTCGCCGCTTCTTCGACCCGTCTCGCGATTTCCGCCTCGTTCACTGGCTTTGTCTTCACCGGCACTTCCGCCTGCATTTCCGAACGAGAAGGCGTGTTGGCCCGCAGAGGCTCGTGATTGGCGCGCGTTGCAATCAGCCGCACTAACGCATCCGCCCTGGCTTGCTCCAACGTGCCCCATGGCGCTTCATCCGTCGCGCCACGTGGTGGAACACCTGGCCCTCAATTGCACCCAGACTCACCACATCATCATCGCCCACAATGCCTTGCCAATTCTTCTCCATGTATGATTTCAGCTTCGAGATACGCTGCTTCTTCGCCCCTTCGCTTTGCTTCTCCATCTTCGTCAGCACCTTTTCTACCCGCGACCACTCCTCGGTTCTCACCGCATCCCATACCTTCCGGTAGGCCTGCGTCTCCCGTCCCAAGGCCGCAACCATCGCCTGCCGCAGGTGAAAGGGATCCAATCGATATCGAGCCCCAGGGAGCATTCCGACGCCCTTCTTCGCCCATTCCGCCCGTCCGCGCCGAGCCAACATCGTTTCACGCTGGCCCAATCCCACACGCGCCCAAAAGAGGACACCGCTTCCTCCCAGAAGCGTTCAGCTTCCTCAGTCCCCGCGACCACCTGTCGATTCATCAGGGCGCGCCGTTCCCGCCCTTGTTCCTGCTTGCCTTCATACGCCACGGCCACCTTCAATTCGAAGTGTGACTGGCCATCTTCCTCCCTGCGCCCTCGGACATACACGCCATCCGCTTCCACGAAGAGTGTCTCGGCTTTGCGTCTCCCTCCCGGAGCGTCTCCTTGTTCGAACACCTTCTCCCGCTCCAGCTCCGCTCGGACGCGCTTCTCCCCTCCGAGCCTTTGCACTTCTTGCCAAATCGCCATCGCGCTGATGTCCGGCACCCAAGTCTGTAGAATCTCTGCCGCGCGCCGGTACGACACATCTAAAGCCAACGCCACAGCTTGGTCTCTTAACTTCCCGCTCAATCGACGACGGGGTTCGAACCCTGCTACCTCATCCAACAGGAAGCGACGTTCGCCCGTCTTTCGATTGCGGTAGTAACGCCGACGATACGTGATCTCTCCCAGGGTGGACACGACCGTCCGTGGTTTACGCTGAATAAGTTCCCACTCATTTCGGTCACGCTCCGCCGCCAGCTTCTCGTCCCACGCTTCGAGCAAGCGCGGAACCATTTCCCTCATGAATTCGCCGAAGGACCTCATGAGCCTCTCTTCAAGAATCGCGAAGTCGCACGGATGCTCAGACAACCACAACAGATTCATCCACAGCGGCAGGAAACCCGCCGCGCCATCACGAATATCCAACATGAGAGACCTCACCTCTTCATCCGCGCTCCGAACGCGGGTTGTTTTTGTGCTCAGTGAGGTCTCTTCTCTTTGTCCCCGGAAAATCCTCCCGAGAACACCCCCTACTCAAACTTTATACGCTCAACCCGCCATGCGAGCCGTCAGGACGAGATCGAAGAGCCACCAGATGCCGACCGCAAAGAGAAGGATATGGCCAATGACAGTGGACGCCACGAGTCCGCCGACCACGGTGCACGCGGCCATCAGGAGCCCTGTGCCGACGTGGCCAAGGTACACGCGATGCACGCCGAGGTACCCGAGAAAGAACCACAGTACGTACGCGAGCGCGACACTTCTGCGCATGCCGTACCCCCCATAACCCGACGTAGTAAAGGTTATGAGGAGCCCGCTTGTCAACTTGCTGGGTCTTCCGGAGACGTGAGGCGGTTGGCCCAGGTGAGCAGGCGAACCGTCTCGCGGTACATGAGGCTCTTGCGCGGCGCACCGAAGACCACGCTCACCAAGATGTGGCCGTCGGACGGACGCCGCACCGCGGTCGCGAGGCAGTACATCGCGCGCGACGTGAATCCCGTCTTGCCGCCGATGAACTCGCCAATCGAAGCGGGAGGGCTGTACAACAGGCGGTTTCCGTTTCGAATGGTCTTCCCCGCGATGGTCGCCTGCGGGGTCTGCATCGCGCGAACGATGCGCGGATACGTGATAGCCTTGGCCGTGATGAGGGCAATGTCCTTCGCGGACGTGGTGTGGGCGTCTGCATGAAGTCCATTGGGCGTCACGAACTGCGTGTGGGTACAGCCGATGAGGCGCGCCTCGACATTCATCATCCGCGCGAAACCTTCCTGCGATCCGCCGACGGTCTCCGCGATCCCGTACGCGACGTCGTTCGCACTTTTCATGATGAGGGCGAGCAGAGCCTGTTCCGCCGTGAGCTCGGTTCCAGGCCGCAGCCCCAGGCGCACGCGCGGCTGACGGCTCGCGGTCTCGCTGATGTACACCGGATCGCCCGGCTGAAGGTGTTGCACGAGGAGGATGGCCGTCATCAGCTTCGTCGTGCTGGCCGGGTACATCGGCTCGTCCCCGCGCTTGTTGTAGAGGACCTTTCGATCGGTGGCGTCGTACACCACCGCCGCCTTCGCGTTGACCACGGGAGGGCGCGCGACTTCCGCCTTGGCGGTCGGAACGGCAAGGGCACCTACCGCCCATGCCACGGCGATCGCGGCCGCAAATATTGCTCGCCACCACACGCGATGCTGTCGAGCAGAAAACAAAACGACCACCTCTCTCGCGTGTCGTCGCGGTTTAAGGTGGACGTTTTCCGCTCGTTCTATGCCTTCCCGCCGCCTGTCACCGAGGAACAAGCGTCAGGCCGTCTGACTCATCGGTTTCGGGCGCACCTGTACGCGATGGGCGACGGCGGGATCGAGCGACAAGGTCTGCTCTCGCACGGTCACGGTCACGCCGGCAGCATACGGCTCCGGCTCGTGGACCTGGACGGTCTCTCCCGGAACCAGGCCCGTTCGATGGAAAAACCGCAGCAATTCGAGATCCTCCTCGGCCACTTCGACGATGCGTATCACTTCGAGCGGTGTGTTGGGTGGCGCCTCGTCCAGCCCCACGCCCTTGGGCACCGCGTGGCCATTTCCCGGGATGACGTTCCCGTGCGGGCACGTGGCCGGGTGGTTCAGCATCTCGTTCAACTTCGATTCCACGAGTGGAGAAATGCTGCCTTCCAGCCGCGCGGCTTCCACGTGCGCGTCCGCCCAGTCCAGACCCAGAACATCAGTAAGCCAACGCTCGAGCAGCCGGTGTTTTCGAATAATGGCCTCCGCGCGCTTCCGGCCCTCTTCCGTCAGGACCAACTCGCGGGTATCGCTCACCTCGACGTAGCCCTGTCCGACCAACCGCTGCAGCGTCTGTGAAACGGTGGGTCTGGACACACCCAGATAATCCGCGACGCGCGAAGACAGAACCTGCTCGCCTTCCGAATGAAGCACGTAGATGGCTTCGAGGTAGGTGTCGAGGGCACTTCCGCTCACGGCGATCCCCCCTCGTGTGCGGAGAATCGAAACGTCGCCCATGGCTCGCCGTTCATGAAGAGCGTGAGCTCATCCCCGGGACGCACAGGTCCGACGCCGCTCGGCGTTCCGGTGAACAGGATGTCGCCTGCGGCAAGGCCATACACGTCCAAGCAGTGGAGCATGAGATCCGATAATGAAAATACCATCTCGGAGGGCACACCCTCCTGAACCACGCGCCCGTTCTTCTGCAGGGCAAACCGCGCGTTCTCGACGTCCGCGGCGAAGTCGTCAAATTCGTAGAGATCCGTCACAATGGCGGAACGGCGAAAGCTCTTTGCGGCCTCCCATGGGTATCCCTTCTGCTTGAGCGCCGACTGGAGTTCGCGATCCGTCAAATCGATGCCAAGCGCAACCGCTCCCACGGCCTCGAGCGGCCTCTCTCGGATCGGGGTGTCCTTGAGAACCAGCACGATCTCGAGCTCGTGATGGACGTCTGACCTGCCACTTGGATACGGCACCTCGCCAGATGCCGGAACGAGCGCGTGCGTGAATTTACCGAAGATCATCGGAGAATCGGGCACCTGATTGCCCAATTCGGAAGCGTGATCGCGAAAATTCCGTCCCACGCAAAAAATGTTTCGAACCTCTGGTATCCAAGCCTCGGCATGCTTCTGTTTGCGAAACCCCATCGCGCCGCCCAACCTCCGATCGTTCGATTGCACTTAGCATACCACAGTCGTGCAGAGGGGCACACGGCGCTGCCGCGACGACCGAGCCGCGCGGGCGGCGCAGCACCAGTTGACGCAACCCTTTCAGCTTGTCCATCCGCGAAACGGGCGGCGGAACCGGGGTCCCGCCGCCCGCTCGCGCGCAGTCGAAGCGCGTGCAGTGCCATCAGTTTGTCTTCGGCTCGCAGTATTCGTTGAACAGCGCAACCAACTTCTCCGCGACGCGCTCGGGCGTCGAGCCCTCGATGTCGCTGCGGTGAAGCACGCCGACAAGCTTGCCGTCTTTGAACAGGAAGAACGACGGCGACGAAGGCGGTTGGCCGACGAAATATTCGCGGGCGCGCGCCGTGGCTTCCTTGTCCTGGCCCGCGAACACTGTCACGAGCCGATCCGGCCTGCGGTCATTCCTGAGCGCCATGGCGACGGCCGGGCGGGCGATGCCACCCGCACAACCGCACACCGAGTTGACCACAACGAACGTGGTCCCAGTCTTCTCGGCCATCACAGCGTCCACGTCTTCCGGCGTGCGCAGTTCCTGAAACCCGATGCTCGTGAGTTCGTCGCGCATCGGTTGGATCATCATCTGATAAAAGTCGAGCTCGAGGCTCACTCGGCCCACCTCCTGACTGTGCAAATCCAAACCTTATTATACTCTTTCGGCAGCGCCAATGACAGTTTTGTAAACCCGCACACGGGCGACCCGAACGCCCGGCCGCGTCGGTTTGCAACCGCAGATGCGCGTTGGGTATAACAAGGGAGGTACAAATGTTCGAAGGACAGGCATGAGGAATGGGGACTTTGCCGTGAACAATCGCTTTCTTCGCGCTTGCCGCCGCGAACCGGTGGATCGCGTACCCGTGTGGTTCATGCGCCAGGCAGGTCGATACGATCCCGAGTACCGCCACATTCGCGAGACGTACACGTTGCTCGACATCTGCCGAGAGCCGGAGCTGTGTGCCCGCGTGACGCGCATGCCGGTGGACAAGCTCGGCGTCGATGCCGCCATTCTGTTCTCCGACATCATGGTCCCCGTGGGCGCAATGGGGATGTCGTTTTCGCTACAGGAGCATGTGGGACCTGTGATGGAACGCCCGTTGCGCACCGAGGAAGACATCGCAAGCCTGCGCGTGTTTGAGCCGGAAGAAGAACTCCCTTTTGTGCTTGAAACCATCCGTCACCTCGCGAACACCCTTCCGGTCCCGCTCATCGGCTTTGCAGGCGGCCCATTTACGCTCGCCAGCTACATGGTGGAGGGCGGACCCTCCCGCGACTACGTCCACACCAAGGTCTTGATGCTCGCGCGCCCGGACCTCTGGGGCAGGCTCATGAGCAAGCTGTCGCAAGCCATGGCGCGCTACCTGCGCGCCCAGGTTCAGGCTGGCGCGAGCGCCGTGCAGATCTTCGATTCTTGGGTGGGCAGCCTGTCCGTTCACGCGTTCCGCGCACACGTGAAACCGTATATCCAGGCGATGCTTGCGGATCTCGCCCAACTCGGCGTTCCGCTGATCTACTTCGGTGTTCACACCGGTGAACTGCTCGCCGATTTCGCCGAGGCAGGCGCCACCGTCGTCGGCGTCGACTGGCGCACGCCGCTCGACCGCGCGCGCCAGCGCGTCGGGACGTCGGTCGCGCTGCAGGGCAACCTCGATCCCGTAAGCCTCTTCGCCCCTCCCGACGTCCTCCGGCGCGAAGTCGAGACCGTGCTCTGGCTCGGCACGGAGAGCCCCGGCTACATTTTCAACCTCGGCCACGGTGTCAAACCCACCACGGATCTCGCCCAGCTCCAGCGCGTTGTCGAATGGGTGCACACGTTCGAGCCAAAGGCACAAACCGCGCACTGCACAAAGGAGGAACGCGCATGACGACCCTCGGTATTCTCATGATGGCCTACGGAACGCCTCGAAGCCTGGACGAGGTGGAGGCGTACTATACGGACATCCGGCGCGGCCGCAAACCCTCTCCGACCGAACTCGCCGATCTCGTCCGCCGATATGAAGCCATCGGCGGAACCTCGCCGCTTCGGGAGATCACCGAGCGGCAGGCGAAGGCAGTCGAACACGCGTTGAACGCGCAAGGCGAAACCGCTTTTCGCGTGTACCTGGGGATGAAACACGCCGAGCCGCGCATCGCGGGCGCGGTGGCGGACATGCGCAGGGACGGGATCGAGCGGGCCATCGCCGTCGTGCTCGCGCCCCACTATTCGGCGATGAGCGTCGAGACCTATCACGAGCAGGCGCGGGAGGCCGCGCGCGACGGAGGGCCAACGCTTTACTGTGTGAACCAGTGGCACCTCGAGCCTCGCTTCCTCGACGCGCTTGCCGCGCGCGTCGCGGAGGCGCTTCACCAGTGCCGTCACCCCGAGGAGGCCATGGTCATCTTCACGGCCCACTCCCTCCCCGCGCGCATCCTGGACATGGGCGATCCGTACGTCGACCAGTTGCGCGAATCCGGCGAAGCGGTGGCCAAGCGCCTCGGCCTTGCACACTATACCTTCGGCTGGCAGAGCGCCGGCCGCACGCAAGAACCGTGGCTCGAGCCGGACCTGCTCGACACCCTCGAGTCCCTCGCGAACCAGGGATATCGCGAAGTCGTGGTGTGTGCCCAGGGCTTTGTGGCAGACCACCTGGAGGTTTTGTACGACATCGACATCGAGGCGAGAAAGCGCGCCGAGGAACTCGGCATCCAGCTCGTTCGCACCCGCCAGATGAACGACGATGCCGACTTCATCCGCGCGGTCGCGGACGTGATCGAGCGCGCGAAACGTGACGCAGGGTGGTGATGCACATGAAACGCGTGGCAGTGGTGGGCGGTGGAATCACCGGTCTCGCGGCTTGCCTGCGCCTGTTGTCCTCCGACGCTCACGTGCAGATTGTTCTGTACGAGGCGAGCGATAGGCTTGGCGGGCGTGTACAGACGATTCGCGAGCCTCATCTTGGTCTGACCGTGGAGGCGGGCCCAGACTCCATGCTCGCGCGAAAGCCCGCCGCCATGCGGCTGATGGAGTCCTTGGGCATGGCGGAAGACGTCGTGTCCACGCGGCCCGAGGCGACCGAGACCTACATCGTCCGAGACGGCGGCCTCTGCCCCATGCCGAAAGGATACTTGGGAATTCCGTTCGATCCGTCCTGCGTTCGCCCGCCCCTCTTGACGGACGCCGGATTGGCGCGCGCCCTGGAGGAAGAGCGGATGCCGCTCGATCTTCCTGAAGACGACACCGCCCTCGGCGCCTTTCTCCGTGCGAGGCTCGGCGACGAATGGGTGAACTACGTCGGCGAACCGCTCATGGCGGGCATCTACGCGGGCGACATTGATCGTCTGTCGCTCATGGCCACGTGGCCCTCGCTCCTCGATCTCCTCCGCAACCATGGCAGCCTCGTGGCGGCAAGCCGCGCCCTGGTCGCGGCATCGAGCCCGCGCCAACCTGGCTCGAGCCGGAGCGCGTTCATCACCGTGCGCGGCGGCCTGTCGTCCGTCATCGAGCGCATGGTGGATCGGATGGCACGGAGCGGCCGGGTTGAGATCCGCACCGGTGCGCGCGTCGGCGCAGTGACTCGGCGCGGCTCGGTGTACCGGTTCCATATCGATACGGTCTCCGGGGAGCACTTGGAGGAAGACGTGGATGGCGCCGTGTTCGCCCTCCCGCCACAGGTCACCCGCGAGATCATGAGGCCGATGATCGACCTACCCGACGTGGAAACGCACTACCAGTCGACCGCCACCATCGTGCTCGTGTACGAGCGCACCGCCTTCGGACCGGATCTCGTGCGAGCTTCGGGCTTCCTCGTGCCGAGGCCCGAAAGAATGGCCATCACCGCGACCACGTGGATGTCGAACAAGTGGCCGCACGTTGCCCCTGAGTCCCTCGCCGTGATCCGCGCCTACGTCGGCAGGCGCGGCCAGGACGAAGCCCTCGCGCTGTCCGACGACGAACTGGCGCGTCGCGCGGCGGAAGAAGTCGGACGCCTCACCGGTGCGCGCGAACACCCGATTTGGACGCGGGTGACGCGCTTTCGGGAGGCGATGCCGAACTACGGTATCGGACACCTCGCCCGCGTGGAGCGAGCAGAAGTGACGTTGCGCGCGTCCTGTCCCGCATTCGCCATAGCCGGAGCTGGCTACCGCGGAGTCGGGCTGCCCGACTGCGTGGAGCAGGGCGAACGGGCGGCCCATCAGGTCCTCGCCGCCATCGGCCCATGAAATCCCGCTTGCGATCACCGCACCGGAGCGAAGCGATCGCGCAGCCCCTGCGTCGCGAGCAGCACGGTTTGCGTCAGGCTGGCGTTGGCCGCGAGGACGAACCCTTGTGTGTAGGAGACGTAGTCCACATCGAGCACGCAGGGATACGTGTCGAGCCATTGCTCGAGCGTCGTAGAATGCACCGTGAGCCACGTGGTGCCGGAGTCGCTGGTTCGCATGAGCCGCCCATCCTTGATGGCGTAACCGTAATCGGGCGTCACGAACGCGCACGGCGCACCCTCCGCGTTGGCGCGCGCCCCGAGCAGCACATCGCAAACTTGTCCTGCGTACGAGTCGCCGCCATCGCGCGTGCGAAAGACCACGACGTGATGGCGCACGCCGGCGGCGCTCTTCGTCCTCCAAATGGAGGCGAAAGTGACCTCCTGCTCCAGGGCACGCGGCGGAAAGAGGTGCGAGACTTTCGCTCCGGCGATGGGAGCTGGAGCGGACAAGGCGCGCCTTTCGAAGTGCACCCCTCCATCCCTCGTCTGGTACGCCACGAGCTTTCCGTCCGGATTCGCGGCGTAGACGTAGCCGTCCCGCAGATTCGCGAACGACACCTCGATCTCGGCACCTGGCATGAAGCCAGAGCCGGGCGCCGAGGGGTCCACCTTGACCTGCGCCACGCGCGCTCCGGCATCTGACACCCGGCAGAGCAAGGGCCCCGCTCTGCCTGCCAACGCTGGAGCATCGAGCACCACCCACGCGTCCTTCCGGGTCGGCTGGCTGACACTCGTCACCCGGTAGCCGCCGTGCGGCAATTCGCTCGACGCGACCTGCCATCGACGGCCTCCATCGAAGGTGGTCAGGCGAACAAACCGGTTGCCTTGGACGCCATAGAGGGCGACCGTGTCGAGATCGACCACCGCG
Source organism: Alicyclobacillus acidocaldarius subsp. acidocaldarius Tc-4-1 (assembly GCF_000219875.1). Classification (NCBI taxonomy): domain Bacteria; kingdom Bacillati; phylum Bacillota; class Bacilli; order Caryophanales; family Alicyclobacillaceae; genus Alicyclobacillus; species Alicyclobacillus acidocaldarius. Next base: position 2,106,775 of record NC_017167.1, read on the forward strand.
ACCTGCGGGTTTTCCGCACTCTTGTAGCTCGACTGATCTGAAAGTCGGAACGCGACGGGCAACGAGATTGGCTTCCAGGTCACGCCGCGATCCGTCGTCCGCTCCATACGAAACTGGCCCCGGATGTAGCCGTATCGGTATCCAGTCTCTCCGTCGACGAGCCGCACGTGATACCACAGGTTCCTCCGCTGAAGCTCAGCGAGCGAGATGGCGCGTGGGGCAGTCGAATGCGATGGCTTGTCCAGCATCGCCGCACTTTGATCCGGAGGCTTCAACGCGGACTGGGTCTTGGAAAGTTGAGCGCCTTGGCCGTCTCCACATCCCGCGAGGGCGAGCACTCCGCAAAGCGCCATCCACGCCAAGGTGCGTCTCGTAGCCTTCATCGTATCCCCCCAATCGAAGCATCTAGACGTAGGTTGTCATCGTGGCAAGAATCCATACCGAATCCAGACATTGTGGGCTTGCGCGAGCCGCAGTACAATGATGGACGTTTACGGATGGGCGATGGCGAGGGGGGTCACCGGTGGAACATCTGACGTGGGCGCACGTGCTCATTCTCGCGGTGGGAGGCTATGTGGCGGCGTTTATCGATTCGACGGTAGGCGGAGGTGGCCTTATTTCTCTGCCGGCTCTTTTGTCGATTGGATTGCCTCCTGCCGCGGCGCTCGGCACCAACAAGTTCGCGGGCACGATTTCGGCCATCACAAGCTTCAGTTCTTACCTGTTGTCAGGCAAGGTCCGCCTGAAACTCGTAGGACCGCTGTTTCCGCTGGGTGTCATGGCTTCCGCACTCGGCGCGTACATCGTCCACCAATTGCCTTCGTCGTTCCTGCGTCCGTTCGTGTTGGTCATGCTGGTCATTGTGGCAGCCTACACGCTGTGGAAAAAGGACCTCGGCCTGGTGGAATCCATTCGGCCGCTGACGCGAAAGACGTTCGCGCTGACAGCGCTGTTGGCCGCCTGCCTGGGATTTTACGACGGGTTCTTTGGCCCCGGGACGGGATCGTTTTTGGTGATGGGCTTTCTTCTGCTGGGCTTCGACTTTCTTGCCGCGAGCGGCAACGCGCGCACGCTGAATCTAGCCAGCAACGCGGGCGCGTTGGCGACCTTCATCGCGGTGGGCTCCGTTCGATATGAGGCGGGACTCGTGCTCGGCCTATCGATGGTTCTCGGCGCGCTGACTGGCTCGCGCTTTGCCATCCGCAAAGGCGCTCGCTATGTTCGCCCCCTCTTCATCGGTGTCACTTGCTTGGTCATCGCACAGCAGATCGCGCAGTGGCTCCACATCGGATGAAGCGCGAGATGCGACAAAGAGGAATTTTGCTGAAACGCGTCGAATCGCTCCAGTGGTTTGATCCGTATTCATCGTTGTCATTCTGTTCCTCTTCTGTGGAATTATATTCCATGGTCCTGGACGACACGAGGCGGTGGCTTTGTGACTCTCGATGCGTTTTCCGGACAGCGCGACGCCCTGACGAATCTGTTGGGACGCGGTCAATTTCTCTTCGTCGTGTCCCAACGGGTGAAGGACGCTTCGCGCAGTGCCATCATTGTGGTCAATCTCGATCGGTTTCGACTGGTCAACGCGCACCTGAGCTTCGCCGACGGAGACGCGATTCTCCGCAGCACGGCGTTGCGCATCGCCCGCAGGATCCCGGAAACCGCCGTGGCCAGCCGCCTGAGCGCAGACGAGTACGCGGTCGCGTTGTTTGACGACGACGTGGACAAAGCCGAAGCTGTGGCTGAACAGTTGAGGGCCGCCATCGCCGAGCCGCACGCCGTGGCGGGTATGAACGTCATTGTGACGGCCAGTGTCGGTGTCGCCGAGGGCGCCAGGGGCGCGAGCGCGGACGAACTCCTCCGCCGGGCGGACGAGGCCATGCGCTTGGCTAAACAATTTGGATCGAACCAGGTCAGGCGAGATCGGGAGCTGGTCGCAAGGCGAGACGAGCTCCCGCCGCTCCTCGTGGAAACCATGCTTAGACAGGCGCTGCAGAAGGGCGAGCTGGAAATTCACTATCAACCGAAGATTCACACGCGGTCCATGCAGGTGGTGGGCGCAGAGGCGCTGTGCAGGTGGACCCACCCGGAACTCGGTTACATTCCGCCTCAGGCGTTCATTCCCGTCGCCGAGTCGAGCGATCTCATCCTCCCCATTGACGAGTACGTGCTGCGCAACGTATGCCAGCAGGGCGCGTCTTGGATGAAGCAAGGCTACCGCGTGCGCATCAGCGTCAACATCTCGGGCCGGCAGTTCATGCAGGACGGCTTTCCGAGGCTCGTTCGAGAGTGTCTTGCGCAAACGGGCATGGATCCCCAGTTGATTGAACTGGAGATCACCGAGCGCACGGCCATGTGCGACGTGGAGCGCGCCGTCTACGTCCTGCAGGAATTGAGGAAGATTGGTGTGCGAATTGCCCTCGACGACTTCGGTGTGGGATACTCGTCGCTCAATTATTTGATCCAATTTCCCGTGCACACGTTGAAGATCGATCGCACATTTACAGCGGGGATACAGAGCGCCGTCAATCAGACGCCTATCATCGGAGCCATCATCTCGCTCGCGAAGTCGCTGAATTTGAGCGTCGTGGCGGAAGGGGTCGAGACGTTCCAGCAATTTGATTTTCTTAGAGAAAATAGGTGCGACGAGATTCAGGGATTCCTTTTTGGCGCCCCTGTGCCGCCAACTTCGTTCCAGCTCTCCGCGTTCGTGGCGAAGTTGCAGCCTCGCGTGCCCCAGCCCACGGCAGCGGAGGAGCCGAGTTCGGAACCCACATGGTTGGAGCGCCTGTACCTGGAGACCAAGCGCCTGCCGGATTGGCGACAGATTGCGTCTCACCTGGCCGACAGCATCGCACCGCACGTGCCGCTGGATCGTCTGAGCGTCGAATGGTGCGAAGAGGGCGACGCGTTTGTGGACGTCTGTGAGGTGTCGCTTCGGGACGAGATCCCGGCCCGGCCCGTCGGAACTCTTGTGCCGAAGGGCTCGAGCGCCGCGCCGACCGTTTTTCGCGTCGGAATTCCAATGATCTCGCCAGACGTCCTGGAGCGGCCCGAGTTTGAAGAGGACGATGGCCTAGCGGCCGATGGAATCCGGTCCGTGCTCCGCGCGCCCCTGGTCCACCTCGGTCAGCCGTTCGGCATCCTCACGGTGCAATCCGCCCTGGAGCGAGTCTACACCGATGGAGATCGGCGAATCCTCAAAGAGGTCGCGGAGCGCGTCGAAGAAGTGGTCTGGTCGGCGTATCAGCGCGAGCGAGCGCTGTATGATGGCCTGTACGACGCTCGGACGCGGATGTTCCACCGAGCCTTTCTGGCGGAGTGGATGACCGCGGACGACCCGGTCTGGTTCCTCTCGCGCGCCAAGCGACGGCCGTACCAGGCCTGGACCCACGCGACCGCATCGGTGCTCCGGATCGAACCATTGGAGAAATGGCCTCCAAGCGAAGCGGAGCGAGTCGCCCAGCAAGTCGGCCAACTGTGGAACGCGTACGGCTCGCCATCATGGCCCGCCGTGCGCATGGAAGTTGGGGGAATTCCTTCTCATCTCTCTGGATGGAGACGACGGATCGTTCTATACGTTTTTGGAACACCTGCGGATGCATCTGAGGATGATGGAGGTACGAAACCGCCGCCTTGGCTCTCCCTATGCGTCCATCTCCATGGGATGGGGCACATGCAGAGACGCCTGGCCGAATCTCTGGAATGCCTACTTGCAGGCGCGCACCCAGGCCGTGTCAGCGCTCCGCGGATCGGATCGGCAAGGCGAGCCTACCGATGATGAAGCGCAGTAAAAGAATTCACGGCGTGACACCGCGGACACTGAAGCTGGATGGACATCTCGATGTACGGCCCTTTCGCGCCTGTGACGGTGATGGTGGCATCCACCTCGTTGCCGTGGGACAGGACAATGCCGCCGAACATGTGCCCGGCGAACGGAATCACGTGTCCACAGGCGAAGCAGGTGTGGTACGCGTGGATTTCGCCTTCGTCGGGATCGCGTTCGAAGGTGTCGATGAACATCGCGCTTCCCCCCTCGGCCGTAGTGTCGCGCACACCCTGCGCGCTGATGCGCGGCACATCGTGCCAGCGAAGAGGGCGAGCACACGATGCACCTGCCATGCCACCTGTCAGAACTGCCGCTTGCTGTCAAGCAGGATGGTAACCGGGCCGTCATTGACGAGCTCCACCTGCATCATCGCGCGAAATCGCCCTGTCTCGACCCGAAGCCCTTGAGCGCGCAAAGCCTCGTTGAACGCCTCATAGAGCCGCTCCGCCACGTCAGGCGGCGCCGCATCCGCGTAGCTCGGCCGCCGCCCTTTTCGGGCGTCGCCGTACAACGTAAACTGGCTCACGGACAAAACCGCGCCGCCCATCTCGCGCACGTCTCGGTTCAACTTGCCTTCCTCGTCCGGAAAAATTCGCAGACCCGCGATCTTCTCGGCCAGGTACTGCGCGTCCTCAGGACCGTCGTCCTTGCCCACGCCGACGAGCAACACGAGGCCGAAGTCGATCTCGCCCACAATCTCCCCATCGACCCTGACCCGCGCCGGGCCCGATCGCTGCACCACCACCCGCATAGGCCATCTCCCTTCTCATTGAATCATGCGCCGCACGCTGTAGATATCCTTGATCCGTTTCAAGCGCTCGACCACCGTTCTCAGGTGATCCAGGTTGCGAATGCGGATGCTCATGTGGATGTGCGCAATCTTCTTGGCGTCGGCCCTCGCGCTCACCGCGGTGATGTCGGTTTTGGTCTCCGCCACCGCATTCAGCACTTCGTTCACGAGGCCATGTCGATCCATCGCCGTGACCTCAATCTCCGCGTTGTACGACCAATCCTTATCCGTCGCCCACTCCACTTCGAGCGTGCGTGCTCCACTTTCCACCATCGCCGCCACGTTCGGGCAGTCCCGCCGATGGACCGATACGCCTCGCCCGCGCGTCACAAACCCGACGATCTCGTCGCCCGGCACGGGATGGCAGCAGCGGGCAAACCGGATCAAGATGTTGTCGACGCCTCGCACGCGGACGCCCATCTCCGCCGGCTTCGCCGTGCCCTTTTGGATGGTCACCGTCTCCGGTGGCTTTTCTCCCTGGTTGCGCCTGAAGATCTCGATGAGCCTCGTCACGACCTGCGACGGGCCCAATCCCCCGTACCCAACGGCGGCGAACAGATCTTCCTCCCGCCCAAAATTGAACTTCTGGAGCACCTCGGTCATCGCCTGTGGCGTCATGAGCTGCTTCGGTTCAAACTTCTGCCGCGCGATCTCGCGCTCGATGAGCTCCTTGCCCCGCGCGACGTTTTCCTCTCGCTTTTCCCGCTTGAACCATTGGCGGATCTTGCTCTTCGCTTGAGACGTCTGGACAATTTTCAACCAGTCCCAGCTCGGGCCGTACGAATGCTTGCTCGTGATGATCTCCACGATGTCCCCGGTGCGCAGCCGGTAATCGAGCGGGACCATCTTGCCGTTCACCTTGGCCCCGATGCAGTGGTTGCCGATGTCCGTGTGAATCCTGTATGCGAAGTCAATGGGGACCGAGCCGGCCGGGAGCTCAATGACGTCGCCCTTCGGCGTAAACACAAACACCTGATCCGAAAACAGATCGATCTTCAGCGTCTCCATGAACTCCTGTGCATCTCGGAAGTCCTGCTGCCACTCCAGAACCTCCCGGAACCAGGCGAGCTTCTTCGCGAAATCGTCCTCGACCCGCTTGGAACCGGACTCCTTGTACACCCAGTGCGCCGCGATGCCGTATTCCGCCGTCTGATGCATCTCCCACGTCCGGATCTGAATCTCGAGAGGTTCGCCGTTCGGCCCAATCACCGTGGTGTGCAGGCTTTGATACATGTTCGCCTTCGGCATCGCGATGTAGTCCTTGAACCGGCCGGGCATCGGCTTCCACATCGTGTGAACGACGCCGAGCGCGCCGTAACAGTCTTTGATGCTCTCCACGATAATGCGGATAGCGAAGAGGTCATAAATTTCGTTAAACTCCTTGTGCTGAGTAACCATCTTGCGATAGATGCTGTAGATGTGCTTCGCGCGGCCACTCACGTCGGCCTTCAGATTCAGCTCGGCAAGCTTCTCACGCAGGACCGCAATCACGCCTTCGATATACTGCTCCCTCTCCTGCCGCTTGCGAGCCATCAGATTGACAATCCGATAGTATTGCTGGGGATTCAGGTAACGAAGCGAGAGGTCTTCAAGTTCCCATTTGATGGTATTAATCCCGAGTCGATGCGCGAGAGGCGCAAAAATCTCCAGCGTCTCACGGGCCTTGCGCACCTGAGTCTCGGGACTCTGGTACTTCAGCGTCCGCATGTTATGCAGCCGATCCGCCAATTTGATAATCAGCACCCGAATATCCCGCGCCATCGCCATGAACATCTTGCGGAGATTCTCCGCCTGCTGTTCCTCGCGCGAATCGAACTTAATTCGCTTCAGCTTCGTGACCCCGTCCACCAACGTCGCCACTTCCGCGCCGAACGTCTGCACGATTGTGGAGTCACTCACCGACGTGTCCTCCACCACGTCGTGCAGGAGCCCGGCCATAATCGCGGCAGCGTCAAGCCGAAGATCAGCGAGAATGTAGGCGACGGCGAGCGGATGGCTGATGTACGGCTCCCCCGAAAGCCGCGTCTGGCCCTGGTGGGCTTTGGCGGCGAACTCGTATGCGCGCCGCACTGCGGCAATCTCCTCTGGGCTCATATAGGACTGAAGTTTCTGGCACAGACCATCGATGGTCTTTTCCTCCGTCTCCACAGCCACGGCCGCTCACCTCCTCAGACCTCCGTCAGTCGTCAAACTGGACAAGCGTGTATACGGGTATATCGCCAAGCCTATCACGGCCGCCCAACTGTTTCAATTCGATAAGAAACGCTGCGCCGACAACCACGCCTCCGAGTTTCTCCACCAGGTCCATCGTCGCGCGCATCGTGCCGCCGGTCGCCAGGAGGTCATCCGCCACCACGACGCGCTGTCCCGGCTGAATCGCGTCCTCATGAATTTCCAAGCGATCCGTCCCGTATTCGAGCGCATACTCCACACTCACGGTCTTATACGGCAGTTTGCCCGGTTTTCGCACCGGCACAAACCCAAGGCCCAGCGTCACAGCAAGCGGAGCCCCCACCACATACCCGCGGGCCTCCGGCCCGACCACCAGCTCGGGCTTCCACTCCTCCGCTTTGGCTGCGAGTGCCTGAATGGCCTTCCGATACGCAGCGCCGTTTCCCAGAAGCGGCGTGATATCGCGAAACAGAATACCCTGCTTGGGGAAATCGGGGATGTCGCGAATCCAAGTCCGATAATGATCGCTCAACTTGTTCTCTCCTCTTCCGTTCGTTCACCCGGCCCACCGCCGACCGGCTGCAGATGTCTGCGCACAAATGCCTGGTACGCCAGGGAATCGCGCAGATCTCGTTTTTCGCTCGCAATCACATGATACAAGCCGCCCTCCTGTGCAGCAAATCCGAGTTCGACAAAGGTCGCCACCACGGACTCGAGATCCCGGTCCAGATCGGCCGAGATGCCTCTCACGCGCTGCCGCAGCGTTTCGAGCGTGCAGGGGCCTCTCCTGAGCGCCCGGAACACAGCCGCAAACGCCTCTCTCGACACGGCGCGTGGCAAGCGGTAGCCCCGTTCGATGCGAAGCTGAGGGCGGACGGTTCCTCTCCACGCATTGGCAACCAGCTCGACGATGAACGCCCAAAGCCCGGAGGTATCCCTGGCAATCCCGTCGGGCGCGCGAAACCACACCGCTTCTTGGTGCGCATCGCCCTCCGCCAACGTGAGCCTCAGATGTTCTCCACTTCCCATCCGCGCGCACCTCACGATCTCGACGGGACCCACGAAGAATCGAAACGGCTCGTGCTCGGGACCAAATGGAGCAAGCCGTTCCAACCAAAGCAAGATCTCATCCGCTGGCTCCGACAACCCCAAATAATCGTCCGCAATGACCGCAGGCGGATCGACCGTTTTGCCCATAGCCCGCGCGGCGACCGCGGCTTCCATCAGCGCCGCGCGAAGCGCAGGCAATTGAGAAGCGTCGAGCTCACACCCCACCGCAGCGTCGTGCCCACCATAGCGATGGAGGAACTCGGCACACCGATGAAGAAGCTCGAGCATCGAGGCGTCTTCAGGAGCCCGCCCGGAGCCTCTCAGCGTCCCATCCCCCATCCGTGCCAGGGCGATGGCCGGACACGCGTACGTCTGCGCGAGGCGGCCAGCGACAAGCCCCACCACGCCGAGAGGCCAATCCCCCGCCACGACGATGGCTGCAGGATTCGGTCCGTGATCCCGCTCCACGGCTTCGACCGCCTCGGCGAACGCTGCCTCCACGGCCTCCTGCCGCTTGGCATTGAGCACCTCCATCTCGTCGACGAGGCGCTTGGCCTCCTCGTCGTCCTCCGCCATCAACAGCCGATAGGCGAGATCGGCATGCGCCATGCGGCCTGCGGCGTTGAGCCTCGGAACCAAGCGCCAAGACACGTCGGACGCACGGAGTGCATCTCCACGCACGCGGGCGGAATCGCAAAGCACCCGCCAGCCTGTGCTCCCCTCTGTGGCTAACACCCGTATGCCCTCGCGCACCAGCCGGCGATTTTCTCCCACGAGCGGCATCATGTCGGCCAAGGTGCCGAGCGCCGCAAGACCCATGAGCCATCTCCGCAACGCGTCCATCTTCCCCAGCCCGGCCGCGTCAAGCAGCTGGACAGCGAGCTTCCAGGCCACAAATGCGCCACAACCTCGCTTTGCCGATCCCGGATCTCGGTGGCGCGTGAAGTGAAGCACCGGCACGCCGTCGGGGAGCGTCTCATCTCCGGGCTCATGGTGATCGGTGACCACGACACGCAGGCCGTCGGCAACTGCCGCCGAGATCGCCTCCACGGCACGAATTCCGTTGTCGACCGTGAGGATCAGGGACGCGCCTTCGCTCTTGGCAGCCTCTAGCAGACGGAGTGAGAACCCATAGCCGTCCGACACGCGGTCGGGAATGTGGCACGTCACCCGCCCGCCCAAAGCCTGAATGGCGCTAGTCGCAATCACGGCGGCACTCACGCCGTCCACATCGTAGTCCCCTATCACAGCGATGATCTCACGCTTTCTAACGGCCTGCAGGATTTGCTCACACGCCGCACGCATGTCCGTAAAGTCCAGGGGATGGCTCCACGGCACGTCGGCCGCGAGCAGGCGCCGCACTTCGTCAGGGTCCTCATAGCCGCGAGCTGCAAGCAGGCGTGCCACGCGCATCGGCATCTGGAACGCGGAGGCCAGCCGGCGGGCGACATTGCCAACGCCTGCGGCTCGCCAAAGCGGAATGCTCATTCCGGGCGCCCCCTCTCGCGCCCGCGATGTTCCTCACTTGGATCGTAAGGATTCACGTGAACGAACACGTCCTGGACGCGGTCGAATTTCTCACGAAGCCGGTCTCGCACGGCCGCCGCGATGTCGTGGCCGGCGAGAACCGTGATGTCCGCGTCGACGGCAATCTCGATGTCCACAATCACATATTGGCCGTGATCGCGCACTCGGATCTCGTCGATGGCGCGAACTCCGGGAACCCGAAGCACCTCACACCGATACGGCTGCAGCGCTTCTTCGGCAAGCACGACGCGGTCCATCAAGATCTCTAACGCGTCCTTCGCGATCTCGACGGCCATTTTGAGGACCAGCGCGGCGACCAAGATGCCCGCAGCGGCATCTGTGTACATCAGCCACTTGACGCCGACGCGCTCGCCCACGACAGCCATCACGATACCGATGAGTGCGGCGAGGGAGGAATATACGTCGGCCCGGTGATCGGAGGCTTGTGCCAAGAGGCTCTTCGACTGCAGGCGTTTGCCGAGCCTCACGTTGTAACGGTAAAGTGCCTCCTTGACGACGACGGCCGCGGCGGCCACTAGCGCCGCCGTCCATTCCGGGGCCCGGGGACTGTGGAAGAACGAAGCCGCGGACGAATAAAACACTTCGATGGACGCGGCGATGAGCAGCACACTGACGCAGATGGAAGCGATGAGCTCCGCCTTCCCATGCCCGTATGGATGGTCTTCGTCCGGCGGCTTTCGGGCGATGCGGAGGCCGACAATGACCGCCACGGAGCCCACCAGGTCAGACGCGGAGTGCACGGCGTCCGCAATCAGGGCCTCGCTGTGCGCCAGAATGCCAATGATGCCTTTGGCAAGTGCGAGGAGAACGTTCAGGACGGCATTCACGTAACTGAGCATGGAGCCGCGGCGCTCAAGTTGATTCGTCACTGGAAATCACCGTCGAATCCTTTCATCAAGCGCTGGACGAAGGAGGGGAGCGCCACTCGGATGCGCTCCCCCTGCCATCATTCCGGAATCGGTGCGGCTTTGTCGCCGCGACTGGCCTTCTTCATGGAGCGAGATCGCCACGCGACCCATATGGGGCTCGCGATAAAAATGGACGAATACGCCCCGCTCACGAGGCCGATGATGAGCGCGAACGTGAAATTGCGAATGGAGATACCGCCAAAGAAATAGAGGATGACGGCTGCGATAAGCACTGTGAGAACCGTTCGTATGGATCGGTTCATCACCTGCCAGAGGCTCTTGTTGACGACCGCCCGCAGGTCGTCCACCGTTTCCGGTTTGTCGATCTTCAGATTCTCGCGGATGCGGTCGAAAATGACGATGGTATCATTGATGGAATAGCCCACAATGGTCAGAAGCGCAGCCACAAAGGTTAAATCCACCTCGCGCCTCAGCAGCGCAAACGCCGCAAGGACAATGAACGCATCGTGAAGAAGCGCAATGATCCCCGAGATGGCAAAGCGGAACTCAAACCGAATGGCGATGTACACGACGATGCACGCAGCCGCGGCAAGCACGGCGTACACCGCTTTGCGAGCTGTCTGTTCCGCGACAAACGGATCCACCGAGTTCACCTGAATATCCTGTTTCGCGTCCGGGAAAAACCGGTGTTCCGCTGCTTGAATCTCGCTGATCTGCTTCGCCGTGAGCTGCTCGGGCAGCGTGACCATCACGACATTCTGCTGAATGCCGCCCACCGTCAGGCTGGTGTCGCCAAGCGGCAGCCCAATGGACGCAAACATCTCGCGCACTCGAGCCTCGGGCACCCGCTGATTGAGTTCAAACTGCACCTCGGAACCCGATTTGAAATCCGTGCTCAGGTTGAACCCGAAGAGGGCGAAGACAATCACGCCCGCCACAGTGATGGCTCCCGACAGCAACAGGCACCACCGACTCACCCGGAGGATGTCAAACCTTGGCTTCACGGCTCTTCACCACCCCTCTCGGCGCGCCGTACCACCAAGGATTCTTGACCGCCTGCGCTGCCGTGAACGTCATCAACATTGCCCGGGCAAACAACACGGCGGTCAAGAGGCTCACGATAATGCCCACCATCAGGGCTACCGCGAAGCCGCGGACGTCGCCTTCGCCGCCGAAGATGTACATGATGAGACCTGCGATGAACGTGGTCGCGTTCGAATCCACGATGGTGCGAAACGCATTCCTATTGCCGACGCGCACGGCGGACCGCAGGCTGCGCCCGTTTCGCACCTCGTCTTTGATTCGCTCATACGTAATGATATTCGCATCGACCGCGATGCCGACGCCAAGGATCAGGGCAGCGAGCCCCGACAGCGTCAACACGACGTGCAGGCCGGCGAACGTCAGGAGTGTGAGGTACCCGTACGCCACCAGCGCGATATCGGCAATCAGCCCCGCCATGCGATACGCGGCGATCATGAACGCGAAGATAAGCACCACGGCGATCACGCCCGCGATGAGCGTCCGGTGCAGGCTGGTGGCGCCTAGCGTCGGCCCGACGCTCGTCTCGCTTTCGAGGGTCAGCGGATAAGGCAAAGCGCCGGCATTGAGTTCATTGGCGAGATCGATGCACGCCTGTGGCGTCGTGAGATTTCCACCAGAGATCTCGCTCTGCCCCGTGTACATGACCTGTTCGACGACCGGGTTGGTCAGCAACTGGCCGTTCAGAAAGACGTAGATAGGTTTCTGCAAGTACCGCTTGGTGATGCTTGTCCACAGGCTCGCGTTTTTGAACTCGATGGCAACGGCGTTCTGCCCTGTCTGCTGATCCACCACCCAGTGGGCATTCGACTTGAGATCCGCTCCCGTCGCGAGCGGTGGCCCAACCGGGACAACCTTTCCCGTCTTAGGGTCGATCTTGGCGCTCCCGTAGATGGCGAGCTGCGCCGTGGCCCCAATGACGTTGACGGCCTCCTGCTGATTTTTCACACCCGCGACTTCCACACGAATCTGATCCTGGCCCAGTTGATTGTGGCCCTCGAGTTGAATAATGGGCGACGACACGCCGAGCGAATTCACGCGCATCTCTATCGCGCGAACGAGCGCCGCTTTACCCGTGCTGTCAAGCGGATGACCTTTCGGCGTATCGACGGCGTACAGCAAGTCCACGCCGCCTTTCAGATCGAGGCCAAGAGGTATTGACTTCCATATTTTTGGACCCGTGCTGATGGTGAGGCCGAGCACGACAACCACCATCGCGAGAAACGCCAAGAGGCGCCCCCATTTCATGATAAGTCCTCCTTGTCCGCCACTTCCACGCGCATAACATGAACCAGTATACCGATGGACGTTTTTCGAGGTCAAACGTCATCCGGCATACCGAGGTCCCCACGAAAGGCGCCGAGTGTCACATAGGTCATATAATCGTTAGGTTTGGCTGACAAAATCACGTCCACCAGGCGATGCAGCGACAGTGGCCTGGGCAGTCTTGTGCAGACGTAGGCCCAAAAAGAGTCGACGTCAATTGAATCGTAGCCCATCAAGCGGAACTCTTCGACCTTCGCCTCGCAAAGCCATCTCACCTGATCCGCGTAGGGCTGAAGCTCAGGGTGCATCAATGGATCGTCCACCGCCATCCCTCCGATGCGTGCGGAATAACAATTCCATCTCGCGCGTGAAAAATCCTGTCGGACCGCAAAAGTGGACTACCGTCATGCCTCTCGGCATAGGCAATAGCGTAGGCCACTTGCGGGCCATGGACGGGAGGGAAGGTCGCTTGAGCCGCCAAACGTTCCTGCAAGGCGCGCTGGTGCTCATGATAGCCGGCATCGTGACGCGCATCATGGGATTTCTATATCGAATCGTGTTGACGCGTCTCATCGGCGCGGAGGCGATGGGCCTATTTCAAATCGTGTTTCCCATTTTGGGACTTGCGCTCACCTTGGTCACGATGGGGTTTCCGCTCGCCATCGCGAAATTGGTGGCGGAGGCGGTGGCCAAGCGGGACGTCGACCGCGTTCGCCGCGTCATGCGCATCTCCGCCGCATGTGTCCTGACGTCCGCCGTCCTCTGCATGAGCCTCATGTACGCGTTCCGCGACGTCGTTGCGCAATACTGGCTCACGGATCCTAGAGCGTATCCGACCTATCTCGCCATGATACCCGTCGTAGGCGTGATCGCCGTGGCCAGCCTCTATCGCGGCTACTTTCAAGGCATTCAAGACATGACCCCGACCGCCTGGGCGTCCATTCTGGAGCAATCCGTGCGCATCCTCAGCATCTGGGCCTTGGCTGCGTACTTCGTGCGGTTCTCGTTAGGGTATGCCGCGATGGCGGCGATGGTCGGAATGGTGCTAGGGGAGTTGTCTGGCCTCTTGTTTCTGATTTGGCAACAGCGGAGGCGCGCGCGGATGGATCAGATTGTGCCGGAGCCTGCGCCCACGCGCACATCGGAGCCGATGCGAGCGACGCTACGGGCCATCACCCAGCTGTCGCTGCCGGTCACCGCGAGCCGTCTCATCTGGTCGCTCTTGTCTGCAGCCGAGCCCATCCTTGTCCTTCGCGCGCTGGAAATGGCCGGTGTGCCACTCAAGCAGGCCACGGCGCTGTACGGCGCATATTCGGGCATGGCCATTCCCCTGCTCGTGTTTCCGACCGTGGTGACGTCATCGCTCGCAACGAACCTGGTCCCGGCCGTGGCGGAGGCTCAAGCATCGGGGAACGTGGAACGGATTCGACATCGACTGTCGCAGAGCATCACCGTGACGACTATGGTCTCGTTTCCGGCCTCCATCGTGTTTACCTTTTTGCCGCGCCGCTCACCAGGGCCATCTATGGAGACGCGCACGTCGGCCCGATGCTAGCCATCATGGCACCTTTCGTGTTCATGCTTTGCCTTCAGGCGCCTTTGACAGGGATTTTACAAGGACTCAACCGCGCGGGAACAGCCATGATCAATTCCATCGTGGGCGGTGTGGCGCGTCTGGCCGTCATCCTAGTGCTCGCCACGCGTCCGTCACTCGGCATTCTCGGTGTGAGCATCGCTACCGCGTTTTCGTTTACCCTCACCACCGCGCTGCATCTCACCGCCGTCGTGCGGGAAATCGGGTTTCAAATGCGGACCTCTTCCGTCGTACGCATTGGCGTGGCGTCCGCCGCAATGCTCGCCTACATGCTCCTCATCACGTTCCGGGCAAGATCGTCCCTGTCTGGATCGGCGCTATTGCTGGCGGTCGTGGGCGGACTGATGCTTTACTTCGCGCTGCTGTGCTCGCTCCGCGTCCTCACCTCGCATGCCGTCCAGCGCGTGCCCAAGGTGGGGCCCTGGCTCGCCGCTGTCGTCCGGCATCTCCCTTTTGCCATCTAACCGCGCGGAGGCGTCCATGTCATCGATCCACCACTCTCCGCGCCCGTTGACGCGCGCGTAAAACACGCGCTCCAATTCACGCCCGCGAAGCCGAAGCTGTTCGCGCAGCCACGCTTCGTCTTGCCCCAATTGTTCGAGCGCACTCTGAACCGGTTTGCCGTCTACCACCACCGTGAGCGAGGGCCCACCGTCTTCAGCTCGTATGCCGAGATCGCGCGGCGTCAGCGGACGCGCTTCTGGCTTGGGCACGACGCTCAATTGGCCGGACGTCTCTAGGATGGCGAACTCCACGTCCGCCACATCCGCGTAGCCTTGTTCGCGCAACTGGGTTAGAAGGTCGTGTACGGTGTACCGGATGCGGCGCATTTCTCGATCGCAAATACGGCCATGCGCAATGAGCACGGAAGGTTCTCCTTCAATCCAGTGGCGAAACCGGTGACTTTTCATTTGAAGAAGGGCGACCGCAAGCTGAAAGCACACGAGCGAGCCGATGGAAATCACCGCTTCCCAAATCGGAACCCGCCGATCCTCCATGGGCAAGGTGGACAGCTCCGCGATCATGATGGAAACGACGAGATCGAAGACGGACAACTGGCCAATCTCGCGCTTGCCCATGATGCGGAGGGCCACCATCACGATCAGATAAAGAACCAAGGCGCGCAACGGGAACTGCCACAAAGGAATGTGCGGCATGGAGAAAAGCCCCTCCTCACTTTGGCAGTATGCCCGGAGAAAAGGCTTTTCCATGCCGCCTAGATGGTATGCGAGGGAGATTCGGGTTCACTGACATGCAGCGGGGCGTGAAGACGCGCAAACAGTTCCTCAATCCGGTTGAACAGATCTGCGCCGTCCTGAACGACGTCGTACACCTCCATACCACAGGCCACGCGAACGGAGAGGGTGTTCTCGCCGACGTGAAAGGGGTGTTGCTCAATCACCTGCGTGACTCGGCGGCAGATCCCCGCGAGCTCCAATTCCGAGACATTCGGGATAATGATGAGCATCTCATCTCCGCCATAGCGACAAGCCAGCTCGGAGTGCCGCAGCACCTGGCGAATCACGACCCCGGCCTGGCGGAGCACCTCGTCTCCAGCTTCAAACCCGTACGCGGCGTTAATCTCGCTAAACCTGACGAGATCGAGACAAATCACCCCCCAACACGTCGTGCCATGCGCCATCTCGTCCCGCACGCGAATGTTCACGAAGTGATGGGTGTACAGGCTTGTCAGCGGATCCACGAACAGCTGCGTATCAAACTCAGGGGCGTACATCGCCGTTCGATTGCGTCCGCGCTGTTTAGCACCCCAATACATGGCGCTGTCCGCCTTCACGAGAAGATCGCGGTCCGACTCGCTGTGATCCGGGCACGTCGCCATGCCGATGCTGACCGTGATGCCTTGGAGATGATATCCTTCGAAGTCCACGGCGAGCTTCCACACATCCTGTCGGATGGCTTCCGCAATTTCGTAGGCCTCGTGCGCACTGGCCCACAGGAGCACGGCGAACTCCTCTCCGCCGTACCGCGCCGCCACGCCGTCTGGTGCAGCGTGACGCTCAAGGATACGGCCGACTTCGCGAAGCACCACGTCTCCCGCGAGGTGCCCGTAGGTGTCGTTGAATCGCTTGAAGAAGTCCACGTCCACAATCAGCACGGAAACCGGGCGGTTTTCCCGCAGGGACGCCTGGACACGCCGAGCGAGTTCTTCGTAGAAATACCGGTAGTTCAAAAGCCCTGTGGCTTCATCGCGGAACGAGCGATCTTGAAGCTCCTGGTACAGTTTGGCGTTCTCAAGCAGCACGGAGACCTGATTCGCCAAGGCGTCCATGTATTCGTGCATGTGATTGAATGCCTTGGGGCGCTTCGCGTAGCAGACGATGGCGCCGTGCGCCTTCTGATGGGCGTGCATCGGAAAGATGGCCATGCTCAAAAAGGTGGGCGTTTCACCAAGAAAGCGCACGCGGGCGTCTTTGCGGACGTCAGGCACAATGACGTGATCGCGCTGGTGGATGGTCTTCCAAATCACGCCGCCCTCCGACTCCGGCCAGCCTTCCATCGAGAACTCGGCCTCGTACGAACGCGGGTAAACGGCGGCAGGGGCGAGACACCCTCGGCCATCGATGACGAACACCGCGACGCAGTCGGCCAAGGTCATCCTCTTCGCGAGGTGCGCGGCTTCGAGGGCAATTTGCCGCATGTCAAATTCAGTCGCGAGGTTCGCGAGGCACTCGTGAATCTCCTGCAAGTCCATGGCTTGCCGATGGGAGCGGAGCATGTAGGCCAACATGAGCAGCGGCAGCACCATGATAGGCGCGAGCCACGCGCTCGTGGAATCGAGCATGACGACGAGCAACGCAAACGGGATGCAGAGCGCGAGGTTGATGAGATCCGTGACGAGCGCGGTCCAAACAGATGACCAGAACAGCGCTCCCCGGAGCCACTGAATGATTTGCACAAACGCGTGATTGACCACGAGAAACACCGCCGCGGACAAAACCAGCGCGCCCACGGCGAGCGCATCGATGCGGCTCAATGGCAGGGAAATGAGCTGATGTAGTACCCACCACATCGCGAGCGTCGAGAGCGCATATTGCCCGGCATTGAAAAATACCGTCTCGAAGTCCCAATGGCGCCTCATCGCAGGGACGAAAGCGGCTGCAATGGCGCACAACATCGCCTCTTCTCGCCCATTCAGGGTCACATAAGAAAACAGGACCGCTGGGGTCAGACTGGCGGATCCGAGCCGGAGAGGCACCGGCATCGCCTCAACGAGGCAGGCGAGCACCAGCATGGCGATGAAAAACCAGAGATTCGCATGTCGGAGTTCCGGGAGTTCCACGAGCGCCGTTCCACACCCGAAGATTCCGACGATCAGACTGTACACGGTTTGTCGCTTGAGCGGTATGCCTTCCGCCATACCGACACCCCACCCAACCCGCGCCCGTTCGAATTCTTCAAGTTTCCAGTATAAACAGTTCATATCTCACCGGACAAGATCATAATCGCAGATCTCGCCGAATATCGTGTAGAGAAACTTGGACCAGGAGTGATGCGCCTTGTCGAGATGGAACGAAGGCCATCGATTCGACGTGCTGCGCGCCATCCCCGTGGTGTACGGCACCCTCTGGAGCCTGTGCGTCGCCCTTTGCGGCACGGTCGTCGTCTTTTTGATGGCGCACTATGGCGAATGGGGCCCCGAGCGGATCACGACAGCGGCGTACGTCATCCACTGCCTTGCCGTCCTGTTTGGCGCCATGGCAGCCGCGCGCCAAGGCCAGGGGCACGGATGGTTTCACGGCAGCGCCACCGGACTCCTCTACGCCGTCATCATGGTCGCCATTGGCCTCTTTGTCGACAACACCTTCACCTTCGACGCTGGAGGACTCTTTCGCATTCTTCTCATGTCGGTCATCGGCGCGTTTGGCGGCGTCATGGGGAGCGCGTGGGTTCGCTCGTAACACCCCCGCGGGGGATGCGGGAGGCCGACGGGCTGCAGACGCGCAACGACCTCCCCATCCAGCTTTTACGCCCCGCCGTGTTCTTTGTGATGCTCTCCGAATTCCCGCTCCGCCTCCGAAGGACCATCGTGACCCTCATCGGTCGCCTCGACATCGTGGTCCACGCCGCGATCCTCGGCCTCGTCCGCCTCATCCTCGGCTTCGTCGTGTTCCGCGCCATGGCCTTCTTCCACGACGCGGACAATGGCGCGCTGGTCCATCTCCACGTCCACGCCATCTGCGATGCGAACAATCGCGATGTCGCCCTGCATCGCGACGATCTCGCCGTACAATCCCGCGGCCGTCATCACGCGCGCACCCGGCCCCAGTTTCTTCATCATCTCTGCGCGGCTCTTCTGCTGGCGCCGCTGCGGCAACAGAATGAGCACGTAAAACACCACAATCAGGAGAATCAAAAACAGAATACTGCTGCTACCCTTCAAACTCACACGTCCTCTCGCTCGGATGTATAACCGTACCTACTGTAGAATTCGCGCTTGAACGCCAAAAACCTGTCCTCCTCGATAGACTTTCGAATTTCCCTCATCAGGTTGAGCAAAAAGTGCACGTTGTGATACGTGGTAAGCCGCACGCCGAGGATCTCTTCCGCCTTCAGGAGGTGCCTGATGTACGCGCGGGAAAACGTCCGGCACACGCGACACGAACACGACGGGTCGATCGGGAGAAGGTCGTCCCTGTACTGCGCATGTTTCATGACCATCTTGCCAGTCGATGTGAACACAGTTCCGTTGCGCGCAATGCGCGTAGGAAGGACGCAATCGAACATGTCGACGCCCCGTTCCACACCCTCGAACAGATCGTCCGGGCTGCCCACGCCCATCAGATACCTGGGCTTCTCTTCGGGAAGGAGCGGCGCCACGTGCGACAGAATCTCGTACATGAGGGACTTCGGCTCCCCGACGCTGAGCCCGCCGATGGCGTAGCCGGGCAGGTCGAGCTCTACCAGCGCCTCGACAGCTTGACGCCGGAGATCCAAATGCTCTCCGCCTTGCACAATCCCAAACAGCGCCTGCTCTTCCGGGCGCGCGTGCGACTCCTTGCATCGCTTCGCCCACGCAAGAGTCCGCCGAAGGGAGGTCTCTAAATACGATCTCGTCGCACCGTAGGGCGGACATTCGTCGAGCTGCATGATGATGTCCGCTCCCAACGCATTTTCGATGGCCATCACCGTCTCGGGGGAAAAGAACCGCGGACTTCCGTCGATGTGGGAACGAAATTGCACGCCCTCGTCCGTAATCTTTCGCAGGCTCGCCAGGCTAAACACCTGAAACCCGCCGCTGTCCGTCAGGATGGCGCCTTTCCACTGCATGAACCCATGCAGCCCTCCGGCGCGCTGAACAATGTCCTCTCCGGGGCGCAAGTGAAGGTGGTACGTGTTCGCCAGGATGATGCCCGCGCCGAGCTCCTCAAGCTCCCAAGGCGCCATCGTTTTCACGGTGGCCTGTGTGCCAACCGGCATAAACACCGGAGTGTCGATCACGCCGTGCGGCGTGTACAGCCTCCCCCTCCGCGCCTCCGTGCGGGAGCATCGCTTGAGGAGTTCATACCTCACGGGTACCTGCAATGTCGGCCCTCCTCTTGATGAACATGGCGTCGCCAAAGCTAAAGAACCGGTACGAACGCTCCACGGCCTCGCGGTACACGGCCTTCGCGTAGTCCGTGCCCATGATGGCGCACACCAGCATGAACAGCGTCGACTTGGGCAGGTGAAAATTCGTAATAAGCCCGTCCATGATGTGGAACTTGAAACCCGGATAGATGAAAATGTCGGTCTCTCCCTGCTTCGCCTCCAGCACACCGGACTGACCCGCCGCCTCGAGCGTCCGCAGCGCCGTGGTGCCGACGGCGATGACCGGCCTGCCGTCGGCCTTGGCGCGGTTCACCATCTCGGCCGTCTCCGGACTGACTTCGTACCACTCGCTGTGCATCCGGTGTTCTTCCACGTTTTCCACCTGCACGGGGCGAAACGTCCCGATTCCCACGTGCAGCGTCACGTGGCATAGCTGAACGCCCTTGTCCCGAAGTCTCTGCAGCAATCGCTCCGTGAAATGGAGACCCGCCGTGGGTGCGGCCACCGATCCCACGCGTTTCGCGTACACGGTCTGGTACCGCTCCTGGTCCTCCAGTTTTTCATGAATGTAAGGCGGAAGGGGCATCTCACCCAGCCGATTCGCGATGTCGATCACGGACTCCGTTGTGTCGAATCGCACAAGCCGTATGCCTTCGTCCTCCTCGCCCACGACTTCCATCTCGACGACATCTCCACCTTCGCCGAGCACCAGCCGGTGACCGACGCGAACCCGCTTCGCGGGGCGAGCCAGGCATTGCCATGTATTCGGCTGATGGTCGATCGGACGAACCAGCAAAAGCTCGACGTGTCCGCCCGTGTCGGGCTTCACAGCATGTAAACGCGCAGGCAGGACGCGCGAGTCGTTCATCACCAGGACATCGCCCGGATTCAACTCCTCGACAATGTCCGCAAAGATGCGGTGCCGAACGACGCGATCCACCGGATCGACCACAAGCAGCCGGGATTGGTCTCGCTCCGGCAGCGGCTGTTGCGCAATCAAATGCTCAGGAAGTTCATAATCAAAGTCTTCGACGCGCACGAACATTCCTCCCAACGCGTATCACAGGGTCAAAGCGAAAAAAGCTGCCCCATCACTGGGACAGCCCGTTTCGTCTCATGGTTTCGTGGCCCACGGACGATGTCGTGTGGGACGAACGAGCATCACCCATTATACCGAGGCTCACCGCGGGAATTCAAAGGCTGGCTCAAGGCCGCTTCCACGATGCTGGCGACTTCCTCGTAGTTGCCGGTGTTCAACCCTTCGAGCGCCGTGTGAAGGTCGTGGGCCTGCGCGACTACGGTCTGGACGTTGGCCGAGCTCAAATCGCTCAGGTGGACGTGCACGCCTACCTCTTGCGCCAGGAGATAGCTCGCGTACTGCGCAGGCGCCACGTGATTCGCCAGCGCCTGGTCCCACACGCTCCGCGACAGGGCCATGCTATAGACATTGCCCTGGCCCTGCGTCGCGCCCTGAACGGCGCTCGTCACAGCGCGATTGATGTCGGAGCCGACGTCGTCGCCGTCGAGCGAGGTGGTGGCCACCACGACACTGTCGTTTCGCGGCATCTTCCCCTCGGCCGCGAGCTCACCAACGAGCGATCGGACCGCGTCCGCGAGCGGTTTGCCCTTCACGCGCACGTGCGCGAGGATGGACTGGCCGACTGCGTTATACGCGCTCGCCGACACCACGCGCATGTGCTGGTCGACGGCAAGGCTCCACTCGGCATTGGCATCGACCGACACGAGCGCCTGGGGCCGCGCGCCCCACCCGGCCACGGACAGTGCGCCCCCTCCCATCGCGGCGCAGAGGGCGCAAGCCGCAACGGCCCCAATCGCCACACGGCGTCGGGCCCAAGCGCGCAGCAACCCTCCGCCCGCCCGTCCTCCGACGCCCATGTCGATCACGTCGCCGACCGACATGCCGGGCCTCGCGGTCACGTTCACAAAGGCTCCGTCGTCCGTGAGCAAAATGGCGCGATTGCCCTGGAGCTCCACCACGACGGCGCGACCCCGGACTCGCACACTCATGACGTCAATCCCCTTCCGCCCTGAGAAGAAACGACTTCAACATCGGAAAGTCACCGGACAGCAAGAGAACCATCGCAAGGATGTACTTGCGCTGGCGTTCGAGCGTCTTGCGCGACACGCGGACCCGTTCCTCCACTTGACGAAGCGGCAGCGCCTTGCGCCGATAGACGTACGTCACAAGTTCGGGATCAGACGCAATCGCATGGGCGCACAAGAGCGCGTTTCGGCGCGCGTCTTCGTGCTTGGGCGAAAGCTCCACCAACTCCCGAAAGGACAACCCAAACTCCTCGAGCCGACGGGCATACTCTTCGATCTCGTACGCCCGCATCGCGGCCTCTTCCCGGCGCTGATGCTCCGCGATGGAAGACGCCACCTCGACCCAGTTCGAGACGTGATCGTCCTCGTCGGCTTGATCGAATTCGCTCCACGGGCGCAGCCGCGCGCGATGCTGACGCTGCGCTCGAAAGAAATCGACGAGGCGCCGCCGGATCACGGTTTCCGCAAACGTCAGAAACGACGCCGCGCGCTCATCTTGATACCGATCGATGGCCTCGTTGAATGCCGCCAGCGACACGCTGTATTCGTCGTCCGCGTGTGGATCGATATATCGCTTGGCCGTTTGCGACGCGATTCGCAGGATAAAGGGTATGTACAGGGCAATGAGCTCATTGCGCGCGTGCGCATTTCCGGCTTTCGCACTTTGGAGCAGGCGGGCCAACTCGTTTCGTTCGTCTAATGACCTTCCGCGAAACGGGAGAACGCCCACGCTCCCACCTCACCTCATGAATTCGTTCCCGGCCCCACGTTTACGGGGGTGCGGATGGATAAGCCGGCGTTCTGCTTCAGCCTGAAGGCACGGAGCGCCCCAGGTGGCGATAGGCGGACGGCATGACGACGCGCCCGCGCGGCGTCCGCTTCAAGAAGCCAATTTGAAGCAAGTACGGTTCGTACACGTCCTCCAGCGTCGACGGCTCCTCGCCGACTGCGGCCGCGAGCGTGTCGAGCCCGACAGGGCCCCCGCCGAATTTGTCCATCGCCGCCTCTAGAATCCGCTTGTCGGTGGCGTCGAGCCCCAGGGGATCCACGTGCAGTTGCGCGAGCGCCTCGGCGGCCCGCGCCGCATCAATTTCCGGCCAGCCTGCGACCTGCGCGATATCGCGCACCCGCTTCAACAGCCGGTTCGCGATGCGCGGCGTTCCTCGCGCTCGGCGGGCAATCTCGGCGCATCCGTCCTCCGTGATGGCCAGTTGCAGAATCCGCGCATTGCGCTTGACGATCTCGGCGAGATCGCGCACCGGGTAGTAGTCCAGATGCAGCATCACGCCGAAGCGATCGCGCAGGGGGTGCGACAGGAGCCCCGCGCGGGTCGTGGCGCCAATCAGCGTGAACGGCGGAAGGTCCAGCCTCACGGAGCGGGCACTCGGACCTTTGCCAATGACGATGTCAATCGCAAAGTCCTCCATAGCCGGATAGAGGACCTCTTCGACGCTCGGCGACAGGCGGTGGATCTCGTCGATGAACAGCACGTCGCCCGGCTGCAGATTCGTCAGGATGGCCGCGAGATCGCCGGCGCGCTCAATGGCCGGACCGGAGGTCACACGGATTTGGACGCCGAGCTCGTTGGCGATGATCATCGCAAGAGACGTCTTGCCGAGACCGGGCGGACCGTACAGCAGGACGTGATCGAGCGGCTCTCCGCGCTCTTTGGCGGCCTGAATGAAGATCCTCAGGTTCTCCACGACAGCGCGCTGGCCGATGTAATCGTCGAGAAAACGGGGGCGAATGGTGTCAAGCTGCGCGTCCTCGCGCATCCATTCGGCAGAAATCAGTCGCTCGTCCATCCGGCCACCTCCTCATCCCTCGGCTACGGCTGCGACAGCGGCTCGGTCCGCGCGTCTCGCGCATACAGATACGTCAGCGCCGCCTTGATGGTGTCTTCGACGGACTGGCGACCTCCGCCGACCGCGGACACCGCCTCTTCGGCCTCCCGAGGGCGGTACCCGAGCGCGACAAGTGCTGACACCGCGTCCTGTGCCGCTGAAGCCTGCGGGCCAGAAACAGGAGCGGGAGCGCGCAAGGCAACGGGCGCCAAGTCGTCGAGCTTCTCGCGCAGTTCTACGACCAGCCGACTGGCGAGTTTGCGGCCAATGCCGGGCAGGCGACTCAGGCTGTCGGCGTCCTCCGCCAGGATGGCTGCGACAATTTCGCCGACTCCTGCAGCCCCAATGACCTGAAGCGCCAGCTTGGGCCCAATCCCCGACACCGCAACCATGCGTTCAAACAGAGCCCGTTCCTCGACGGTCTCGAAGCCGTAGAGCGCCCAGCCGTCCTCGCGCACATGATGGTGTGTATACAAGAATGCGGTGTCGCCGAGGTTCAGCGCCGCGTGCGTGCGATCGCTCACATGTACGCGATAGCCCACGTCTCGCACGTCGAGATCGACATACCCTGGCCCGAGGAACGTCACGCGCCCCCGCAAGAAAGCGATCACCGAAAACGCCCCCGTTCCCACATCCATCCCGTCCGCTTGCCTGCGGCCAGTCTCGCCTCCAGCTCGCCGATCCGTCCGGCATGCGCATGCGCGATGGCGACTGCCAGCGCGTCGGCCGCGTCATCGGGCTTCGGGACGCTCGTCAGCCTCAAAAGGAGTCTCACCATCTCCTGAACCTGCCGTTTGTCCGCTCGTCCGTACCCTGTCACCGCCTGCTTGACCTGCATGGGCGTATACTCCGTCACCGCAAGCCCCGCTTGCGCGCCCGCCAAGAGGGCAACGCCGCGCGCCTGGCCGACCGTGAAGGCGGTCGTGGCGTTGCGGCTGAAGAACAGCTCTTCCACCACCATGACCTCAGGACGATACGTTCGGCAGAGCTCCGTCAGTTGTTGAAAAATATGCTGAAGCCTCTCGGGCAAAGGCGTGTCTGCACCCGTCTCGATACAGCCGTGCGACACATGGCGGAGCGAATCACCCGGCCCTCGCTCAATGATGCCGAATCCCAGCCGGGCCAAGCCGGGGTCCACGCCAAGGATGCGCAAGGACTCCACAATCGCTCCTCCTCGTGTTCTCTATTTGTCATTCGCCACGAACCCTCGAAACTCCTACCCATACAGATATGGAAAATAGAAGGACAGGATGACAACAGGGCGATCGCTGCGTCACACCGAGCGATCGCCCGGAATCCGCCCACCGGGATCGCGCATATACACGGGCGTGAGGAAGTAACAGCTGAGGGGAATGTCAAGTCGCCACGCGGGCCTCGATCCGGCAAACGCCACCACCGCATCGTCCTCGACCCGCCGACGCTCGATCATCATCGCACCTGTGTTCGTCTCGTTGACGAGAATCACGCGGCGCGCAGGATGGTGGACGCGATGATGCGATCCGAAGTCCGTGCTCGCCGACGCTGCCTCGTGGGCCTCCACCGAGGCCCCCCACGCCATCGCGGCGCAGGCGGACAAGGCCGCAAGCACTGCGCGCATGCCACCCTTTCGCATGGCCATCTGAACCTGCCTCCCGCCTCATCGAGAAGGTTCAGAAGTTAGCGTGCGCACATGCGAGACCATTATGCGCCTACTCGTCTTCTTCCTCCTCGTCGCCCGTGTCGAGATTCGTGTACACGGTCTGTACATCGTCCAGCGACTCGAGGGCCTCGACGAGATCGTACACCTGTTCCAACGCCTCCTCGGGCAGATCCATCTTCGTCGACGCCTCGTACGTGAGGGACGCTTCCTCGTAGGGAATCCCTTTCTCCTCGAGACTCATTCGCACGGCGCGGAAGTTGTCCGGGGTCGTCTTCACGACGTACGTGCGGGATCGCTCGATCACGTCCTCAGCCCCCGCCTCGAGCGCCACCATCATCAGATCATCCCCGTCCACCTTGTACTTGGGGACGACGATCTCGCCGAACCGCTGGAACATCCACGCCACCGCGCCGGATTCGGCAAGATTCCCGCCGTGCTTGCGAAACAGGTGCCGAACCTCCGCGGCGGTGCGGTTGCGGTTGTCGGTGAGGATTTCGAGCAGAAGGGCCACCCCATGCGGGCCGTACCCTTCATAGAGCAACTCTTCGTAGGTGGCGCCTTCGATCTGCCCCGTGGCCTTCGCGATGGTGCGCTGGATGTTCTCCATGGGCAGGTTGTTCGCCCTCGCCCGTTCGATGGCGACGCGCAGCCGGAAATTCGTCTCGGGATTACCGCCGCCCTCGCGCGCCGCCTGGTAGATATCCTTGGACAGCTTGGTGAACAACTGCCCGCGAATGGCGTCCTGCTTGCCCTTTCGCCGCTGAATATTGTGCCACTTCGAATGTCCCGCCATGTCCATTCACTCCAAGCATCAAGTTCCCCAGTCGCGCAGATACCGAAAGTCGAGGCCAATGGTTCGCCCCGACAGCTTGGCGATGATCGGCATGCGCCGCTTGTACTGATTGTGTCGAACGCGCTCGACGATGGCCCGCACCAGGCGCTCTGGATAACCGCGGCTCACGATCTCGTCCGGCGACATCCGGAGATCCACCCACTGGTACAAGATCTCGTCTGCCTCGTCGTACGAGAAGCCGAGTTCCTTTTCATCCGTCTGATCCGCCCACAAATCCGCGCTCGGCGCTTTCTCGAGGATGCTGCTCGGCACGCCCAGATGCGCAGCCAACTGCCGCACCTGGCATTTGTACAAATCCCCAATGGGATTGAGCGCGCTCGCCATGTCGCCGAACTGCGTGCCGTAGCCGAGCAAGAGCTCCGTCTTGTTACTCGTGCCAAGCACAAGTGCGTTCATGGCGGCCGACAGATCATAGAGCGTTACCATCCGCTCCCGCGCCATTCGGTTGCCGCGCCGGAGCGCGTTCGCCTCGTATCCGAGGACCCGATCCACCTGCTCGAAATACGCATCCACGGGGGCGGTGATGTCGATGATCGTGTGCGGAATGCCGAGCGCCTCGACGACCTTGAGCGCATCCTCGAGGCTCTTCGGATGGCTCGTCCGGTACGGCATCAGCACCGCGTGCACCCGATCCCGCCCCAGCGCCTCCGCCGCCAAAAACGCCGTAAGCGCCGAATCGATCCCGCCAGACAGGCCAAACACGGCCTTTTGGAAGCCCACTTTCGTCACCTCGTCGCGGAGAAACCCCGTCAACACCGAGGTGACGAGCGAGGGATTCAACGCAAGCTTTGCCTCAATCTCCGGCCTCATCGGTCGACCTCCTGCGCACAGCCTCCTGCATCTCGGCGAGCACGAGGCGAACGCGCTCGTCGCGCAAGAGGGGCGTCGTGTAGCGCGCCCGCCGCACCATTCGAAAGTCGAGATCGGCCACGACCAACGCGCTCTCGGATGCGGGCCCTTCGGCCACCCACTCCCCATCCGGCCCCATCACGCCGCTGCCTCCGTAAAAATGGACGCCGTCCTCGTAGCCGACGCGGTTGGCGAAGACAAAAAAGCAGCCACACAGCTGCGCATACACCTGCAGCAACTGCCGCCAGAAAGCATGCGAACCGAAATCGGAAGCGGCCATGGTGTTGCGCCATGGGCTAGAAGCCGGAACATAGATGATGGACGCGCCCTGCACCGCGAGCAGATAAGGACTTGAAAGGTGCCAGGCATCCTCGCAGATCAAGACGCCAGCTTGTCCTCCCTGCGCGGAAAAGGTGCGGATTCTGTCGCCCGGCGCAAAGTAGCGACGTTCGTCGAACATCCCGTAGGTCGGAAGGTACAGCTTCCGGTGCCGGTGCACGAGGCGGCCGCCGGATGCGTAGGCCGCCGTCACAAAAAAGCGGCAGTCGTCCGCCTCCTCGACGAAAGAGAAGATCACATCCAGTTCCTGGCTCGCCTGAATGAGGCGTTGAATGTCGGGGTGACTCACATGGCGCGCCACCTCGAGCGTGAGATCCTGCGTCTGATACCCGGTGAGCCCGAGCTCGGGAAACACGAGCACCTGCGCGTTGACTTGTTTGGCCTCGTTCACATATTCGAGATGCCGGCTCAAATTCGCGGACACGTCGCCCAGTTTGGGCGCAAACTGCGCAATGGCGACGCGGAACGCCGACCAAGCCACGTCCATTCCCCCACCCGTCGACTTCGTACCCAAACAGTATACATGGTGCGCCGAGCAAACGGAAGAAAGCGCCTGGCGGCGGTCCGGACGCGTATCAGGCTTCGAGCTCGCGCAACCAGGCTTCGTGCAGGCGAGCGCGCTCCTCTTCGCGCCTGAGCGCATAGCGAAGCCGCCACATCCGGCTCGCGGATTGACCTCCGCGAAACGCTTCCGCGAGCGCGCGCAGCGCCATGTCCGGCCACGCACCGAGCCTCACGAGCGACACCAGGTGCTCCTCATGCAGTTCCGCCTCCTGCGCGTAGGCGAGCCAGAGCCGTTGATACGAGCGGGAACACAGAGGAACCAGGTATGCGACGTGGCTCACCCACTGAATGGGATCGGCAAACGGATCATCGTAGCCGGCGTGATCGAAGTCGATGAACATCACAGTCCCGCCTGGACCGACGAGCACGTTGTGGGGCGCGAGATCGCGGTGACAGAAGGCGAGCGGACGCGCTCCCTCCACGTAAGACGCGTACACCGCGCGAGCGCGAGCGGCGATGCGGCGGAGCAACTCGGCCATCTCGGCATCGGCCGTCACGGCCTTGAGCCGTTCGAGGAGCTGGAGTTTCGCCCGCCATTTGTCTCGCAACGTGGCGGTTTGCAAAGCGCGAAGGACCCCTTGGGTCGGCGCAGCGCGCTGGGCCCGCGCCAGCGCACGCGTGACCGCAAGGCGCTCCGATTCGTCGCTCGCGTCGACATGCCGGCCTTCGAGCCAAAGCTGGAGATAATACCACGCGCCGCGCCCGTCGGAGACGCGCATTGTCCCGCGCGCCGTCTCGAGCGGACTGGCGGCGGCAACGCCAAAGCGCGGATAGTGACGGAGGACGTCGGCGAGCGCCCGAAGGCGCTCCTCGCTGTCCTGGGGACGTGCGCGCTTTAAGATATACCGCGACGTCCCCGCGACAATCCCCCAGACCGTGCGCTTATGCACGATAGCCTCCGCTTCGATGCCGTACGCGCGGCGGACGAGGTCGGCCATTTCGCCGGCATCCATCACGCATCGTTCCCTACGCGCACGACAAACGGCTTGGACCAACCCTCTTCGTCGGTCTCCGGCAGCATCGACTCCGCCCACCTGTACAGCTGATGCATATGCGGGCCTCCGTCGCCTTCGGGACCAGGCAGCGTTTGTTCCGCTATCTCGCCCACAGGCCCACCATTCTCGTACGCCGACGCTTCTGCGTCAGGCGCGTTCCACGGCTCAACCCCTTCATCGGGCATCACTTCGGGCGGCTGCTGCAAGTGCCCCTGATGGCCCTGACCGCCGAGGAACACGTCGGGCGAACCTTCCGTGAGCGCCCCTTGAGATGGCGCAGCCCCAACGCCAGGAGCGGGCATCCAGGCGCCTGGAGACAGTTCGGGTGCCTCCGCAGGCATTTGCGGCTCGCTGCCGAGCGGCACATAGACGACAAGCCCGGGTGTCAGCTCGCGGGAAGCGAGCGCAGGATTCAGGTGCTCGAGGTCCTCCACGGTGACGTTGTAGCGATCCGCAATGCTGGCCCAGGTCTCACCAGGCTGCACCGCATGCGGCCACACGTAGCCGAAATAAGGTTTTGTGACCACCTTGCTCGACTTCGGCTGCGCTTTTTCGCCTTCGGCTTGGACGAGGTTCCTTTGCCTAGTTCAGGAATGATGATGGTCATGCCTGGCGTAATGTCGTTGGCGTTCTTGATCTGCGGATTCGCGGCGAGAATGAGCGGCAGGCGCACGCCTGTCTTGCGGCTGATTTGGTACAGCGACTCCCCTGGTTTGACGACATACTTTTTCATCCTGGCTCCAACCTCCTAGGCTTTCGCGGAAGCTAGAGCAGTATATGCGCAAGCCTACGAGGTGGCACTGGTTCCGCCGGGAAAGACGACATTCGGCACAGGACCGCTCATGACGATGTACACGACGGGCGATCTCGCCGTCACATGCACGGGCGATCGGACGAGCGGGGTGATCGTCATGACGTCGGCAGTGAGGTCAAGGTAGACGATGTGCACCACTTGATTCACGCCTTTCGAGGCCACGTCCGCGTCGAGGCGCGCATGAACAGCTCCGACGAGGGAAAAAGACACTGGGACCGTGGCGGTGTAGCCCGCAAGGATAGACCCCGAAAGCGCCTGGAGAACGGGGAGCGTGAGGGTCTGTCTGCGAAGCGTCTCGAGGCGGGTTTCGCTTGCGTGGATGGCTTCACTCTGAAGCTTGGCGAGCTTCGCCATGTTCAACGTGACGATGGAAAACGCCTGGCCGTTTACGCCGCGTTCCATGCGGATGCTGACCAAATCTTTCCCATCTGGGTAGGATGAGAGCACCTCTCCCATGGCCTGGTTCAGCGCTTCGGTGGCGACGCGCGTGGCGAGCGACGCCGATGCGGTGCGCACCATAGGCGCGAGCCTCCACTCCAGCCAAAACACCAAAAGACCGATGGCCGTAAAGCTCACGAGAGCAAAGCCGAACCATCTGCGCGCTGGCTGGCGCCGTCCCAGGGCGCGCACCGCTGGGGTCCGTCCGGTTCGCCCAGGGCGCGGCACAAACCATCTCGGCACCGCCCTCACCCCCTCGTCCATACGTACGCGGGTGTGAGGCGGCGAATGCCTCGCGATGCCGATATCTCATCCTTTCGTACGCAGTCGAACAAACTGCCGCTTGCCTCGCTGAAGGACGTCACCGTCCTGTGGGCAGTACTGCATATCCGTGTCGGTCACTTTCGTCCCATTGATTCGAACGGCGCCCTCCTGAATGGCGCGGCGAGCGTCGCTGTTCGACTGGGCAAAGCCGAGGTCCACCAGCCACTTGACAATCCATTGCGCCTCGCCGGTTACCCGCCGCTCGGGCATGTCCTCCGGCAGACCACCTTTTTGGAAGACGGTGCGCCAGTGTTCCACGGCTTCCCGCCGCGCCTCTGGCCCAAGAAATCGCTCGACGAGCTCTTCGGCGAGCTGCATTTTGGCGTCGCGCGGGTTCATCCGCCCGGCCTCGACCTCCCTGCGCATCGCCTCAATCTCATCCTGCGGCCGAAGCGATAGCAGCTCATAGTATTTAAACAACAAGCTGTCCGGCACGGACATCAGCTTGCCGAACATGTTGTTGGGCTCCTCATTCAAGCCAATGTAGTTGCCGAGGCTCTTCGACATCTTGTGGACGCCGTCTAACCCCTCCAATAGGGGCAACATCACCGCCACCTGCATGGGCTGGCCAAATTCGCGCTGAAGGTGGCGACCCATGAGCAGGTTGAACTTCTGATCCGTTCCGCCCAGTTCCACGTCCGCGCGCAGGTGAACCGAGTCGTACGCCTGCATGAGGGGATAGAATTCATGGACGTGAATGGGACGATTGTCCTGGAATCGCTTTTGAAAATCCTCTCGCTCGAGCATGCGGGCCACGGTGATGGTCGACGCGAGGCGAATGACCTGCGCGAAATCGAGCGGCGCGAGCCAATCTCCGTTGTACACGACCTGCGTCTTCGCCGGATCGAGGACCTTGTACAACTGTTCCACGTACGTCTTCGCGTTCTCGGCCACTTCTTCCGCCGAAAGTTGCTTGCGTGTCTCGGCCTTGTCGGTGGGATCCCCAATCTGGCCCGTGAAGCTGCCAATCACGAGGAACACCTGATGACCAAGGTCCTGAAACTGGCGCAACTTGTGCAGCACCACGGTGTGCCCCAGATGAATGTCGGACGATGTCGGATCGATGCCAAGCTTCACGCGCAGCGGTCTTCCGGTCCGCACGGATTCCCGCAGCTTCTGCACCAATTCGTCCTCCGGGACGATCTCGGCCGTCCCGCGCCGAATGATAGCCAGTTGGCGTGCCACTTCCGCCTCCTGGTCCGGAGTCAACACGGTCTCCACTGCCACCTGATTCGCTCCTCCTGCGTCCGTTCGATAGAGTGTCCCATCCTCGGCGCCTGAAGCGCCAAGACTCGGTGTCCCCACAATAGCATATCGCCGCCTGTTTTTCACCGGCCGGAGCGCCCCTGAGACCTGGTATGGTCCGCTTCGCTGCGCACATGCTAACGATACATAGACGCGGCCAGAGCGCCGTTCCCGGCGCGAACGACCGAGCATCATGTCTAAATTTGTCGTGTGATATAATCGTGCCACAAAGGAGGGCGATGGGTGTGCACGGCAAAAATCGCCGTCCTACGGACCGCGCCGAAAAGCCACCAGCGCAAGCGCGCTCCAAGCGCAGACATCCGGTTGTGCGCCACACGGTAAGGGCTGTCATGCTCGCCGTCGGCAGCGCGTGCGGCTTCGGTGTGGCCTTCGGCGTCGGGTACGTGGCGTCCATGCTTCGCGGACTGCCGAAAGTGAGCGCCGCGACGTTTACCAACAACAGCGCAGGTTCGGTGGTGTACGACGACGAGGGGCGCGTCATTGGCCAGTTTGCCGGCGACGGCGACCGCCAGCCCATCGCGTCCCTCCATCAAGTTTCGCCCTACCTCGTGCAGGCCTTTGTCGCTGCCGAGGACAAGACATTTTTCACTAATATAGGCGTAAATCCCCTGGCCATGGGACGCGCCTTCCTTCAGGATCTGCTTGGTCACCGCATCGAGTCGGGCGCGAGCACCATCACGCAACAAACCGTCAAGCTCGCGGTTTTCCCGGAGCAGGAGCGGACCCTAAAGCGAAAAATTCAGGAAATCGCGCTGGCACTTGAAGTTTCCCACGTCCTCAGCAAAGACGAGATCCTGACAGACTACATGAATTGGGTCTACATGGGGCGCATGGGCACCGATACGGTGTACGGGGTCAAGCGCGCATCCGAGATCCTGTTCGGCAAGGAGCCAGATCAGCTCACCCTAGCGCAGGCCGCCCTGCTCGCGGCTTTGCCCAACAACCCGTCCTACTTCTCGCCCTACCAGTTCCCACAGCACGCGCTGATGCGGCAGCACTACATCCTGGACCAAATGTTGGCCAATCACATGATCTCCAAAGCGGAGTATGACGCGGCGTATCGAGAGAACGTGCTGAAAACGCTCAAGCCTCCGCCGATGAGCGGCCTTCCGGCGCATCCGTACCTGCTCCTGGACGAGATCAAGCCGCTCGTGATCCAGGATCTTGTGCGCGCAGGCATTTACGACAACGCCCAGGAGGCGGAGTCGGCGCTTCCAGTGGCGGGGCTCAAGATCTACACGACCATCGATTTGCCGATGCAGGAGGACGTCGAGCGCGTTCTGAGCAACAACCAGCTCTTCGCGGGCACGGACAAGACTTATCGGCTGCCAAACGGCAAGACCGCTACGGACCTGTACGAGGCGGGCTTTGCCATCGTGGACAATCACACTGGCGCGATTCTCGCGGTGGGCGGCGGACGCGATTATCTCCGCGACGCCATCGATCACGCCGATCTTCCACGGCAGCCGGGATCGTCCATCAAACCGCTTCTCGACTACGGCCCGGCCATCGATACTGGGCTTATCACAGCCGCGTCCGAAATGTACGACGCACCCACACGCTTTCCCGGCGCAGCCGGTCAGCCGCCGTACGAGCCCCACGACGACGAACCCGGCTTCGCAGGGCTCATGACGGCGCGCGTGGCGCTGTACGAGTCGAGGAACGTGCCGGCCATCGACGTGCTCTCTGTGCTCACACCGCAGGTGGGATTCTCCTATCTCAGCAAGATGGGCCTCGGCCCAAGAGCTACCACCTGGCTCGGCCAGCCCACGGTCGTCGCCGACGACGAGCATCACCTAGCCGCGGCCATCGGCGGACTGGACAACGGCGTGACCGTCCTGCAGATGACGAGCGCGTACTCGACGTTCGCAAATCAAGGCGTGTGGCATCAGAGTTATCTGATTCGGCAGATCACGGACGGATCGGGCCGTGTCCTGTACCAGGTGGATCCGGCCACGCATCAGGTGTTCACGCCGCAGACGGCGTACATCCTCACGAACATGCTGCACGACGTCGTGTACCATCCCGGAGGCACCGCGACGGCCATCGGCGCGCGCTTCCCGGGCCAGTTCATCTCCGGCAAGACGGGCACCACCGATTCCTTGGGAGACGGCTGGTTCATCGGTTACACGCAGGATTACACAGCGGGCATCTGGATGGGATACAACAACCACGAGCCCATCGATCCGGCCAATTACAACCTGAAGTTCACGCTCTGGAGCGAAATCATGGCGCCCATCCTCGCGGCCCATCCAGCTAGAAAACCGTGGCCCGTTCCGCCAGGCATCGTCTTCCGCACCGTGTCGTCGACCAGCGGCCTCCTGCCGACCCCGCTGTCGAGAGCCTTCGGCGGCACAGAGACGGATCCCTTCGTGCAAGGGACCGAGCCCACGTCATACGACGATGTCGCGGTGGAAGCCAAGTACACCGTGGTGGGCGGAAAAAAGGTGCTGGCGACCACGCGCACGCCGGTCGCGGATGTCGAGGTGGGTACGTTCATGAAGCTGCCCACGTCCCGAATCGTGGACTGGGCGCATAAAATCCCAAATGGCGTGACCGCGGATACGCCCTATCTCCTCCCATCAGCGCTCGATCCGCGGGGCGGCACGCCGCTCGACGCCGGCACGGCGCCGGACATGTTCAGCCCTTCCCAACTCCAGCCTCCCACGGGCCTATTCGGGTACTTCGACGGCGCGGAGGTATGGCTCGGCTGGAACAGCGTTCCCGGCGCGACCCAGTATGCCATCTACCGCTCGACGGGCGTGGACAAGCCGTACCAGAAGATTGGCACGAGCGCGTCGACGAGCTTCGAGGATTCGACGCCGCCTCAAGGCGCGTCGGTGGTGTATTACGAGGTCATCGCCGAGTCCAATCTGTCCCTGTCTCCTCCGTCTCGGGCCATCGCAGTTTTTCTCCTGCCGCCGGGCGAGATGGGCGGGAATCAGAGCGCCAACGACCCTGGTGCAGCCCGTGGATCGAACCCGCCCGACACAGGGTCCAACGAGTTGCCGTGATGCGGTACGCCCGTCACGTTCGCACGTGGACGACGGTCGCGCCATCGCCACCCTCGCCTGGCCCGGCGGGCTCGCTCGATTTCACGTGCGGATGATCGCGCAGGTACCGGCGGATGGCGGTGCGTAGCGCACCCGTGCCCTTGCCGTGGATGATGACGACGCGCGAGATGCCGGCGACCACGGCGTCGTCCAGATACTTGTCGATCCGGCTGATGGCGTCGTCCACGCTCTCGCCGCGCACGTCGAGTTCCATCCGCACGTCTTTGGCGCCACCAAGCCGCGTCACCGAAGGGGCCGCCGCTGGCTGCGCATCGCCCACCACTTCCAGGTCGCTGGCATCGACTTTCATCCGCATGGCGCCCAATTGCACCACCGCCGCTCGGCCGTCCTGCGCCACCTCGACCACGTCGCCCTTTTGCCCCAACGACAACACGCGCACCCGCTGACCAGGGCGCACCTCGGCCCGCATTCGCCGCCGCGCTGGTGTGCGCTTCTCCCCCGGCTCCGCGGCCTCCAATCGCTTCCTCAACTCGACCAGCTCGTGGTCCTTGACGGCGGCTCTATCGCGCAGGCTCCGAATCTCCCGGATGACGGCATCCGCCTCCCGCCGGGCCCGCTCGATGACCTCGCGCGCTTCGCGCGCGGCCTGTTCCCGCATCGAGTCCTTCGAAGCCTCCCACGCCGCCTTCTGACGCGCGAGATCGGCCGCTTGGTCGCGAGCCTCCCGGAGCGCCCGCTCGGCTTCGTCCCTCATCCGCTCCGCTTCTCGGCTTGCGGCCTCGAGCTTGCCGATGAGGTCTTCCACGTGGATGTTCGATTCTGCCACGTGCGATCTCGCCCGCTCGAGGATCTCCTTCGGCATCCCCAGCCGTTCCGCAATGGCAAGCGCGTTCGAACGGCCCGGCACCCCCATCAGCAGCCGGTACGTCGGCCGCAGCGTCTCCACGTCAAATTCCATGCTCGCGTTTTCGGCCGCCGGATTGCGGAAGGCGTAGCCCTTGAGTTCGGCGTAGTGCGTCGTGGCCACGACGCGGGCGCCGACCGACGTGAGGTGATCCAAGATGGCGATGGCGAGTGCAGAACCTTCGGCCGGATCGGTTCCCGCCCCGAGCTCGTCCAACAGCACGAGGCTGTCTGGCGTCACGCGCTCGAGCATGTCGATAATCCGCCGCATGTGGGACGAAAACGTGGACAGATTCTGCTCAATGCTCTGCTCGTCCCCGATGTCGACGAACACGTGCCGGCAGAAGCCAATGTCGCTCTCCCGCTTGGTCGGCAAAAACAGCCCCGACATGCCCATCAGCGTGAGAAGACCGATGGTCTTCAACGTGACCGTCTTCCCGCCCGTGTTCGGCCCCGTGATGATGAGCAGTCGGAACCGATCCCCGAGCTCGACGTCGATGGGCACGGCATCTCGATGAAGCTTGGGATGCCGAGCGCCGTAAAGCCGCCATACGCCTTCCGTCAGCCGCGGCCGCTTTCCGTCCACACGCCGCGCATAGGCCGCCTTCGCGAAGACAAAGTCCACTTCAGCGGCTACGTCGAGCGTGCGCAAGAAGTCGTCCGCCACCTGCGCCACAGCCGCCGCCAACTGGTACAGGAGCCGCTCGACCTCGCGCTCCTCGAGCACCTCGAGCTCGCGCACCCGCTCACTCAATTCCACAATGGTGCGGGGCTCGATGAACACGGTCGATCCCGACGAGGACACGTCGCGCACGATCCCGGGGATCTGGCTCTTGTGCTCGACGCGCACCGGCAGACAATAATGTTCACCTCGCATCGCAATGACCGGCTCCTGCAGATATTTGGCCTGTGTGCGGAGCAACCGATCGAGCGCGGCGCGGATCTCCGCCTCGCGGCGCCGCTTCTCGTCGCGCAAGCGGAGAAGCGTCGGGCTCGCGTGATCCACCACCTGACCATCCTCGTCCACCACTTGCCGGATTTCCTGTTCGGTTCTGCGCAGATCCGCCATTGGCGCGACGGTGCTCGCCAAAAGGGGAAAATCGCCACCTTCGGCCGCTCGCTCCACGAACTGCCGCATCGCCCGCATTCCAGCAATGCATCGGGCGAGTCGATTCGCTTCGTCAGCCGACAGGGTCCCTCCACGTTGAGCGCGCTTGACCACTTCGGCCAG
The DNA here is from genome assembly GCF_000219875.1 of Alicyclobacillus acidocaldarius subsp. acidocaldarius Tc-4-1. NCBI lineage: Bacteria > Bacillati > Bacillota > Bacilli > Caryophanales > Alicyclobacillaceae > Alicyclobacillus > Alicyclobacillus acidocaldarius. The sequence continues at coordinate 2,143,621 of NC_017167.1, forward strand.
CGATTCAATCCCCGCAAACGGGGGCGCCCCGACGCGATACAGCATGCGCACCGCCTCGTCCAGACGGGCGAGCTCCGCTTCCGCGTCGGCGCGCACGGGAAAGGGCTCCATGGCGCGCGCCCGAGCCTGCCCAAGCGAGGTCTGCGCACACTTGGCGATTTCGTCGCGCACAGCTTCGTACTCCAACGCGTCCAGCGCGCGTTCGTCCATGTCCCGCACTCCTATACACTCGAATCCAAAATTCCCATTGATCTTACCACATAGGGTGGCGTCTCCCGAACGATGCTATAGGTCAGAAGGGGGGATATCCATGAACGTGCTTGGCCACGTCGTCCGTTTCATTGTGTCCGCTCTCGTGCTCCTGTTCGTCGGCCACATCGTGCCTGGATTCCGAGTGATGGGATTTTGGCACGCGATTCTCGCCGCCATCGTCATCACGTTGCTCGGCATGGCGATGGAGGCCATCTTCGGCCGCCGCATCTCGCCCTACGGCCGCGGCATCATCGGGTTCATCTGCGGCGCGGTCGTCATTTATGTCGCGCAGCTCATCGTCCCCGGCATGCATGCGAGCATCCTCGGCGCCCTGCTGGCATCGCTCGTCATCGGCATCATCGATTTGTTCGTGCCGACGAGCCTGCGCGGCAGTCGCCACGAGGAGTAAAGCTCGGATCGACGACGTCGGGCGCAGGTCCTGTCGCCTGCGCCCGCATCATGCGTTCATCTTCTCTTTTCCAGGCAAGACAGCCGCGAGCCACGCCGCCACCGATCGATCCAAAGCGCGGTTGTCGAACGCGCGGCAAATGGCGGATCTCGCCACTTGTCGTTCCATCGCGGGGGTTCTCACGTACGGCAACACCAGCGCGATCACATAGACAAACACGGCCGACAGGAGCAAACCCGCGAGGAGACCTGCCATCCGATTCAACGCCGAAAGCACCGGCAAGCTGAACAGCGCATCGACAAGCCCCGCCGCATACCGCAACATGAGGAACACGACCAGAAACACGACGGCAAACGAAATAGCGCCCGACAGGTTGCCTAATACGAACGAAGCGAGCGGAGACGGCGCCGCGCCAGAAGGAAGGCCCAGGTGGGCGATGGCGGGGGCGACGTACGGCCGAGCCCAATACGACACCAGGTACGCGATGACGCCGCCGAAAAGCCGCATCACCTGTCGAACGAAGCCGAGGCGATACCCATTCACCGCGCCAAGCAAGAGAACCGCCGCCAGGGCGACATCGAGCGCGTCCCACGTCACGATGACGAACGGCCTCCCGTCTGCTCTTCGAGCAGCGCCAACAGCTCCTTGTAATCCTTCCGCAACTGGTAAAGCTCGTCAGCCAAATTGAGGGCGGCCAGCACCGCGATTCGCCGCTCATCCATGTAGGAGGCCGTCGCGGCAATCTCATTCATCGTCCGATCCACCATTTTAGCCACTTCCTGGATTCTCTCCTCCGGACTCGTCCCGCGCACCGTGTATTCGACGCCATGGATGACCACCTTCACGCGATTGACCTTTGCGCCTTCTTGGTTGTTGTCCATCCATGTCCCGCCTTTCCGTCATGGCAGCGCAAGAACGGCCGCCGGAATCCTTTCGACAACATTTCTCGCCGAAATCCCAATCTCCTGCTTGTGACCGCCACGGTTAGGCGCGAAGCTTCGCGCCGAAAGCGTCCTCCCAAGCTCGGAGCACCGCCTCCACCGCTTCGTCGATCTCGGCGTCCGTCAATGTGCGCTCATCGCGCTGGAACCAGAGCGCGATGGCCAGGCTTTTGTACCCTTCCGGCACGCCCGCACCCGTGTACACGTCGAACACGCGGACCAGCCGCAGATCGCCGCGCTCGCGAAGCGCCCGCCACGCCGCATCGATCAGTGCCTGCGACTCGAGTTCCCGCGGCACCACGACGGCGAGGTCTCGGCGGCTTGCAGGATGGCGCGGGATGGGCAGCACACGCACGTCCGAAGAGGCGAGCGAGAACAGGCGGCCAAGATCAAACTCCGCGTACACAGCGCGCTCGACTTCGTAGGCTTCGCCGACGTCGGGATGCAGTTCCCCGACGAGCCCGACGGGCTCGCCGTTCACTTCGATGGACGCCTGACGGCCTGGATGGAGATACCCATGCTGACTGACCCGATACGCGGCCTGAATCCCAAGGCGCGCCAGAAGTGCGTCGCAGGCGCCCTTGGCGTCGTAGAAGTCGTAGCGGCGCGGGCGCTCGAAGGGATCGCCTTCCGTCTCGCCGAACCACAGCATGCCGAGGACAGCGCGCTCTTCCGGCAACACCTCCTGGGGCCAGGAGGCCGCCAGGAACACCTTCCCGACCTCAAAGATGGCGCCACCCGGAACTTGATGCGCCAGATTGTGCCGCGCCACCTCCGCGAGGCTTGGCAACAGGTGACGGCGCAAGGTGCGGCGATCGTCGGACATGGGCCGCAGGAGGGATACCGGGGCGCCGCTCGGCGAGACTGGTGCTTCGGCCTCGGGCGATGTGAGCGCGTACGTCCGCACCTCGCAAAGCCCCCAGTCGACGAGCGCACGCCTCACCTTGCGCACGAGCATGAGGTGGCCGGACGACTCTGGCGCTTCCACCGGCAGTCGCATGGACGTGGCGGGGATATGGTCGTACCCGTAGAGCCGAGCCACTTCCTCGTACAAATCGGCCGGCATCTGCACGTCCGGGCGCCGCGACGGCACCTCCACGCGCCACTCGTTTTCTCCTTCCGCAACGCCAAAGCCGAGGGCCTCGAAGCACGCGCGCATCTCTTGCTCGGGCACATCCACGCCGAGGAACTGAGCGCACAGATGCGGGGAGAAGGAGATGATGGTCGGCTTCAGCACGTCGGTTTGCGCCTTGACGCGGCGCGGCGCGCCGACGGGGTGCGATCCCGCCAGTTCAACGAGAAGCTCGGTCGCCCGGTGCAATGCGCTCGAGACGGCTGCCGGATCGACACCCTTTTCAAAGCGCTGCTGCGCCTCCGAGCGAAGCGAGAGGGCCTGGCCCGTTCTCCGGATGGAGGCGCCGTCAAAACAGGCGGATTCGAGCGCAATTCGCCGCGTCGAGGGGCCGATTTCACTATTTTCGCCGCCCATCACGCCCGCGAGCCCAATGGCCTTCTCCGGATCGGCAATCACGATCATATCCGACGTCAACACCCGCTCCTGGCCGTCGAGCGTCACGAGCCGTTCGCCGTCCCGGGCCTGCCGAACGACGATGGTCCCGTGCGCAATGGCGTCAGCATCAAAGGCGTGCAGAGGCTGGCCCCATTCCAGCATTACGTAGTTCGTCACATCGACGACGAGATCGATGGAGCGGACGCCCATGGCCAACAGCCGCATCTTCATCCAAAGCGGCGTCTCCCGGATATCGGCGCCGTCGAGAAGTTGAGCCTCGTAGCGGGGGCACCGGGGCGTCTCAAGGCGCACTTGGAGCGGAGATTCGCCGTCAGCCTCCGGCGCCGCAACCGATGCGGGGAACCGATGCGGCCGCCGCAGGATGGCGGAAAGCTCGTGCACCAGGCCCCGGATGGACAGGCAATCGCTCCGGTTGGGCGTGAGGTCGAGATCCAGCACCACGTCGTCCAGGTGAAGATGCGGGATAACGTCTGCGCCGAGCGGCAGGTCCGCGGGCAGGACGAAGAGCCCCTCTGCATCTCGCTTCGGCAGGTACCGCGTCTCGATGCCGAGCTCGTCCGCCGAACACAGCATGCCGTGCGACCTAACGCCGCGAAACTCGGCAATCCGGATCTCCACGCCGCCCGGCAGCTTCGCCCCGGGCAGTGCCACCGGCACCACGAGCCCCGGCGCGGCATTGGGCGCCCCGCAGACAATTTCGAGTTGTGGACCGCCCACGTCCACCTGACAGACCTTGAGCCGATCCGCCTGGGGATGCGGCCGCACATCGAGGATCTTGCCGATCACGACGCCCTCCACGCCGTGATTCAAGGGATCGACCGCGTCCACAGCCAGGCCCGCGCTCGTCAGGCGATCCGCGAGGTCAGCTGGCGATAGGCCCGCGAGATCGAGATATTCGGCCAGCCACTTGTACGATGCTCTCACATTGCCACTCCCTTATCGGCACGCGTCAGGCGTGACGGAACTGTCGTAAGAAACGCAGGTCGTTCTGGTACAGCATGCGGATGTCGGAAATGCCGTACCGCAGCATGGCGATGCGCTCGGCGCCGAGGCCAAAGGCGAAACCGGTGTAGCGCGCGCTGTCGTACCCCGACATGTCGAGCACGCGCGGGTGCACCATGCCCGCGCCGAGAATTTCAATCCACCCGGTCCCCTTGCACATCCGGCATCCTTCGCCTCCACACGAGATGCAGACGAGATCGACCTCGCAGCTTGGTTCCGTGAACGGAAAGTAGCTCGGGCGCAGGCGAACGCGCTGGGACGGGCCAAACAGCGCTTTGGCGAACGCCTCGAGTGTGCCCTTCAGATCCGACATGCGGATGCCCTCGTCCACGACGAGCCCCTCGATCTGCGTGAACTGGTGCGAATGCGTCGCATCGTCCTCGTCGCGGCGATAGACGCGGCCCGGCACGATGACGCGAATGGGCGTCCGCCCCCGCATGCGTTCCATGGTCCGAACTTGCATGGGAGACGTGTGCGTCCGAAGCAGCCATTCCTCCGTCAGATAAAACGTGTCCTGCATGTCGCGCGCCGGGTGATCTTTCGGAATGTTGAGCAGTTCAAAGTTGTAGTGGTCGGTCTCGACCTCGGGACCCTCGACGACGGAGAATCCGAGGCTCGTGAAGATGTCCTCGATCTCCTCGATCACGCGGGAAATGGGGTGCATCGCGCCGAGCGGCACGACTCGCCCCGGCAGGGTGACGTCGATCCGTTCGCGCTCGAGCCGCAGGGCCTTCTCCTTGGCTTCCACTTCGGCCTGCCGGGCGCGCCACGCCTGTTCGAGCTCCTGCCGCACGCGATTCAGTGCTTCACCGAGCGCGCGCCGTTCCTCGGGCGCAAGGCTCCCCATCGCTTTCGACATCTGGCCAAGCGCGCTCTTCTTGCCAAGGACCTCCACCCGCCAGTCGCTCAGCGCTTTCGAGTCCGAAGCCAGCGCCAGAGACGCCATGGCCTGCTCGCGGATGGCCCCCAACTGATGTGTCCAAGTGTCGCTCAACCCGTCATCCTCCTCACGCCGCTCATCGAGCCGCCTGACCTCACAACACAAAGAAGCAACTCGCCTGTGCGACGAATTGCTCCGCGCCATCTGGGTGAACGCCGTGGTGATTTTTCTACCCAGCCATATCGTAACATTGACCGGCCGCCCGCCTTGGGGCAGCCGCCAACGTTCAAAGGAGGCGCATGCGCATGTACGGGATCTTCGGCGGTTACACGCAGTGGGCAGTGGTGTTTCTGATCATCTTCGTGCTCTTCTTCCTGCTCGTTCCTGCTTACGGCGCCGTGGCAACCACCACCAGCACGGCTCCTGCTGTCGTGTACTGAGGCTCACGCCATCGCCAAGGGAAGCGCCCCCGCTCCCCTTGGCGCTCCTCACACGTCGGCCCACACGCCGGACAACTCGACCCACTGAAGCGCCCGCGCCACCTCATCCACCACGATATTCACGTGGCCCATTTTCCGATCCCGCTTCGCCTCCGCCTTGCCGTACAGATGCACCTTCACACAGGACGGAAGGTCGCTCATCCGCGCGAGCAGAGGTTCCACATGTTGGCCGAGGACGTTGACCATCACCACCGGCGAATACAGGGTCACGTCTCCGAGCGGGAGGTTACATATCGCGCGCACATGCTGCTCAAACTGACTCGTCGCGCACGCATCGAGCGTGTAGTGACCCGAGTTGTGCGGGCGAGGCGCGAGTTCGTTGATCAGGATCTCCCCGCCCTGAGCCACGAACATCTCCACTGCAATCAGGCCAACGACGCCGAGCGCCTCCGCCACCTGCCGAGCGACGTCTTCCGCGCGCGCGATCACGTCCTTCGGATACCGGGCCGGAACGATGGACATGTGCAGGATATGCCGCTTGTGAATGTTCTCGGCCGGCGGAAAGGCCCGAACCTCGCCGCGCCGGTTGCGCGCAACAATGACGGACAGCTCGCCCTCGAACGGCACATACGCCTCCGCGATCAGCGGCTGGTCGTCAAAACCCGCGGCTCGGTGGTGGTCGATGGCCTGAGCCCAGTCCTGCGCGTACCTCTCCAGGTCTTCTCGCGACCGGACCATCCACTGGCCCTTGCCGTCATACCCGCCCCGACACGTTTTGACCACCATCCGCCCGCCGAATTGCTCGAACGCCCCGTCGAGATCGCCCATGGAAGAAATGGGCGCAAAGGGCGTGACCGGAAGGCCGTGCTGCGCAAGGGTCGATTTTTCTCGCACGCGGTGCTGACAAATCGCCAACAGCTCGCTGCCCTGCGGCACGTCGCAGGTCTCCGCCAGCGCGGCGGCGACTGCGGCGCTCACGTTTTCAAACTCGTACGTGACGAGATGGCACTGCGATGCGAGCCTCCGCGCGGCGTCCACGTCGTCGAAGGCCGCGACGACCTGACCGTCCGCGACCTGGGCCGCGGGCGCATCCAACGTCGGATCCAGCACGCGAAACCGGTACCCCATGTGCCGACCGGCGAGGGCGATCATCCGGCCCAACTGGCCACCCCCGAGAATGCCGATGGTGGCAGGCGGCAGGACGGCGTCAGCGGGTTTCGGTCGCTTCGGCACCCGGATCGCCCCCCTGAAGCACCTGATCTCGGATGGACTGCCGCCGCGCTTCCAATCGAGCGGCGATCTCGGCATCCGTCACCGCGAGAATGCGCGCCGCCATGAGCCCCGCGTTGATGGCCCCTGCGCGGCCGATGGCCATGGTGGCCACCGGCACGCCACCGGGCATCTGCACGATGGACAGGAGAGAGTCGAGGCCGCCGAGCGCCGACGTCTGCACAGGCACGCCGATGACGGGCAACGTCGTCTTGGACGCCACCATGCCGGGCAAGTGAGCGGCGCCGCCCGCTCCGGCGATGATGACCTGAATGCCGCGCTCTCGCGCGGAAGCCGCATACTCGAACATGAAATCCGGCGTCCTGTGCGCCGAGACCACCTTGCGCTCGTGCGGAATCCCGAGCTCGTCCAACACGGCGCACGCGTGGCGCATCGTCTCCCAGTCGCTCTGGCTGCCCATGATCACGCCTACGCGCGGCTGTGTCATACCCATCCTCCTCGCGCTCGCTGCATCAGGCAAGGGTGACGTCCTTGCACAGATACACGTCCTGAATGAGATTCAGCAGCTTCACGCCTTCCGCCATCGGGCGCTGGAACGCCTTGCGTCCGGAAATGAGCCCCATGCCGCCCGCGCGCTTGTTGATGACGGCCGTGCGCACGGCCTCGGCGAAGTCGTTTTCCCCCGAGGCGCCGCCGGAGCTGATGAGGCCAATCTTGCCCATGTAGCCGTTCGCCACCTGATAGCGCGCGAGATCGATGGGATGGTCGCTCGTGAGTTCCGTGTACACGCGCTTGTCGATCTTGCCGTAGCTCGACTGGCCCATATTCAGCGCCTGATAGCCGCCGTTCACCTCGGGAAGCTTCTGCTTCACAATGTCCGCTTCGATGGTCACGCCCAGGTGGTTGGCCTGGCCCGTCAGGTCAGCCGCCGTGTGATAATCGACGCCGTCTTTGACAAACGCGGGATTGCGGAGATAACACCAGAGCACCGTGAACATGCCCAGCTCGTGCGCCAGCTGGAACGCCTCGCTGACCTCCTGGATCTGGCGCGTCGACTCGGGCGAGCCGAAGTAAATGGTGGCCCCCACGCCCGCGGCGCCGAGATTCCACGCCTGCTTGACCGACGCAAACATGATCTGATCGTACTTGTTCGGATAGGTCAGCAGCTCGTTGTGATTGAGTTTAACAATATAAGGAATTTTATGGGCGTATTTGCGGCTGGTCAAGCCCAGCACGCCGAGCGTGGATGCCACGGCGTTACAACCGCCCTCAATGGCGAGCTTGACGATGTTTTCCGGATCGAAGTAGTCCGGATTCTTGGCAAACGAGGCGCCCGCCGAATGTTCGATGCCCTGATCCACCGGCAGAATGGACACGTAGCCCGTGCCGGCGAGCCGCCCGGAGGACAATAGCCACTGCAAGGAACGAAGAACCTGATTGTTGCGGTTCGAATACAGGAACACGTCGTCCACCATGGTCGGCGACGGCGGCGTCAGCCGCTCCTTCGGAATCGTCTTGCACTCGTGATTCAACAGATAGTCCGCTTCAGCGCCCAGATACTCGCGAATTTTTTCAATCACGCAATCGACCCCCTGGCGTTGGTTGGATGCCCATTGGGCTATCCCGCTTAGTTGGATAGAATCTCGGCCAGCTCGCAAAGTTCCTGCGCAGGCTGGCGCACGGACGCGAACACCTCGTCAAACGGCACCGCCACGAGCGCCCCGTTCTGCGTGGCGGCCATGACCGCGGTCTCGCCTTTGAGGAGGAGTTCGACTGCGAAAGCGCCCAAGCGGCTCGCAAGGACGCGATCCGACGCGGACGGCGCGCCGCCCCGCTGCACGTGCCCGAGCACAGTCACGCGCGTGTCGAACCCGGTCTTCTCCTCGATATAATGGCCGACGTCCACGGCGCGCGCCGCGCCTTCCGCGACCACGATAATGGAGTGTTTCTTGCCCCGGGCCACACCGCGCTGCAGCTTCGCCACCACATCCTCGAGGTTGAATGGAACCTCGGGGATCAGCACGCTCTCGGCGCCGCCCGCGAGCCCAGCCGCCAGCGCGATATGCCCGGCGTGCCGGCCCATGACCTCGATGACGTACGTCCGCTCGTGCGACGTGGCCGTGTCGCGAATTTTATCGATGGCCTGAATGACCGTCTGCACCGCTGTGTCGAAGCCGATGTTCGCGTCGCACGCGCCGATGTCGTTGTCGATGGTGCAGGGCACGCCGACCGTCGGAATGCCCAATTCGCTCAGACGCTTGGCGCCTCGAAACGATCCGTCTCCCCCGAGAACGACGAGACCTTCGATCCCGGCCTCGACGAGCCGCTCATATCCGCGTCGCTGCCCTTCCTCGGTCATGAACTCCTTGCAACGCGCCGTAAACAGGCAGGTTCCGCCGCGCTGAATGATGTCGCCGACGGATTCGATAGGCATCGGACGAAAATCTCCGTCCAACAAGCCCGCGTATCCCCTGCGAATGCCGACGACCTCCAAGCCGTGGTAGATGGCCGTGCGGACCACGGCGCGGATGGCCGCGTTCATGCCAGGCGCGTCGCCCCCGCTCGTCAAAACGCCTATCTTTTGAATGGCCAACACCCCCAACGAGGACACCTTCATGGTAGACGACGATCGCGATTTGCGCAATGAACTGCGCTCGAGTGCGGTACCGCCTCGCCCACTCAGCCGGTATTCCGCAGTCCCGCGGCGATGCCGTTAATGGTCTGGAGCGCATCGGCCAGTTCCGCCTCTCGCTCTTCGGGCGAAAGGTCATCCCTGCGCAGCTCGGCCAAGAGGCGCACCTGGAAAAATGACAGGGGATCGACGTACGGATTGCGAAGCGAAATCGAGTCCCGGATCACCGGCCTGTTGTCGAGAAGCTGCCGGTAGCCCGTGATATCGAGTACGGCTCGCTCCGTCCGCGCGTACTCCTCTTCAACCAGCGGGAAAATGGCCTCTCCTGCCGCCCCAGCCAACTGCGCATATTCCCGTGCCACGAGCATGTCCGCCTTCGCAAGCGCCATCTGCAGATTATCGACCAGCGTGCGAAAGAACGGCCACACCTCGTACATGCGCCGCAGATCGTCGAGCGCGTGGGGATCTTCCCGCATCACGGCCTCCATCGCGCTCCCGAAGCCGTACCACGCGGGCAGCAGATGGCGGCTCTGCGTCCACGAGAAGACCCATGGGATGGCCCGGAGGTCCTCGATGCGCGCCGACTGCGAGCGCCGCGACGGCCTCGATCCAATGTTCATCCTGCCAATCTCGTCAATGGGCGTCGCGCGATGGAAGTACTCGAGAAATACGGGATGCTCGAACACCAGCTTCCGATAGGCGCGAAAGCTGATTTCCGACGCTCGGTCCAAAAGCTGAAACCACCTCGGGTGGCGCTCCGCCCACTCCTCCGTGTCCTCTCGCGTCGCGCCCACCAGCACGGCCGCCGCCGACGACTCGAGCGAGCGCTCGGCGATGCCGGGATGCCCATACCGCTGCGAGATGACCTCGCCCTGCTCCGTGATCTTCACGTGGCCTCGAAGCGCCTCCGTGGGCTGGGCGAGGATGCTCTGTTCCACGGGGCCGCCCCCTCGCCCCAGCGCGCCGCCCCGGCCGTGGAAGAACTTGATGCGCACGCCGTACGCTTCCGCCAGGCGAATGAGGTGCTTCTGGGCCATGTACAGCGACCAGTTGGCGGTGAGATACCCGCCGTCCTTGTTGCTGTCGGAATACCCGAGCATGATCTCCTGCTGCCAACCGCGCATCTCCAGGTGCCGCCGATACACGGGGTTTTCAAAGAGCGACCGCATGATGCCCGCCGCCGACTCCAGGTCTTCGATGGTCTCAAACAGCGGCACGACGTTGAGGTCGCTCTTAGGCGGCGCCTTCGGCCCGTCCGGCCAGCCGAACAAACCGGACTCCTTCGCCAAGAGTAACACCTCGAGCAAATCGCTCGCGCCTTGCGTCATGGAGATGAGATAGTCCTGCACGCAGCGAGGCCCGAAGGTCTCGTGCCCTCGCCGCACGCAATCGAAAACCGCGAGCGCCTCCGTAGTGAGGTCGGAGTACACGTGATACGGATTGCGAATGGGGCGCGGCGACGCGAGGCATTCAGACAGGATGCGCACGCGCTCTTCCTCGCCGAGTGACGCGTAGTCGTCCACGAGGCCCGCCGTCTGCAAGAGCTCCGCCACCGCCTGCTCATGGACGCCGGAGTGTTGGCGAATGTCGAGCGTCACCATGTGAAAACCGAAGATGCGAAGCTGCAGCAAGAACGGGCGCAACCAGGCATCCACCATGCGCTGGCCCCGGTGATGCGCGAGCGATCTCGCCATCCGCTCCACGTCCTCCATCATTTCGTCGGGGGACGCGTAATCGGGACCGTCCACCCGTTCCCCGTGCAGTCGCTTCCGCGTGTTGGAAAGTCGTTCCAACATCCGGTTGATGAGCGCGCGGTATGGCTCGTCGTTTTCGTGTCCCAGGGAAGCCAGGAGATCCTCGTCCGCGCCCGCCCGGTCCACGGACACGCTAAGATCGCGCCCGAGTTCTCGCAACTTTTGCTCATATTTGTTGAGGGCGAGATCGCAATGGAGGACGAGGGTCTGCCAGGTGATGTCGGACGTGACGTTGGGATTGCCGTCGCGATCGCCCCCCATCCACGAACCGAAGCGAATCAACGGCGGCAATTCGAGCAACTGACGGCCGAATTGTTCCTCGACCGCCTGTTCGAGCTTCTGATGGACGCGAGGAAGAACGTCAAACAGGATCTGGTCCAGAAAGTAGAGCCCGTTTCGGACCTCATCCAGGACGGTGATGCGCTGCTTACGGACGGATCGCGTCTGCCACAACGCGACAATCTCCGTGCGAATTCGTTCGCGGAGCACGTCGAGCTCTCTCGGCGTCTTGCGCGGATCGTCCATTTCCTCGAGGAATGCGGCGATCTTCGTGTGTTTGTCGAGTACCGTGCGGCGCAGCGCCTCCGTGGGGTGCGCGGTGAGCACGAGCTCAATCCCGACTTCCTGAAGCAGCGCCTCGATGTCGTCGGCGGTCATGCCGCGATGAGCTAGCGTGCGCATGGCTTCGCGAAAGGAACCGCGCAACACCTGTTGCGAGCGGTCGTAGTCGCGGTGCCGCCGGAGTCTGTGATTCTGTTCCGCCAGGTTGACCAGCTGAAAGTAGACCGAAAACGCGTGAATCACGTCATTCCGGTGCTCGGGCTCGACGGCGGACACGGCCGCCTGCAGCGCCGCGCGCGTTTCGGGCGACGGGTCGGCGCGAAAGGCCTTGGCCGCGAGGCGAATGGATTCGACGTGATCGAAGACGCGCCGGCCACACTGCTCGACCAGCACTTCTCCCAACAAATCCCCGAGGACGCGTATGTCCCGGTGCAAGGGTGCGTCGTTCGCCAACGAGATACCCTCCTGTCCTCTCCACTCCGAGTGTCGGTTTTCTCTATCGGTCTCCGTATCAGGTTACAACGGGCCGAAGCTTCGCGCAACGAACGCTCGTCCCAAAACTGAGAAACTTCGGCCTAGATCAGAAAACGGCCGATGAGAGATTGAAGATCCTGTGCTCGCGAACTGAGTGATGCAGCAGTAGATGCAATTTCCTGCATCGAACTCGCTTGTTGCTGAGAAGCGGCCACCACGCTCTCCGACTCGCGGGCGGCCTGTTGCGCCAGTTCCACCACCACGGCCATGTCGCTCGACATGTGATCCGCCTGGGCGACGATGGTTTTGGTGGCTTCTGCAACCTCTTCGGCGCCTGATGCCACTTCCGCCATGGAGGTCCTGATTCGCGCGAACGTCCGCTTCGTCTCGTCGGCAACGGACGCGCCGGCGTCCACTTCCGCGGTGACCGCCTGAATGGATTGGGCCACCTCGTTCATGGAGCGAACGACGCGATCGACAATGCCGTGAATCTCGCGCGCCGCGTCGGCGGACGCCTTGGACAGGCTCCTGACCTCCTCGGCTACGACGGCAAACCCGCGGCCGTGATCGCCCGCGCGGGCGGCCTCGATGGCCGCGTTCAGCGCCAAGAGGTTGGTCTCGTCGGCGATGTGCATGATGGCCGCAACAATCTGCCGAACGCTTTCCGAAGCCTCCGCCGTCTTACGCATGACCTCCGCAGCATCGGTGGCGCGTTGCCGGATGGCCTCCATCTGGCGCGCCATCGCGTCCATGACCTGCGTTCCCGCCTCCGCTTCGCCATCGGTCCGCTCAGCGGTCTGATGCAGACCTTCTGCGAGGCGCGACACCTTGCCGATCTCGGCCTGAACCTGGGACACGGCGCTTGACGTGTCCTCAATCTGTTTCATCTGTTCCTCGGCGCCAGCCGCCACCTGCTCGATGGACCGCGCGATCTCGGTCGTCGTGCGCATCAGTTCGTCCGAACTCGCCGATAGCTCTTCGGCGCTCGTCGCCACGTGTTCAGAAGCGCCCGCGATGGCGCCGATGAGCGCCCTGAGATTGCCGACGAGGTCGTTCCAGACGCGCGCGAGATCTTCGATCTCATCGCGTGTGCGCGCTTCGACGGGCCGGACGCGCAGGTCGCCCTGCGACACTCTGAGCGCCATCTGGCGGAGCCGCACGATGGGGCCCGATATCGTGATGGCGAGCGTCGCACTGCCGGCGAGACCTATGGCGATGGCGACCAGCGCCACGACCGTGCTCCAGACGAAGGTCTGCACGAGCAGGCGATTGACGTTCGCGGCGGCCGCGTTTTTGACCGCCTGCTCGTCCTGTGTGAACTCCGACAGGCTCTGGATCAAGGGCTGCAGCGTGTTGTTGGTGAACATCGCCTGCGCGTCGGACAGGCTCGTCGACGCTAGGCGGAAAGCGGTCTCATTTTGATCCAAGATCTGCTGCCACTCCGACTGGAACAGGTCGAGGATGGCCTTGTCGGTGGCATTGACGGGTTCGCGCTGCAAGACGCTCAGATCCTGTTGCACGCGCGCGAGATCGTTCTGGTAATCCTGAAGGTTGAACTGGGCGTTGTCGCCGTTCGGCGTGAGCAGATAAAGCGCCGCGTCGTTGTCCGCGGTCACGATGTCGTCATCAAACTGCCGAATGAGGTTTAGCACCGTGTCCGCCTGCTCGAGCTTTCGAACCGACTGGTGCAGTTGGCTGACCAGGATGCCGTTCACGACGCCGAGGGCGACGAGAAGGAGGGTCACGAGGCCGGTATTGACGAGGAACTTTTGACGAATGTTCAGCGTCGGCAACAGATCCACGAACCGCTGACCGAGCTTGCGAAGGCGCGTGTCTGCGCGCGCTGGGATGTCGTCATAGGTGGACATGGCGGACCTCCAACCGAACGATTCGTCGACGCCACCGGACCGATGCCCGGCGTGCCATCGAGCCCTCTCCACCTATTCGGGATGACCGCCGAAATTCCTCCTCACCGCCTCACACGATTCAAGCCCGACGCCGCGTGGCGCCGGGCTCGGATCCGTCAAGGCGTTCACTCGAACGTATCGCGCGACAGCAATTCCGCGAGTGTCTCTACCGCCCGCTCTGCGTCGCTCCCCTCGGCCTGCAGGGTGACCGATTCCCCGCGCGCAATGGCCATGGACATCACGCCGAGGACGCTCTTCGCATCGACGAAATGACCGTTTTTCCCAATCCGAATCTGACTGGAAAACGATGACGCCCGCTTGACAAACTCCGCCGCTGGCCGCGCCGCGAGCCCCTGAGGAAGATTGACGGTCAGGACCTTTTCCACCATGTCATCAACACCTCGACATCACACCAAAGCTTCTTGACGTTCACCCGCAGGACCTGCGGCGAAGCCGATGGACTCCTCCGTCTCCGCGTCGAAGATGTGGATCTTGTTCAAGTCAATCGCGAGCTTGACCGAGCTTCCGACGTGGTAGACGTGGCGCGGGTTCACGCGCGCGACGATCGTGTTCGGCCCGATGCTCGTGTGCAGATAGACCTCCGAGCCCATGTGTTCCACGACTTCCACCTGCATCTGCAGCACGGAGTCGGGATACGTCGTCATGAACACTTCCTCATCGTGCAGGTCTTCCGGCCGCACGCCGAGCACGACCGGCTTCCCAATGGCCCCCGACGCCTTCAGCACGCCGTAACGGCCCTCCGGCAGGCGCAGCGAAATGGAAGGCGCGCGGAAGTAGAACGCATCACCGTCCTGCACGATCTCGCCGCGAATAAAGTTCATGGCAGGAGACCCAATGAAGCCGGCGACAAACATGTTCTTCGGCTGGGAGTACACGACCTGCGGCGTATCCGCCTGCTGGATGACGCCGTCGCGCATGACCACGATGCGATCGCCCATCGTCATGGCTTCCGTCTGATCATGTGTAACGTAAATGACGGTCGTTTGCAAGCGCTGATGGAGCTTGCGGATCTCCGCGCGCATCTGCACGCGCAGCTTCGCGTCCAGGTTCGACAGCGGCTCATCCATCAGGAACACCTGCGGCTCGCGCACAATGGCGCGACCCAACGCCACGCGCTGGCGCTGACCGCCGGAGAGCGCCTTCGGCTTCCGGTCGAGCAGGTGCGCAATGTCGAGGATCTTCGCCGCCTCCTGCACCCGCCGGTCGATCTCGGCCTTCGGCACCTTGCGCAGCTTCAGGCCGAACGCCATGTTCTGATACACCGTCATATGGGGATAGAGCGCGTAGTTTTGGAACACCATCGCGATGTCCCGATCCTTCGGCGGCACGTCGTTCACGCGGCGATCGCCGATATACAGGTTGCCCTCCGTGATGTCCTCGAGTCCAGCGATCATGCGAAGCGTCGTCGTCTTACCGCAGCCAGAGGGGCCGACGAACACGGTGAATTCCTTGTCCTGAATGTCGAGGTTGAAGTCCTTCACCGTCGGCTCCGTCTGGCCGGGATAGGTCTTGTAAATGTGCTCGAGCAACACGCGAGCCACGCTATCAACTCCCTGTCAGAATGCTCATACCGAGCGTAGCAAAACGCTTTCACGATGGCCATGTGCAACTTGTACAGACCCTTGGCCTATTCGAGTGCAGATTGCCCCCGAAGAAGGGTCGCCGCGGCCAAGAGCGCGAACGCATCGGTGCCCCGGCGAACGTCGAACCCCGACACATCCCGCAGTTTCTCGATTCGCGCGAGCAGCGTGTTCCGGTGCATGTAGAGCGATCTCGCCGCTTCGCTGATGTTCAGATTGGATCGCACCATCGCCTCGGCGATCTCACCCCAGCCTGCGGGCCAGTCCTGGGTTTCTTCCTCCGAAATGGCCGACACAGCGCGCAAATAAGCCCTTCTCGACGGCTCGTCCAGCCATAGAAGGGCCATCCGCACAGGGTCGTCGCCAAACACTGCGGCCTCCGTGTTTCGCCGGACCGCCTCTCGCCGCGCTAGCTCGAGCGTCGCCACGCCGGCCGCTGCCTCCTGCGGTGTCCGAATGACGCCCGAGACGGCCACGCGCGCGTCAACCATCGCCTCACTTCGCAACGCGCTCGCGATTTGTTCCGCCAGCGCCGAAATTCCGCGGACGTCCATCTCCGCGTGCCCAAGGGACAGCCAGGCGTGGCGAAGCGCGGCTCGTGGAACCGAAGCGATGGCCATCGAGAGGTGGGAAGACAGGTGCCAAGCCCCGACCTCGACGTACGCCTCGGTGACCTTCTTCACCATTTCGGCGCTCTCTCGGTGCTCCGCTGCGCCGCCGACGCGGGTCGTCCACTCGATGGCCACGAGGTGAGCCGGGCACGCGGAGAGAGGCAAGGATGCGGCGACCTGCTCAATCGGCTCGGCACACGCCAGCCCTGCGGCGGCTGCGACGAGATCCTCCGCGGCGCATTGGCGAAGGCGTGCCACGGGCTCGGCATCCCCTTGCCCACGAGACGAAGACAGCACCCAGGTCAAAAACGCCCGTTCGCCGGGCGCGAGCGGCGTTCCGTCGACGCCGAGACGGTCCCCGACGCGCAAGTAGAGCGCGCCCTCCGGACTTTCCACCCATTCGCCGAGAGGCGCGTTGGGGAGCGACGGTGTCCACGAGATCCACGCGCAGGGTTTTCCCAAGGCAGCAAAGAACCGCGACACCAACTCTGCTTCGAATTCCATGTTCATCTTAGCTCCCACACGTCGAACGTTGGCATTTTCATCGATTCTAGCACGCCTGCGTTCAGCCGCACACATCTCCGAAAGCACGACGAGCGGGGCTCTCGCACCCCGCTCGCGCCCGTTCGTCTCTCGACAGGCTCCGTCCGCTCGATGCTGGAAGGAATCAATAGTTGTCCTTCGGCATGACTTCGCGCCGCGCCACGCCCGTACGGCGTGCGGCCTCGGCTACCGCGTCCGCGACTCGTTGAACAACCGCTTGGTTAAAGACAGACGGAATAATGTAGTCCTCGCGCAACTCGTTCTCGCGGATGATAGACGCGATGGCCTGTGCGGCTGCGAGCTTCATCTCCTCGTTGATGGTCGACGCGCGCGCCGCCAACGCCCCCTTGAACATGCCCGGGAAGCAGAGAAGGTTGTTGATCTGATTGGGGTAGTCGGATCGACCCGTGGCGAGCACGCGCACGTGCGGCGCCGCCAGTTCCGGTTCGATCTCCGGCGTCGGGTTGGCCATCGCGAAGACAATCGGATCCGGCGCCATCTTCTTGATGTGATCAACCGTCAGCACGCCAGGTCCCGACACGCCGATGAACACGTCCGCTCCCACGATGGCGTCGTCCAGGGTGCCCGTGATGTTGTCTGGATTCGTGTGCTCCTTGTACCAGTTCCAGATCTCGTTGTCGTACTGCTTGCCGCGGTGCAGAATGCCCTCGAGCGTGACGCCGATGATGTTCTTCACCCCGGCGGACAAAAGCATCTTGGTGCAGGCCACACCCGCGGCGCCGATGCCGACGATCACGACCTTCATGTCCTCGAGCTTCTTCCCGACGAGCTTCGCCGCGTTCATCAGACCAGCCAACATGACGACTGCCGTCCCGTGCTGGTCGTCGTGGAAGACGGGGATATCGAGTTCCTGTTTCAGACGCTCCTCGATATAGAAACATCTCGGAGACGAGATATCCTCCAGATTGATGCCGCCAAACGCTGGCGCGATGCGCTTCACCGTCTCGACGATTTCGTCTGGATCCTTCGTGTCGAGGCAGATGGGGAACGCGTCCACACCCGCAAACTGTTTGAACAACATGGCCTTGCCTTCCATCACCGGCATGGCCGCATACGGGCCGATGTCCCCGAGGCCCAGCACCGCCGTGCCGTCCGAGACGACGGCCACCGTGTTGCGCTTGATGGTGAGCTGAAACGCCTTGGAGGGATCCTCGTGAATCGCCTCGCACACCCGCGCTACATGCGGCGTGTACACGCGCGAAAGATCCTCGCGGTTCTTCACCTGGATCTTCGGCACGACTTCGAGCTTGCCGCCCAAGTGAACGAGGAAGGTCCGGTCGGACACCGCCACCACGTGGATCCCCGGCTCCGCGTCGAGCAACTCGGCGATCTGGCGGCCATGTTCGCGACTCGCCACGTTGATGGTCACATCTCGCACCACCACGTCCTGCGTCACGCGGATCACGTCCACCGCCGCGATATCGCCGCCGGCGTTCCCGACCAAGCTCGCCACCTTCGCAAACGTGTTGCCCTTGTTGGCGATTTCCAGTCGGTAAATCAGACTAATGCCACTCCGCTGAAACTCCATGCGCGACCTCCTCTTCGCCGTCTCGGCTGGATACGCCTAGTGTAACAGACGCTTGATTTTCAAGACAACGCGCCTTCCCGCCCGATCACAAAGGACGCGCCAGACATGCTGGCGCGCCCTCCTTGAGCATGGATCACGCGTCCGTCCGAGCCTCCATCTGATGGAGCCCCAGGACCTCGGCCGTTTCGGCCTGGATGGAGCGCATCAAATCGGGCCTGTCGCGCAGCGTGACGCCGTACGACGGGATCATTTCGCGGATTTTGTTCTCCCACTCCGGCAGCCGGTCCGGGAAACACTTGCGAATGACCTCCAACATAATCGACACGACGACGGAAGCGCCCGGCGACGCGCCGAGCAGCGCTGCGATGGACCCGTCCTTCGCGCTCACGACCTCGGTGCCGAACTGAAGCTCG
This sequence comes from Alicyclobacillus acidocaldarius subsp. acidocaldarius Tc-4-1, assembly GCF_000219875.1. Taxonomy (NCBI): domain Bacteria; kingdom Bacillati; phylum Bacillota; class Bacilli; order Caryophanales; family Alicyclobacillaceae; genus Alicyclobacillus; species Alicyclobacillus acidocaldarius. The sequence continues at coordinate 2,162,351 of NC_017167.1, forward strand.
CCGCGCGGATGGCGCTTGATGACCTGAACGCGCTGCCCCGCGACGACGAGGCGCCAATCCTCATCGCGCGCCGTGGGCACGAACTCGCGCAGCTCGTCCATGCGCTGCTTTTTCGTCAGCATAAGCTGTCGGATGAGATACAGCGTCAGAGAAGCGTTCTTCGCGCCCGCGGCGAGCAGCGTCGACAAATTGTGAAGCTTGACCGACTTGAACAGGTCGAGCATGGAGCCCGTCTTCAAGAAGCGCGGCGAAAACCCGGCAAACGGTCCAAACAACACGTACTCCCGACCGCCGATGACGCGAGAGTCCAGATGTGGCACGGACATGGGGGGCGCGCCCACAGGAGCCTTGCCATACACCTTGGCGCGATGCTGGCGGACAATCTCGGGATTCTCGCAAACCATGAAAAGGCCGCTCACTGGGAAACCGCCGATGCCCTTCCCCTCTTCAATTCCGGATTTCTGCAGAAGCAGTAGACTCCATCCCCCGGCCCCGACGAAGACGAACTTCGACACGTGCTCATAGGTGGTGCCGGTCTTGACATCGCGCACGCGGAGCTGCCACATGCCATCGCGCGTGCGCTTCAGGTCCTGGACCTCTTTCCCGCACTGCACGTCTACGCCTTCGCGCTCCAGGTAGTGGAACAGCATCCGGGTGAGCGCGCCAAAGTTCACGTCCGTTCCGGATGCAATCCACGTAGCGGCAATCGGGCGGTCCAGCTTCCGATCCTTCATCATCAGCGGAATCCATTCCCGGAGGCGCTCGGGATCCTCAGAGTATTCCATCCCTTGGAAGAGAGGGTGCTGAGACAACAACTGATGCCGTTTCTTCAAAAACGCCACGTTGGTCTCGCCCTGCACGAAGCTCATGTGCGGCACAGGCACGATAAAATCTCTCGGATGTTCGATGATGCCCTGTCGCACGAGGAACGACCAAAATTGGCGAGAAACGAGGAACTGCTCGTTCACCTGAATGGCCTTGGAGATGTCGATGCTTCCATCTGGCTTTTCGACGGTGTAGTTCAGCTCGCAGAGCGCAGAGTGGCCTGTACCCGCGTTGTTCCACTCGTTGGAACTTTCCACAGCCACCTCGTCCAGGCGTTCGAACACGGTGATGGTCCATTCAGGCGCAAGCTGTCGAAACAAGGTACCCAGCGTGGCACTCATGATGCCGCCACCAATCAGGGCGACATCCGATCTCGTCTTTCCGTCCATGTCGATCCCATCCTTATGCTGATGCGAGCCCGCCTTGACACGCGGCGCAAACCAAACTGTCCGACCTTCGGCGCTGCGACACCTTCGCGCCGAAAACAAGCGGTTTCCGCGCCATTCAACGGATTTCGACAATCCGTATAGAGTATAAATCATCAGCGCGCGATTCGCGAATGCGCGGCATCCTTGGAGGCGCCATAGAAACGGCGGGGTGCGGCCTGAGCCGCCCCCGCCGTCCAGGTTGGCATGTCAGCCTTCGAGCAACAGGGACTCGGGATCCTCGATCAGCCGCTTCACGGTCACCAAGAAGCTCACAGCCTCGGCCCCGTCGACAATGCGGTGATCGTACGAAAGCGCGATGTACATCATCGGGCGGATCTCGACCTGCCCATTCACCGCCACCGGGCGCTCTACGATGTTGTGCATCCCAAGGATGCCGACCTGGGGCGCGTTCAGAATCGGCGTCGAGAACAGCGAGCCAAACGTGCCGCCGTTCGTGATGGTGAAGGTCCCACCCTGCAACTCCTCGAGCGTCAGCTTGTTCGCGCGAGCGCGCGCGGCGAGATCGGCAATCTGCTGCTCGATCTCGGCAAACGTCAGGCGATCCGCGTTCCGAACCACCGGCACGACGAGGCCGCCCTCCGTCGCCACCGCGATGCCAATGTCGTAGTGGTGTTTCACAATCATGTCCTCGCCCTGAATCTCCGCGTTCAGGAGCGGGAACTGCTTCAGCGCGCCCACGACCGCCTTCGTGAAGAACGACATGTAGCCAAGCCCCACGCCGTACTTCTCGCGGAACGCGTCCTTGCGCCGCTTGCGGATCTCGATGACCCGGCTCATGTCCACTTCGTTGAACGTCGTCAGCATGGCCGCGGTGTGCTGCGCCTCCACCAGGCGCTTCGCGATAGTCGCGCGGCGACGCGACATCCTGATCCGTTCCTCATCCGGGCGCAGCGCCGACGGTGTCGCGGGCTGAGCGCTCGGAGCGGAAGTCGCCTGAGGCGCCGCAGGTGCCGATGGTTGGGCGCCCAGGCCCAAAGCGCCGGCCTGCACCTGACGGAGATCAATCCCCTGCGCGGCCGCAGCCCGCCGCAGCGACGGCGTCGGGCGCACCAGAAGTTCGCCCGGCACGGAGACCTGAGGCTGCGCCGAGGATGGCGCAGATGACGCGGACGGCGCCTGTGGTTGCACCTGCGGAGCGCTCGGCGCCGACGGCTTGACCTCCTGCGCCTGCGCTGCCGGAGCCGACTCCGAGGCAGGCGCAGACGGCGCCTGGCCCTCCGCAATCACAGCAATGACATCCCCTATCGCCACGGTATCCCCGACCTGCTTGAGGATCTGCGCCAGGACACCCGACTCCTCCGCTATGACCTCCACGTTGACCTTGTCCGTCTCCAGTTCCGCGATAGCCTCGCCCGACTCAACCGCATCCCCTTCGCGCTTGAGCCACTGTCCAATCGTCGCTTCCACAATCGACTCGCCTAGCGATGGAACCTTGACCTCTGCCACAATGGCTTCCTCCCCGTATTCGGCATGCGCCCTTAGTGGATATCGTTTGCCAACGCCTGCGCCAAAATTTCAGCTTGCACGCGGTTGTGCACGTCCGGCGATCCTTCCGCCACGAAGCCCTGCTCGGGACGGCCGATATAACGGAGTTTCACCGACGCCGGAAGAAGTTCCTGCAACCTCGGCCGCATGAAGTTCCACGGCCCCTGGTTCTCGGGCTCCTCCTGGAGCCACACCACCTCTTGCAGGTTGGGATACGACGCGATCACGTCCTTCACGCGATCCGCCGGGAACGGGTACAACTGCTCGACGCGCGCGGTAGCCACGTGCGCGCACGCCTCCTCGCCCCGCTTGGACATCTCCGCGGCGAGATCGACGCCCACCTTGCCACTCGAGAGAATCAGGCGGCGAACCGCCTGCGCGCCCTCCCCGATCTTGGCGAAGTGAAGAACCGGCTGGAACCGGCCATTGGTCAGATCTTCCGGCTTCGAGGCCGCAAGCGGGTTCCTGAGCAAGCTCTTCGGCGTCATGATGACGAGCGGACGCGGGTTTTTGAGCCGTGCCGCCTGGCGCCGCAGCAGATGGAAGTACTGCGCGGAGGTCGTCACGTTCGCCACGACGATGTTGTTGCGAGCGGCGAGCTGCAGGAAGCGCTCCACGCGGCCACTCGAATGCTCGTGCGCTTGCCCCTCGAACCCGTGCGGCAAAAGCAGCACCAGCCCAGAGGTCTCCCCCCACTTCGACCGCGCGGCCACGATGAAGTTGTCAAAGAGGGGCTGACCGACGTTGGCGAAGTCGCCGTACTGCGCTTCCCACAACACGAGCGCGTCCTTGGCTTCCACCGAATAGCCGTATTCGAATCCGATCACGGCCGTCTCCGAGAGCGGACTGTTGTACACGACGAAGCTCGCCTTGGCTCCCGGCAGATGCTGGAGCGGAGCGTAGCGAGCATTGGTGTTCGCGTCGTGGAGCACGAGGTGGCGCTGACCAAACGTTCCGCGCTCCGAATCCTGGCCGGACATGCGGATGGGCGTGCCGGATCGCAGGATGGTTCCAAACGCCAAGGCTTCGGCGTGCGCCCAGTCGATGTCGCCTCCGTCGAGCGCGTCTCGGCGCCGCTCCAGGATACGCTTCAGCTTTGGGTACACGGTGAAGTCGGGCGGCGTCTCCAGGAGAGCCCGGTTGATCTCCTTCAGTTCCTCCAGAGGTACGGGACTTGCGTCCTCCGTGGGCTCCGAGAAGTCCGTGATGGCCGCAGGCGTGTGGATCTCCGGGTATTTCTTGTAGGCCTGCAGCAATTCCTCGTCGATGGCCTGATCGATTTTCTGCAGATCCGCTGCCGTGAACGCGCCCCGCGAGACGAGCTCGTTTGCGTAGATTTCCATCACAGTCGGATGGGAGGCGATTTTCGCGTACATCACCGGCTGCGTCATCGCGGGATCGTCCGACTCGTTGTGGCCCCAACGGCGATACCCGACGAGGTCAATCACGACGTCCTTCTGGAACGTCTCGCGATACAGGAAGGCGAGGCGTACCGCACGCAGGCAGGCTTCCGGATTGTCCGCGGAGACGTGAACCACCGGCAGATCGTAGCCTTTGGCGATGTCGCTCGCGTAACGCGTCGACCGGCCCTGCTCCGGGTCCGCGGTGAAACCGAGGTGGTTATTGGCGATGATGTGCACCGTTCCGCCGGTGTAATAGCCGGGGATCTTCGAGAAGTTGAGCGTCTCAGCCACGACACCCTCGCCAGTGAACGCGGCGTCCCCGTGAACCAGGATGGGAAACGCCTTGTGCACGTCCTGGACGGGCTGCCCGGGACGCGTGCGGTCGTCCTGCGCCGCGCGCGTCATGCCTTCGACGACGGGATCGACGAATTCCAGGTGGCTTGGATTGTTCGACAACACATACCGCGCCTTTCGGCCGTTCGCAGTCTCGAAAGTGCGCGTCCAGCCCATGTGGTACTTCACATCGCCGCCCCAGCCGAGCATGTACTCCGCGAGTTCCTCGTCCGAAGCCATGCCATTGCCGGCGTGGAACTCGGAGAAGATGCGCTCGTAGGGCTTCTTCAGCACGTGAGCGAGGACGTTCAATCGGCCGCGGTGTGCCATGCCGATGAAGACGTGATCGAAACCGGCGTCTACTGCCATCTTCGCAAGCGCATCCACCATGGGAACGAGCGCGTCGACACCTTCGACCGAGAACCGCTTCTGGCCTACGAAGCGCTTGTGCATGAACCGCTCGAACAGCTGCGCGCGCGCCAGCAACTCGTAAAGCGCCTTCGCTTCGTCCAGCGTGAGCGGCTGATGGAAACGCCGATTTTCAATCTGATCCTCGAACCACGCCCGTTCTTCGCGGCTCGAAAGATGGGCAAACTCGTAGCCGAGGTCACTGCAATACGCCTTCCGCAGCGCCTCGATGGCCGCGAGTGCGTTAGGCGCGGTTTGCGCGATGGGGCCTCCCACCACCGAAGCGGGTAGAGAGGCGAGATCGGCTTCCACAAGGCCGTACGTGGACGGCTCCAATTCGGGAGAACCTTCGGGAGCAAACAGCGGATCCGTATCCGCCGCAAGATGGCCGTTCGCGCGGATGGCTTGCGCCAGCTGGTAGGCCTTTGCCGCGGCCTCCAGCGTGCGAGGCGACAAAGCGGAAACCTGAGGTCCGAACACCGGTTGTGTCTCTATCGGTGAAGCAGATACCGCCTGAGCCGGATCCCCGTATTGCGCGAATAAGCTGCGCACGTCCTCCGGCACGGCGTTGGGATCCGCGAGATACTGTTCATACTGCTCAAGCAGGTAGGCCAAGTTCGGCCCTGAGAACTGATGCCAGAACGTCTGCAATGATCCAGGTTGTTCGTTCGCCATTGTGAACCCCTCTTCCACGCGCACTGGGCATGACGGAGCACCCGCTTGGGGCGCCTTGGGACACCCGGGGATCCCAAGCAGGAATTCCGGCCTGGTGTCAGAGAATGAATAGACGGGTAGGACAAACCCTATCCTTTTCCGATTTCTATGTATACCACAGTCGGAATTCCCGCGCAAAACTTCGCGCGCAAAGCACACAGACGGGAGCGAAGTTTCATTGAACGTTCAAGAGCGGCTCTCTCGAGTCCCCCTCGTCCGGCACGTCCTCACCGCTTGGGCGACGCACTGGATCATTGTGCTCATTGGGCTCCTCGGCCCGATTGGCGACGCGCCGGCCAGGCTCGCCGTCACTGGCACGTGGCTCGACAACTTCGTCCAGTGGGACAGCCAGTGGTTCGTGGACATCGCCCGCTACGGGTACGTGTTTCCCTTGACCGTGCAGAAGACGTTCATCCCGACGGGGAACTCCGTGCCCTTCGTCCCCTACGACAAAGCGGCTGCCTTCCTGCCCGGGCTGCCCATCCTCGTTCACGCGCTCGGCATCGAAGGCGCGTGGGTGCTCACCAATCTGCTGTTTCTTCTGGATCTCGTGCTCGCCTACACCATCGCGGAGCAAGAATGGAAGGGCGCGGGGTTTCCAGCGGCCATGCTGCTCGCCGCCAACCCGTGCGCCATCATCTTCAGTTCGCTTTATACCGAGACGTACACGTTGACGGCATTTCTTGTCATCCTCTGGGGCCTTCAGCGCCCACGGGACAAGCGGCGCCTGGCCGCGGCCTGCCTCGGCGCCTTCCTCGCCCCATCCTTTCACGATCTCGGCGCATTCGCCATTCTGTTTGTCCTGAGACTGGTCAGATTCCGCCGCTTCCTCGCGGCCATGGGCTTCACGGCCTCCTTCTGCATCACGCCCGCAGCCTATGCGCTCTATATGTGGCACCGGTTTGGCACGCCATTCGCAATCTTCGCAGCCGAATCGAGCTGGCACCGCCATTGGACTTGGCCATTTGTCAACGTGCGGGACGCCCTGGCCGAGCGCGCGTTCACCTCGGTGGGCCTCGTCACCGTATTCGTCGTAGGACTCCTCTGCGTGCAAGGCGGACTGGCCATCTGGCGAGATCGCTTTCTTTTGGCGCCCCAAGATGGCAGAATTATCGATAGTCTGGAAAGCGGTCTGTGGATGTGGGGCTTGGCAGTCATCGATCTTTGCGCCAACATGCCGCACAATCCGCTCGAGAGCACGCTCCGCTTCGCTGCCGTCGCGTATCCCGCGGCCGCCGGCATCGCCCGCAGCTTCGTCCAGCGCCCCACTGCGCCGCTCTATTGGATGGTGTTTTCGGCGTTCGCCACGGTGGGGACGCTCGGCGCAGGGTTGTTCAGTCACGGATGGTTCTTCCAGTGAGCGTGGCAGGCGCCATCGAAGGATACAGAAAGGAAGGAATGACATGCACGAGACGTGGACGTCGGAATCGGTCGCGCAGGCAAAGCCGGACCTCGACGCCGTCATCCGAGAAGTGTGCCATTGCGTCGTGGGCCAAGATCAGGCCGTGAAGTTGCTCGTCGCCGCGTGCCTTGCCGGAGGCCACGCGCTCCTTGAAGACGTACCCGGAACAGGCAAGACAAAACTCGCCTCCTCCCTCGCTGCTGCGCTCGGGCTGTCGTTCGCCCGGGTGCAGGGTACGCCGGATCTCCTCCCCGCGGACGTCATCGGAACCACGGTGTACCATCCGCGCGAGGAGGCGTTCCGGTTCCACCCGGGTCCCATCTTCACGCAAGTCCTGTTGTTTGACGAGATCAACCGGGCCACTCCCCGTACGCAGTCGGCGCTTCTTCAGGCGATGGCCGAACGCGCGGTGACCGTCGACGGCGAAGAGAGACCCCTGCCGCGGCCGTTCTTTGTCCTCGCGACCGCGAATCCCGTCGAGTCGCAGGGCGTCTTCCCCCTCCCCGAGGCGGAACTCGACCGGTTCCTCGTGCAGGTATCCCTCGGGTATCTGCCGGAATCCCTCGAGATTGAGATGGTCAAGCGCGTCATGGCCGAAGGGGCGGACGGCCCTGCCCCGGCCCCCGTCCTTGGCGCCGACCGGCTTGTCAAGCTGCAACACATGACCCAGAGGGTCTTCGTGCACGACGACGTGGTGCGCTACGCCGTATCGCTCGCCAGGCGCACGCGCGATCACGACCAAATCTCCCTCGGTGCAAGCCCTCGGTCGGCTGTGTGGCTCGTGCGGCTCTCGCAGGCGCTCGCCCTCCTCGCGGGGCGGCACTTCGTCACTCCCGACGACGTTCAAGAGGCGTTTGTTCCTGTGATGCGCCACCGACTCGTGTATGACATCGCGTGGGCGGATCGCGGGGAGCGAGATCGTCTCCTCGAATCCATCCTCGGCGACACGCCGGTGCCGCACGAACGCGAAGTGAGTTCGCCGTGATCTGGCTGTGGCTTCCCTTGCTCATCGTGATGGCCCTTTGGCTATGGCCGCGCGCATTTGCTCGCGCAGTCTCGGGGCGCGTCGAGGGCTTCCTGACCGCCAGCCGCGCGGAGATGAACCCCGGTGATGAAGTGAGTCTCTGCGTGACGCTCGTCAATCGGTCCTGGATGCCCATCCCCTTGGCCGAGGTCGAGATCGAGCTGCCGCCACAGCTGTCCTTTCATTGCGAACAAGCGTCGCGCCTTGGGCGTGTGGCGCTCTCCGTCCTCCCACGTCGCCAAGCAGACATCGAGTTCCGCGCGTACGCTTGGCGTCGGGGCCCAGCCCACCCCGTTCAGGCGCGCGCGGCACTCAGCGAGGGATTAGGCCTCCTCGACACCCACATCGCCCTGGACAACCGGGTGTCCCTCGCGGTGCGGCCCCGCCAACTACGCGTGGGACCACACTTTCCATTCGCCCCTTCCGGGTGGATGACCCGCGAATCCCGCGCGTTTCCTGATGAGACCGCGCTGCGCAGCGTGCGACCCTACGTCATGGGCGATCCTGTCCGCCACATCCACTGGCGCGCATCGGCGCGGCTCGGCCAACTGATGGTCAAGGAATTTTTCACCACCGAGGCGCCGGACTGGGCCATCGTCCTGAGCGCCCAGGCGACCGATCCTTATTGGGCGGGCGCGCTCCATCCCGACACGTTTGACGCCATGTGCGAGCAGGCGCTCGCCATCGCGCAGTGGCTCACGCGCGGCGGCGGGCGCGTGGATTTCGCCACCAACGCCGCCTGTGGGAATCGGCAGCGGGCGACCATCGCGTGGCTCTCTGCAGAGGGCGTCGCATCCCTGCTCGCGCACGCCCAGCCCATCGCGACGTGCGATCTCGACGCGCTGGCGACCGCATTGGCGCGATCCCCTTCGTCGCCGCGGCACTGGATTGTCCTGAGCCCACGCGCAGAGGGCGCCGCAAAAAGCTGGACGTCCCGTTTTGGGGTTCAGGTCACATGGATTTCGGCCCGTCCATCCGCGGAAGAAGATCGTCAAGACGCAACCGTGGAGGCTTCACACGATGCGAACAGGTAATCGCGGCAGCTTTCAATCAGGGAGGCGGTCGTACATCGGCCTCGCGGACGCGCCTCTCACCTTTCGCGCGTTGATGAGTGGATCTCAGGGGATGATGGCCGCGTGGGCCATCGCGAGCTTGTTCTGGAGTCGCTCGGGTGACTTCGGGGATCTCATCTGGCTCACCGTTTCGGCATGGGCGTCGAGCGCCTGTGCGGCCGCCGCGGCGCGGCGCCCCGCTCCACAGGCCGCTGCCCTTGGCGCCGTCGCAGGAGCGGTGTGCAGCGCAGCGGGCTTTGTTCCGCTTCACCGGCCGGGCTGGCTCGCCGCAGGCATCGCTGCATCCATCCTCGCCGCAGCACTGTGGCTCCCCTTCGCGACCTACGGCGACATCGCCCTCGCGAGTCGCGGCTTAGTTCGCGCCGCGACCGGGATCGTCGTGACGGGCTGGGTGACCTACCTCGTCTTCGTACGGCCGCTGGCCGCGCCGACCCCTGCAGGGCAAGCCGTGGCCACGGCTTATCCGTGCCTCACCATGCTCGCAGCCGTGGCGACGGCGCGGGCCGCGCATCGGCTGACTTACGGCTCGCGCTTGGAACGCGCATGGTTTGCGCCCATCGCGCTCGCCGTGGCCTTCCGCGACGTGCCTGTCCGGTTGCTCAAGGCGGTCGTCCGCCTGTCCATCACGACGGCCGGCCTGGTCGCAGCGGGTGCGGCGCTCGTGGCCATTTTGCCCCGAATCGCTCGACCACGCGCCGTGACAGGCAGGCCGACCGCGGCAAACCACCCGCCGCTCGGGCTCCGGCAGCCCGCGGCCGCGGCGCACACGGCCGTCCCCATGCCGCTCGTGTTGACCGCAGCCGCCGTCGCCGTGGCCCTGCTCGTGGCGCTAGGGTGGATGGCGCGCGGGCTCGTTCGAAACCGCGAGCTTTCGCGCACCCCAGAGGCTGTTCCTTCGCGCATCACCCAGCGGCGAATTGAAGATGGGTTTCGGCTCGTGCCCACATCCGAGCCCGTGCGCGTCCGCATGCAGCAGCGCTTGCGCGCCTGGCACCGCACAGGGCACACCCTCGCACGAGCCGAGACCATCCGCTCGTTGGTCGGCCGCCTGCCCGACGAACTTCGGGATCCGGGCGATCCGGCCCTACTCCGCGCGTATGAGCAGATCCGTTACGGCCCGGACGAGCCGTAGAACGCGCGGATGACCGTGAGCGCCTCGTCCGCCTCCCACGCGTACCGAGGCACGTCCGCCGGGATGACGAGCGCATCCCCCGCCTTCACGGGCAGACGCATCTCCTCGCCCTCCGCGACACAGCGAAGGTGCCCCGATCCTTCCACCACCATCGCGCAGTCCGGATTCCCGCGCACGCCCTGTTCCATCTCGGCGGCTCGTTGCGCCACGCGGACGCGATCGATCGTGAAATACGGGCACGAGACCAGTCGCACCATTTCAAACCCGGGTTCGTCCACCACCGCCATCGGCTTTGGCTCGGGCGGCTCTGTGCCGTAGGCGATCACGTCCGCCGCCTTTTCGATGTGCAGCTCGCGCGGTTTGCCGTTGGCATCGACCCGATCCCAGTCGTACACGCGGTACGTCACGTCGGAGGTCTGCTGCACCTCGAGCACCTTGGTGCCCCGGAGCAACGCGTGCAGCGTGCGGGACGGCACAAAGACGAGATCGCCCTTCCGAATGGGGCGATAGGTCAAGTAATCGCGCACCCGGCCCTCCCGCACGGCGCGAAGGTAGGTCTCCCGGTCGGGGAACGAGTGGCCGAGAATCACCCGCCCGTCCGGCGGAGCGTCGAGCACGTACCAGGCCTCCGTCTTGCCGGCGTCGCCCTCGTGGGCTTCCGCGTAGGCGTCGTCCGGATGGACCTGAACCGACAGATCATCGTGGGCTTCGATGAACTTGACGAGCAGCGGAAACCGCTTCTGGGGCGAGTGCCGGCCGAGATAGGCTTCCGGATAGGTCTCGACCAACTCCTGCAGCGTCTTGCCATCGAGCGGGCCGCCATCCACCACGCTCATGCCGTTCGGATGTGCGGAGATCACCCAGTATTCGCCGATGGGGCGATCCGTCGTTACCCCAAACATCGGCTTCAACTCATCGCCGCCCCAGATCCGCTCCATGGCGACCGGCTTACATTTTACAGGCCACATGTTGATCCCTCCTCTTCCAGGCCTTTCAGTTCCGGCACGATATACGCATCCTTCGGCCGGCCCTCTAGCACGGCAATCAAGTTGTCGATGGCGAGATCGAGCATGGCGGTTCTCGTCGCTTGCGTCGCCGAGCCGATGTGAGGCACACAGACGACGTTGGAAAGAGAGAGGAGAGGGTGATCCGATGGAACGGGCTCCTGGCGATACACGTCGAGCCCAGCGCCGCGGATCCAACCTTCGCGCAAGGCTTGAACCAATGCGTCCTCATCCACCGTCTTTCCACGCGAAAGGTTGATGAAGATGGCGCTTGGTTTCATCAACCTGAATCTATCCTGGTTCATGAGGTTCTCGGTCTCCGGTGTGAGCGGCGTCAGCAAGACCACGAAGTCTGAAGCCTGAAGGAGATCCGGCAGGTCCGCGTAGCGCGCGCCGAACGCCTGCTCCACGTCGTCGTGGCGGGATCGCGCGTGGTATAGGATGTTCATGGAGAATCCGAACTTCGCGCGTTTGGCGAGCGCGCGGCCGATGCGGCCCATGCCCACGATGCCGAGCGTCCGGTGATGCACGTCGACGCCGTAGAGGACCTCTTCGTCGCCCTTCTTCCAGTCGCCTCTGCGGACGTAGGCGTCCAACTCGACAATGCGGCGGGCCACTGCGAGCATGAGCGCCATGCCGAGATCGGCGACGGTGTCGTCGAGCACATGCGGCGTATGTGCGCCGAGGATGCGCCGCCTCCGCATGGCGGCGAGGTCGAAATGATCATAGCCCACGGAGGCCGTGGATGCCACCTTGAGATGCGGCGCCTGTTCGAGGAGCGTCTCGTCGACGCGCGTGCCGAATGTGATGAGCCCCACGGCGTCGTGAAGCGCAGAGAACAGTTCGGCCTGCGAGAACCGCTGACCTTCCTGCGGGCAAGCCACGTCGCCGAAGCGGGACAGCTTCTCGCGTTGCGCCGCGCTGAGCGGCTTGGTGGAAACAATGCTTGCCATATGCGCCCTCCCTTTGAATGCCGTTGCCAGTTTCACTGTACCTTGAACGGCGACTCGAAGAAAGGGCTTCTCAATCGCGCTGGATCGTGGTTTACTGAAAAACGATGGGGTATGGATTCCGTCAAGAGGGTGAGAACCATTTGGACAACCCGTCCATCTGTTCCTATTGCGTCGATTACGCGCTGAACGAACTGAAAGACGAGCTGGTGAAGAAGCGATTCGAACGCCACCTCGCCACGTGCCCAGCGTGTCGCCGCGATGTCGCGGAGTTTCGCGAGCTCATCACAATGTTTCAGCCGAAGGGACAGGCCGATGAAGAACACGCATCGAAGAAGACGACCGTGAGGAGCGCGCAGATTATTGCCTTTCCCGCGCAACCCAAGGAGGACTTGCAGCCTATCTCGGCCAAGGGGTATGTGCGGCGCAAACGGCTCACCGCCCTCAGCCTGAGCTTTGCGCTTCTCCTCATGAGCTTCGTAAGCCTCGCGGGCGATCACGGCCGATACTCGAAGGCGTTTGGCACCTCTGCGTGGCACAGGATTTCGCACGTGTCTCGGGCCATCGTGCATCGAGGCGAGGAAATCACGGACAAGTGGCATTGGAAGAAGGGCCTGTTGTAGTCAGCGGCGGCGGATCTCCTCAAGGGAGAACCGCCGCCTTTGCTCTCGATACTCGCCCTTCCTCGGTGGAACGTGCATGGACCGGCGGACGATGACATCTTCCGCTCAGGCCGCCGTGCCCGCCGACGCCTCCCGAACGCTCCTCTCACCGAGATCCGAGCTATCCGCCATGCGCGAGAGCGCGTACACCGCCATCCACACGAGCGCAAAGCCCACCCACTGGGCCGCATGCACCGTCTGATTCAAGAATAGCGCGTTCACCGCGAGTCCCGTGGCCGGAAACGCGAGCTCCGCCAACGTGGCATACGAAGCCTTGACGCCACCAAGCCCCCGATAGTACACCAACAGGCTGAGCAGGCTCGGCACCACCGTCTGGTAGATCAGGTTGCCCATCACAGCCCAGTGCCCCAAGCCGTCTGCCACCCGGGACCAGTTCGGGTGACCGAAGAGGGTGAGCGCCACGAGAAGCGGCAGCGCGGATCCGAAGCGAAGGGCCGTCATCGTGGGAAACGAAACCTTTCGCATCACGCGCTTGCCCATGACGGTGGATCCGCCCCACAGAAACGCCGCCCCGAGCGCACACAAGCCGGCCCACGCGCTCGCATGGGTCAAGGAGGGCCATGTGAAGCCGAAGGTCAGGATGTACGCGCCTATGAGAGCCACCGCGAACCACGGCCAATACGCGCGCCGGACCCGCTCGCCCAGCACGATGGCGGCCAACAACAGCGCGAACACCGGCTGAAGCTTCTGCAAAAGCAGGACCTCATTCACGGCGTCGGATCGGATGCCCACGGCGAGCCCGACGTTGAACAGGATGGAGGCCACGGCCGAGCCGCCCCACGCGACAAACAGGACGGCGAGCCAATCCGCGGCGCCGAGCTCCAGCCATTCCCGCCGCCTGCGGACGAGCACCGGGATCGCGTAAAGCGCGAGCAACACGTGCTCGAAGCAGACGATTTCAATCGACGTGAACCAGTGCTGAAGCGCGAGAATGAAAAGCGCGTCGAGCCCCCACAGCGCGGCTCCGCACGCGATGAGCCAGAGCGAACCGTGGTTGCTCGCGCGAGACGAAGTGGATAAGTCCTTCACAGGGCGTCCCTCCGCGTTCTATCGTTTCTCCGGAGGAACCCTGGGAGCACATGGAGAACTGGGTGCCGCAAACGCGCGAAGCCCCGAGGAACCTTCGTCCCCCGGGGCTGTTGGACCGCAACAAGACACGGCGTACGCCACGAGCGCACACCGAAGGCTGTCTCTCACAGCCATGACGGCGCACCTGCGCGCTGCGACCACCGCGAACCTTCTCCCATCCGGACTTTCACCGTCGGCTTTGGAATCTCACCAAATCCGTCGCCACAACGTGGCGAGTCGCGGGCTTAGGCCAAAGGCCATCACCGCCGGTCGGGAATTTCACCCTGCCCCGAAGGTTCCTGTTCACTTGTCGCCATTGTACTGCAAATTCGTAAGTCCGTGCAAGGCCGTCCGCTCAGCGGTACTCCACGTTTTCCCACGACCTCGACGCCGCGGCCTTCTCGACTGCCTCCAACACACATTGATTGCGAACGCCGTCCTCGAAGTCGGGCTTCACAGGCTGGTCTTCGACCAAACCCTTGAAAAACGCGCCAAACAGGTTCAAAAACGTGTGCTCGTAGCCGATGATGTGCCCCGCGGGCCAGTACCGCTCCGCGTACGGGTGTAAGGGTTCCGTGCAGTTGATGCGGCGGAACCCTTGCAATCCCGGCTCGTCGCTGTGGAAGTAGACCTCGAGCCAGTTCATGTCCTCGAGGTTCCAGCGAAGAGATCCCTTCTCGCCGTTAATCTCGAACTGATTGCCGTTTCGATGCCCGCCCGCGAAGCGCGTGGCCTCGAACACGCCCATCGCCCCGTTGTCGAAGCGGGCGAGGAAGGCCACGGCGTCGTCCACGTCGACGTGCCCCGTGCCGCCAGACGCTCTCGCCTCAAGCCCGCCGGCCATCTCGCCCAGGGGCCGCTCCTTGATAAACGTCTCCATGCAAGCCGCGACTTCGCGGATTTCGCCGACCAAAAACCGGGCGAGATCCAGAATGTGCGCCGCGATGTCGCCGAGCGCTCCCGATCCCGTCACGTCCTTGCGCAGGCGCCACACGAGCGGAAAGTCGGGGTCCATGATCCAGTCCTGCAGATACTGCGCCCGCACGTGGTAGATCCGCCCCAGGCGCCCGTCGTCGATCAGCCGCTTCGCGAACTGTACAGCCGGCGCGTACCGGTAATTGTGGCACACGAGGTGACGGACACCTGCCGCCTGCACCGCGTTGCGCATGCGGACAGCCTCGTCCACCGTCATGGCGAGCGGTTTCTCGCAGATCACGTGCTTGCCGTGCTCCGCCGCGGCGATGGCGATCTCGGCGTGCGCGTTGTTCGGCGTCACGATGTCGATCACGTCGATGTCGTCGCGCTCCACCAACCGCCGCCAGTCCGTCTCGTACGACGCGAAGCCGTACGCCTCGGCCGCCCGCCGAAGCGGCTCCTCACTCCGCCCGGCGATGGCCTGCAGCACCGGCGTGACGGGGAGCTCGTCGAAAAAGAAGTCGAGGTCTCGATACGCGTGGCTGTGGGCTTTGCCCATGAATTGATAGCCCACCATGCCGATTCGAATCGAACGCTTCGGCATCCCGATTCCTCCTATCCCCGCCTACAGCCTCACGGGTTCGCCCCGCTCCGCGGATTCGTAGAGGCCGTTCAAGATGCGCTGCAGCTTGACCCCCTGCTCGGCCGTGGACAGCGGCGGCTCGCCCGTCAGGCACGCGTCAACCCAGCGGCGGATCTCGCGCTCATAGGGCGAGATTTCCGGCAAGTACGCAGGCGTGACGTCGATGAGCGCGCCGTGCTTCTCCTGGTAGATTTCGAGCGGGAAGACGTTGGCGCCGCCCACATCGCCCATCAACTTCACATTCATGACGTCGCGCTCCTTCACGTTCGCCGCGAACGCCGACTCGATGACGAGCGTCGCCCCATTCGCGAATTGAATCATGCCGCGCGCCATGTCTTCCACGGTGAAGTGTTCCCAATCCCAGTCGCCGAGAAGCCCGACGCCCTTGCGCGTGCCGAGCTTTTGATACGTTGCCCCCCACACCATCGTCGGCTCGGGGTAGCCCATGAGGTACAGCGCCGTGTCGAGCATGTGGCAGCCGATGTCGATGAGCGGCCCGCCGCCCTGCAGCTCCTTGTTCGTGAACACGCCCCAGCCCGGGATGCCGCGGCGCCGCACCGCGATGGCCGTGCCGGCGTAGATCTCGCCGAGCTCCCCTGCGTCGATGAACCGCTTCAGGCAGTCCACCTCGCTCGTGTGCCGATAGTGGAACCCGTACGACAGGTGTCTCCCGCTCTTCTTCGCCGCTTCCGCCATCGCCTGCGCCTCTTCCACCGTCATGGCCGGCGGCTTCTCACACAGCACGTGACAGCCCGCCTCGAGCGCCTTCACTGTCGCATCCTTGTGGAATTTGTTGGGTGTGCAGACGCTCACCACGTCGAGCTCTGCCTTTTCCAGCATCTCATCCACGGTCTTGAAAAAGTGCGGAATGCCCCACCGCTTGGCCGCCTCTTCCGCGCGATCTACCGCCACATCGCAGACGGCCACGATTTCCACCTGTTCTCCGCACTTCTTGTAATTGGGGATATGCACCTGCTGGGCAATGCCGCCCGCCCCCACGATACCGACGCGAATCTTGTCTGTCACTTCGATGTCCTCCTCTTAGGCCCACCACATCTGCTGAAGTTTTTCGCGGATCACGAGCGGCCGCAAAAACGCGACGGCCTTCTGGAATCCCTCTTCGATGGACATGAGGCTGTCCTCGTGCTCGATGGAGATGACACCGTCGTACCCGTTCATCTGCAGGGCGCTCAAAAGATCCGCCCAGGTCTGCTGATCGTGTCCATAGCCTACCGTGCGGAAGATCCAGGCCCGTTTCAGCTCCTCGCGGTACGGCTTCGTGTCGAGCACGCCGTCGCGCGCCACGTTGTGCTTGTTGAAGCCCGTGTCCTTCGCGTGCACGTGGAAGATGCACCGGTGCGGCGCGAGGGCATGCACAGCCTCGACGGGATCAATCCCCTGCCAGAACATGTGGCTCGGATCAAAGTTGATGCCGATTTGCTCGCCGCACGCCTCGCGCAGGCGCAGGAGCGTCTCTCCGTTATACACCACGAACCCAGGGTGCGCCTCGATGGCGATGCGCACGCCGTGATCGGCCGCGAACCGGTTCATCTCCGTCCAGTACGGAATGACTTTCTCCTTCCACTGCCACTCGAGCACGCGCGAATACTCCTCTGGCCACGGGCAGGTGACCCAGACGGGATTCTCCGAGCGCTCCGATTCTCCGGGGCAGCCGGAGAACGTGACGACCGTCTTCACGCCGAGTTCCGCGGCCAACCGGATGGTCTCGCGCAGCTCCTGATCCGCCTTCTGGCGCACCTCCGCGTTCGGATGGAGCGGATTGTTGTGGCACGAGAGCG
Organism: Alicyclobacillus acidocaldarius subsp. acidocaldarius Tc-4-1; assembly: GCF_000219875.1. NCBI lineage: Bacteria > Bacillati > Bacillota > Bacilli > Caryophanales > Alicyclobacillaceae > Alicyclobacillus > Alicyclobacillus acidocaldarius. Next base: position 2,179,661 of record NC_017167.1, read on the forward strand.
CCGAGATCTCGAGCCCGCGCGAGGTGATGGCGTTGAGGAATGCGGACCGCTTCTCCGGAGAGGCTAGGAGCGCTTCCCGATCGCAGTGCGCGTTTCCGGGGTAACCGCCTGTGCCGATCTCGACCGCATCCACGCCCGCCGCGGCGACGTGATCGAGCATCTCTTCGAACGGCATTTGGCTGAAGAGCACGGTGAAAATGCCGAGTTTCATACAACAGCCTCCCTTCGTGCCGCGTCACAGACGCGACTGCAAAAATTGGAGCGAGGTGGCGATGGCCTCGAACGGATCGCCCGGACAGACGTCCTGTTCGACGATCACGTACCGCACCCCTGCTTCCGCGGACGCCTGGAAGATGGCATCCCAGGGGAGCACGCCCGTCCCTACCGCCGCGAAGTGCCCATCCGGCGTGGCGTCTTTCGCGTGCAGGAGATCCAGGCGTCCGCGATAGCGCCGGATGATCTCGACGGGATCGAACCCCGCGTGATGCGCCCAGTACACGTCGAGCTCGAGGCCCGCATCGGGCACGCGCCCAAGCAGCCAGTCGAGCGCCGTCTGCCCCTCGTAAGGCACGAATTCGAAATCGTGGTTGTGATACGAGAAGCCAAGCCCTGCCGCGCGCAGGCGCTCCGACGCGCGGGCGAGCACGTCGGCCAAGGCCGCGTAATCTTCGCGGCGCTCGGCGGGAAGCCACGGACAAACGACGTACTCGAGGCCAAGCGCCCGCGCTTCTTCGAGCACGCCATCCATCTCGGACTCCAGGCGAGCCAACGGGACATGGGCGGAAATCGCGCGAAGCCCCAACTCGTCGAGGCGGCGACGCAAATCCCCCGCGGTATAAGGCCCGTAGTGGTGAAGCTCAATCAGGCGGAAACCGATTTCGGCCACGCGGCGGAGCGTCCCGTCGAAATCGTCCTCCAGCGGTTTGCGCAGCGTGTACATCTGCAGCGCGATGTCGGGCATTCAGTTCTCTCCCTTCGCCAACGCGATGAACTGTTCCAGGCGCTCTCGGACGAGGCGCACCCGCGACTCCCCTGTGCCGTCAAGCGGCGCCTCGTGCAACACCTCGGCCGCCACCGGCCCGCGGTAGCCGGCGCGATACAGCCCGCGCAAAAAAGGCACGAGCGGAATTCGGCCATCGCCCGGCAGGAGGCGCCTGCCGTCGTGCGCGTCCTCCGGCGCGTCCTGGGTGTCGTTGATATGCACGTAGACCACCTTTTCCGGCGGAAGCTGGGCGAGATCGTCTTCGTGCTCTCCCGCGGTGTACCAGTGGTAGCTGTCGACGAGCGCGCCGACGTTGGGCGCACCGATGGCTTCCCAAAACGTTTTCAGGTCCGCGAGCGACTGCACGAACGGATACCTCCGGTGGCGCAAGTGGTGCGGGCCGACGTACTCCAGGCCCACGCGCATGCCGAGCGGCAAGAGCTCCACCGCCACCTGGCGGATGCGGCGCGCGAGCTGAGAAATGTAGCGCACCGGCTCCTCGTCCATCGAAGGCCACAGAAACGCCGTCACGCTGCGCGCGCCAAGCCTCAGGCACAGACGGGCCCGATCCGGCAGAAGCGAGAGATCGCGCAGGAACGCCGGTTCTGCGTCGTACAGATTGAGCGGGAGGCCGAGGTTGGCGAGCACGAGGCCGCGCTTTTGAAACATGGCTTCCACGGCCGCGTCGCCGCGTCGCTCCGCCTCGGCTTCCAACCAGTGAAACGGGACGTCGACGTAACGGTAACCGGTTTCACGCGCGAGGTCAAGATACGGGACGAGCGAGGTCTCGTCAACGAGGGTCGGATGCAGACAGGGTTCCATGTGGGAATGGGCTCACCTCTTTGTCTGGGGGTCAAAGTCCAATCCCATTGAACCACAATGTGGCCTCGAGGGCCATCACCAATGTGGTCACGTTATTTCGGATCTGGCTGCGACGTTCGCAACCGATGGCGCCGCTCCGATGCCGTCAAGGCGTCCAACATGAACTTCGCGGCTGACGCGAGCGCCAGATAGATGGGGATGGAATAGAGAAGATTCCAGTGATATGAGACGTAGATGTCGAAGCAGTGAAAAACGGGTTCCATCAGGGCGTCCAGGATGCTGAAAACAAGCGTGACCGGCGCGAACGTCCACCAGCGCCTGCACGCCTGGTAGATGAGCGCGAACGTGACCGGAATGATGGTCATGTCCGTACAGAGCAGCGTCGGATACACAAACCAGAGGAGGCGGACCTTGTAGCCCCAGAGCATCAGATCGGAGCCGATGATGTCGAGCACGGAACTTACCAGGCCTACCACCAGCGCGTAGAGGAGCACCTCGGTCAGCCGGGCGCGATCGACAAATCGGACAAACACCAGCCATGGTACGATGGCGAGGCTGACAAAGAGCCACCACTGCCAGGTACCCAAATTGTGCTCCAGCCAGTACACGCGCGTCATGTCCGTCAATTCGCGCCTCAGACTCTCCATCAGGTCGAAACTCGTCACGAAGGGCCCTCTTCCTCTCCCGCGGGATTCGCGCGTCTCGTTTGGGATCACCCGGGTTCTTCGCACGCGACGCACCCTGCTTCGATCAACTTGCGCAGTTTGGGAGGAATTATGTCTTGGCGCCGCGAAGATCGGGGTGAGCGCCCCATGCCGATGGGCGCCGGAGGGGAGAAGATCATGGGGTTTTTTGATATGTTGCGCCGCGCAGCGGAAGGCCTCGGCCAGGACGGCCAGTATCACCACGACCATCTCTGCGTTCGCTGCCAGGTGCCCATGCAGTACCACGGGGCGCACGCGCTTCGCACGGGCGGCCTGAGCCGCGGCGCAGGTCTCTTGACCGACCTGTTCCTCGGCGAGCGCGACGAGGAGTTGCTCAACACCGCTTTGGAGCGAAACGTCGCCGTGCACGTCTTTGTGTGTCCCGAATGCGGATCCATCGACTTCATCAATGATCCGCGCCACGGCTTCTGACCAAGCGAAACGGCCCGGGCTTCTCGCGGCCCGGGCCTAGACACGCGCCCCATCCGGTTCGCTTTCGCTGAAGTCCCTGGTATCCTCGTCGAATAGGTCCTCGTCGAGCGCAAATCCGCTCGCCTCCAGCCTGCGGCGCGCCTCTTCACGGGTGGCGCCATGAAGAGAACGAAGGCACCACGTCACATACAGCTTGTGGCGCTCGTCTGCGCCGAGCGCGTACCGGTCGCCGGCTGCCTCCCGAGCCCTCCGCGTCAGTTCGTACAGGGCGATGGCCGCAGCCACCGACACGTTGAAGCTCTGAACGAACCCTGCCATCGGGATATAAAATCGCCCGTCGGCCCGCTCGCGCGCCTCCGCCGACACGCCGTCCTTCTCGTTGCCGAACAGGATGGCCGTCGGGCGGGCGAGATCGACCGCGTCAAGAGGCTGTGCGCCCTCGCCGAGATCCGTGGCGTACACCTGGAATCCGCGCGCGTGCAGCAAGTCAATGGCGCGGCCGATGTCCGGCATGCGGTGAAGGGTCAGCCACTTGTGCGCGCCCTGCGTCACGCCCTTCGACGGCTGAAATGGCTGCTTTCCCTCGATCACGGCTACATGTTGCACGCCAAACGCCTCGGCGCTCCGCAGGATAGCGGCTTGATTGTGCCCGTCGTCCACCGCTTCCAATGCGATGGCAAGATATCCCGTTCGCCGCAAGAGCACGTCGCGCAGCCGGAGCAGTCGCTCCGGGCGAAGCCAATCGGCGAGCCAGAGCTCACGTTCGGAAAGCAAGCCCTCGGCCAGGAGCATCTGTTGGATGTCGGAATGCACGTGTTGATGCACCTCCCGCTCCTCGTCTTCGGTCGCGGGCTCGGACCCGTCTCCCCATCATAGCCGATTGTCCCGTAAAATGCAGCGTTCTGGGGACGAGTGCCGGGTAGGTGCTCTCACTCCCCGCCGTCGGATGAAACATGCCGCGCCGCCATGGCCAGCCCGTGAATCACCAAGCCGACGACGACAGTCGCCACGCCCAGGGCGCCAAGCAGTCCGACGCGATCGCCCGGGAGCACAGCGAGTTCGAGGATCAGCGCGAACACCACTTCGCCAGCCTGCGTAGCCTCGACCGCGGCCAACGCTCGCGGGGACTCGCGCGCCATGTCCGTGGCCCGAAAGAAGAGCGCTGTGGCGATCACGCCCGAACACACGGCGACCAGGAGCGCACCGGCGATCTGCCGCGGTGTGGGCCACCCGACCGCTGCGGCGCTCACCGAAGACCAGGCGAGCCAAAACGGCAGGCTTCCGAGGGTCATACCGAGCATCCGCTCCAGCGCGTCGAACTCCCCCGCGTAGGCGCGCATGGCCATCCGGTTGCCGGCAGGATATGCCGTGGCCGCTATCAAAATACTGGCCGCACAAAGCGCCGCCCGCCCCCACGACATCTGGGAAGCGTCCGCCATCTCCATGAGCATGGCACCAGCCACGATGCCGAGCGAAGTCACGAGCTCCCGGACGGGGATAGGGGCGTGGCGCCCGTCGGGCCTGCGCGCGCTCAGCCAAGGCGTGAGCAATACGCCGCACACGATGGTGGTTTGCCAGACGCCCGCCACGAGCCACGCAGGCCCGTACGCGTTCGCGAGGCAAAGCGGGGCGTAAAACAAGCCGAATCCGAGTGTTCCGAAGGCCACCCAGCGCCAGAAATCGCCCCGAAGGGACTTTAAGAGCGCGCCCAAGCGCCCCTTCCAGGCGACGTAGGTGAACAGAATCGGCAGTGTAAGAAAGTATCGCAGCGGCGCATTCCAGGCCCACGATCCGCCCGTGCGGCTCACCACCTCGTTCGCCACAAACGTCACCGCGAAAAACAAAGAGGCCATAAGCCCCAGGAACCATGGCCGCCATCGTGCAGTTCTGAAGGTGGCCAGCCAAGTCATCCGGAGTTCCCCCTCGATCTACCGCACGGCCCTAGCGGCACACAACTGTCGATCTCGCCACGTAGGGCGCCTCGCTTCGCCCGCTCGCGAAGCTCCTCGACGTCCGACCAACAATACACGACTTCCGGCAGGGCCACGCCATCGACTTCGAACGTCTTTTCCCCGGCGATCCTCCCACCCAGTCGCTCATAAAATCGCCGCCATGGATTGGCCCGGAAGGTGACCACGGCGACCGACTGATGCCCCTGCTGCTTAAACCAATCGGCGAGTTGGCCCACGAGGCGCCGCCCGATGCCCCGCCCTTGCCATGAAGGACATACGTACAGCGTGTAAATCTCCGCATCCGCCTCGAAATCCGCCAAGCGATTCGGGCCACCGCTCGCAAATCCGACGACGTCCTCACCCGCAAGCGCCACCCAGAAAGCCTGCTTCGGATCTGACAGGCGCTTTCGAAATCGTTCGGCACTCATAGCTGGATCCATGCGAGCGAGAAACGAGGATGGCACGACACCGCGATACGCCTGACGCCACGTCTCCACGTGCACACGCCCCACGCCTTCGAGGTCCGCCGGGCGGGCGGCTCGAAAGGTGATCACGTCCATCTCCCAAGAGGACACCTCAGACCCGCCCCTCCTCTACGTCGCGAACGAAGCCCACGATGGCGCCGAAATACGCGCCGCTGTCGTCCCACATCGACATGTGGCTTCCGTTGGGACAGATGGCTGAACGCGCACGCGGGATCCGACGAGCCATCTCCTCGATGTCGGCAGGGTCCATCGTGTCGTAGCGAGCGCCAATGACGAGGGTCGGCACGCTGACCTGGCGGAGATGGGCCCAGCGGTCCCAGTCCTTGAAGTTGCCGGTCACCACAAATTCATTGGGTCCCTGCATGGTGTGGTATACCTGCTGGTTCATGTGCGCGAACGTCCGCACCACGGCGTCCGGCCACGGATCCAGGCGGCACAGGTGCTTTTTGTACAGGTGTTCAATCAGAAGCTCTTGGTAAGCCTCGGATTCGTAGTCTCCGCGCTGTTCGTGCGCCAACAGCTGTTCTTGAATCTCCTTCGGAAGCTGTTGGCGCAACCCCTGGATATATCGCACATACGAAGGAATGCTCGCCGTCATGTTCGAAATGATGAGCCCCTTCAACCCGTGCGGATGGGCGAGCGCGTATTCGAGTGCCAGCATGCCACCCCAGGACTGTCCCAACAGGTAGAAGTCCCCCAAACCGAGCGCACGTCGCACTTCTTCCACTTCACGGCGGAAGCGGTCGAGCGTCCATAGGGACGGATCGTCAGGTTGATCTGAAAAGTACGAGCCTAGTTGGTCGTAGAAGTATAGCTCGATCCCGGCCTTCGTGAGATATGGCTCGAAGATCTCGAAGTACTCGTGGCTCGCACCGGGCCCGCCGTGTAACAGAAGCATTCGAATGGGGCTCGTCCCCACTCTGCGCGTCCACACGTGGTGTCCCGTGGACAGCGTGATGATTCGCGTCTGCGCCTCCATGTTTTCTCCTCCGCTTCGTCACATGTCCTTCAAAACGGGCGGAACTTCCCGATAGCCTTTCGATTTGACGGCCCCAATCAGGATCCCGAGCGCCATCCAGCTCAAGCCGAAGATGAACGTGGTCCGATCAAATCCGAGCCACACATAACCGATGACCACAAAACCGCAGAGAGGAAACAACAAATACCTGAACACGTGCCGAAAACCCCGCTGCCGAATGGAAAAGTACACGAACACGGTTGCGTTCAACATTAGGAAAGCAGTCAGTGCGCCAAAGTTGACCAGCGTCGTGATGGTCTCTTGAGGCACGAGGCTTGCCACCAACAGCGAAATCACCGCGACCAACAGCGTCGCATTGACCGGCGTTTGGAATCTCGGACTTACACGGGAGAAGAACTTCGAAAAGGGCAGCAGATTGTCGCGGCCCATGGAATACAGAATTCGTGAGATGGCCGACTGCGCGGCCAGTGCATTCGCAATGCCTGACGCCACCGCGTTGACTAACAGGAGGACGACGTAGAGGAACGTGCCTCCCGCTTCTTTCGCAATTTGGAAGAACGCCATGTTCGGATTCAGGTCCGCGTAGTTCGGATGGACGAGCGCCGCCATGTACGTCTGTACAACAAACAGGAGGCCGATGATGACAAGCGACGCGATGGTGGCATTCCCCACCGTCTTCTCCGGTCGTTCCGTTTCCTCTGCCAAGGTGCTAATGGCGTCGAAGCCGAGGAAGCTTAACACCGCGATAGAAGCGGCGTTTTCGATGAACTTCAAGTTGAAGTGACCGGGTTGGTCAAACGGCTGAAACGAAAGATGC